>NZ_JBSGBQ010000038.1:0-95914 GCF_053601335.1 Amycolatopsis sp. NPDC004747 | reverse complement strand
GGGGGCGGCCGCCGCCGGTGCCGCGGCGGCCGCGGTGGCCGCGCTCGCCTTCGCGGCACCGATGGTGGCGAGGTAGCCCAGTGCGGCGCCGCCCAGGACGATCGGCGCGATGATCGCGCGCAGCCCGCCGTTGACGTCGGCGAGCTCCGCGGCGAGCGCCCGGCACCGGTCGCACTCGTCGAGGTGGCTCTCGACCTGGGCGCGTTCGCGTTTGGACAGGCCGTCGCGGGTCCACGCGCCGAGCCGATCGGCGCAGGCGCGGCAGCGTTCCTCGGCGTTTTCCTGCAGGTGGACCTGCAGGTAGGCCTGGCGGAGGCCTTCTCGGGCGCGGTAGGCGAGCGCGGAAACGCCGTTCGCGGTCAGGCCCAGCAACGGCGCGACCTCGGCCGGGCTCTGCTGCTCGATCTCGGTGTGCCACAGCACCGCCTGCCAGCGTTCCGGCAGCCGCGCGAACGCCTTGGCGGCCATCGTCCGCTCGAGCCCGGCGACCGCGGTGTCGGAGAACGGCACGGTGAGCGCCTCGGCCGCGGCGCCGCCGACTTCGGTCATGTCCTCGTTGAGGTCGACCCGGCGCTCCTTGCGCGTGCGGTCGTACGCCGTGTGACGCAGGGCCGTCAGCAAGTACGCCCGGAAGGCTGTGTCCGGGCCTTTGCCGCCACGGAGCGTGTCGAGCACCTTGGCGAACGCCTCGGACACGAGATCGTCGGCTTCGGAGCTCGAACGGGCCAGCTGACGAGCCAGATTGCGGGCCGCACCTGCGTGCCGTTCGTAGAGCGTGCCGTACGACGCGATCGTCCCGGAGCGGACCTCCGCGATCAGCTCGGCGTCACTCTTTCCGCTGAGATCGGCGGGAACGGTGGACACGGCACTCCTCGGTCGGCTAGAGCCAGGACCTGCCATTACAGGCCGATCCGGGACGCGAGACAAGTGTGACTGACCCACCTCCGGCGGTCACGTCGTGGTCGGGGTGATGACTCCGACGGCGGAGCAAAATCACCCACCCCTGGGCCGGTCCGGTGAAAAGCTCCACGACAAAAACCGGTCAGTACGCGTCACGGTGCCCATCGGGGTACGTCCACATCCTGAAGCCAAGGACAAGATCGTTGCGAACCGGACGAAAGGGGCGGGTGGCCAGTGGATGTTCCGGCTGCGCGGCCCGGCTCCGGTGACACGCCCGACACCCCGCCAACGCAGGCCGAGCGGGATGCGTCCCTGCGTGCGCTGCGGGCCCGCTGGCGCACGGCCAGCCTCGCCGCGGGCTGGCGGTTCCCCAGCGACTGGGCCCTGCCCGAGGTCGACGCCGTCTGCGCGGCGGTGATGGCGAAGGGCGGTGTCGAAGCCGCCGAAACCGCGCTCGCCGGGCTGGCCAGGGCCCGTGCGGCGGCCGGTGCGGGGCTCGCCGAGACCCTCGCCGACCTGGCCGCGCTGCACGCGGTGCTCGGCCACGGCGACGACGGGTTCGTCTCGCCGGACGTCGACGCCACGCCCGCGCGGCTGCTCCGGACCACCGCGCTGGCCTGGGCGGACGTGGCCACCGACCAGCTCGTGCACACCGAGGTCACCGACCCGCTGACCGGCCTGCCGTCGGCGGCCTACCTCCGCACCCGGCTCGCGGAGGTCTACCGCGCCGCCGAGGCGCGCGAGCGGCCCGCCGCCGAGGACCACGTGCTGCTCGTCGTCTCGCTCGACCTCACCGCCGTCGCCGGGTTCCCGCGGCTGACCGGGATGATCCTGGTCGCGGACGCGCTGCGGGCGGTGTTCGACAGCGGCCAGAGCGTCGCTTCGCTGGGCCCGTCCGTCGTCGCGGCCCTGGTCCCGAAGGACGAGCGGGTCGCTTCGCACGGCGTCGCGCTGCGAAGGGCGCTGCACGAGCGGCTGTCGGTCGACGCGCAGCTCGCGGACGTGGGCAGACCCCGCGTCTCGGCGGTGCGGCTGCCCGCCACCCACGAGCTCGCCTGCGACCTGCTGGCCCACCTCGCACGCGCCTAGAACGCCGGAAAAGCCCGGTTCTGCCCGGACCCTTCGGACCGGGACGTGCCCGGTCATGATTTCCTGGTGCGGTGACCCGGACCGTACCCACCGACGTCGGCGGCGAAGTCGCGGCCAGACCCCAGCACCGCCTGGCCCTGCGCAAGTCACTCGCCCGCCTGTCCGTCCGCCCGCGGTCGATCCTGATCCTCGCGGTGATTCCGCTGGTCGCGATCGGGTACGGCATCTACGGCTGGCAGCACGACTGGGTGCTCGGCGTCGACAGCGCGGTCTACCGGGCCGGCGCGCTGACGCTGCTGAACGGCGACTCGCTCTACGACGCCAACACGCTGCCCAACGAGCCGTGGTGGGCGCTGCTGCCGTTCACCTACCCGCCGACGGCGGCGCTGATCTTCGTCCCGCTCGCGGCGTTCCCGACGCAGATCTCGTGGGGCCTGATCACCGCTGTCTCGCTGGGGGCGATGGCGCTGTCGATCCGGATCGCGATCGGCGCGCTGCCGCGGCCCGCCTCCGACGGGCCGCGCTGGTGGGCCTCGCCTGCCCGCTCGACCATCGTGTTCTTCCTGGTCTTCCTCGCCCTCGAGCCGGTGTGGCGGACGATCTTCCTCGGCCAGATCAACCTGATCCTGATGGCCATGATCCTGCTGGACATGCTGGTCATCGGCGCGCGCGGGAGCCGGTGGGGCGGCGTCCTGGTCGGCGTCGCGGCGGCGATCAAGCTGACGCCGCTGGTGTTCCTCGGGCACCTGTTCATCACCGGCCGCCGGATGGACGCCATCCGCGGGTTCGCGACGTTCGTGCTGCTCCAGGGCCTGATGTTCCTGATCAACTCGCACGACGCGGCCAAGTACTGGACGGTCACGCTGCCCGACACCGGCCGCATCGGGCCGGTGCACTGGGCGGGCAACCAGTCGCTGAACGCGCTGATGAACCGGGCCACCGACCTCGCGCCGTGGGCGTCCAAGGCGGCGATGGGCATCGGCTTCCTGCTCGCGATCCCGGCGCTGTGGCTGCTGATGCGCTTCCACCGCAAGGGCCAGGCGCTCGCCGCGCTGCTCGTCACCGCGTTCTGGACGCTGCTGATTTCGCCGATCTCGTGGACCCACCACTGGGTGTGGGTGATCCCGCTGATCGTGCTGCTGGTCTCGCGGCTGCCGAAGACCACCCCGAAGACGGCGTGGCGGCGCTGGGTCGGGACCGGGCTGGTGGCGTTCGTGTTCGTCAGCTGCGTGCTGCTGATCCTGCCGAACGGCCGCAACGTCGAGCTGCACTGGAAGGTGTGGCAGAACGTGCTGGGGGACGCCTACATCCTGATGCCCGTCGTGCTGGCGCTCGCGCTGATCCTGCGCTGGGGACTGCTGCGGCGAGCGCGGAAGAAGGCGGCCACGGATGTCGACGTCCCCGCCGGCGTCTGAGGCGCGCACCGGCCGCGTTCTCGCCGGGGTTCTCGCGCTGCTCGTCCTGGCTTTCGGGGTCGTCGTCTGGCTGGCCGGGTGGCACCTGGGCGCGGACAGCGCCGTGTACCGCGCGGGGGCGCTGACGCTGCTGCACGGCGACCCGCTCTACACGCGGGACGTGCTGACCGCGCTGCCGGACTGGGTGCGGCTGCCGTTCACCTACACCCCGGCCGCCGCGCCGCTGTTCCTGCCGCTCGCCCTCGTGCCATCGGGCCTGGTCTGGGGCGTGATCGCGGTTTTGTCGGTGGTCGCCCTTATGGTCGTCATCACGGTGGTTTCGTCGTCGCCGGGGAGCACATCCCTTCTGGGAAGAAGGTGGTGGGCGCTGCCGGCGGGAACGGCCATCGCGCTGGCGCTGGAACCGGTGTGGAAGACGCTGTTCCTGGGCCAGATCAACTTGATACTGATGGCGTTCGTGGTGGTGGACGTCCTGGTGCTGTCCCTGCGCGGGTCGCGGTGGGCGGGTGTGCCGATCGGCGTGGCAGCGGCGATCAAGCTCACCCCGCTGATCTTCGTGCCGCACCTGTTCTTCACCGGCCGGTGGAAGGACGGGCTGCGGGCCCTGGGCACGTTCGCGGTGCTCGAAGCGGTGATGTTCGCGGTCATCCCGGTCGACGCGGTGCGGTTCTGGCGGGATTCGGCGACCGACCCGAGCCGGGTCGGGTCGGTGCACTGGATCTTCAACCAGTCGCTCAACGGGCTGGTCAACCGGGCCTCGGCGCTGGCTCCCTGGTCGCTGGCGGTGGCGGTCGGGGTGGCGGCGGTGCTCGCCGTGCCCGCGGTGTGGCTGGTGGTGCGGCTGCACCGGCGTGGCGAGGACGCGGCCGCGCTGCTCGTGACGGCGTTCTACGGGCTGCTGCTGTCGCCGGTGTCGTGGTCGCACCACTGGGTCTGGTGCGTGCCCTTGATCACGCTGCTGCTGGTGAAGGCGCGCTGGTGGGCCGCGGCGGCGGTCGCGGCGCTGTTCCTCTCGCAGATCGTGATGCTCGTGCCCAACGGCGGGGAGGCGGAGTTCCGCTGGGGCCTGGGCTGGTCGGTCGTCGGCAACGTCTACGTGCTCGCGGCGGCGGGCGGCATCCTCGGGCTGGCGGCGCGTGAGCTACGTCTGGTCCGGCGCTCGACCCGCCTGGTGACCGTTTAGGCTGATCGGCGCTATGGACAAAAACACCGGTCTGCCCGTCGTGGGCATGGTGGGCGGCGGCCAGCTGGCCCGGATGACCCACCAGGCGGCGATTTCCCTCGGCCAGTCCCTGCGCGTGCTCGCCGCGGGCGAGAACGAAGCCGCGGGGCTCGTCGCCGGCGACGTCACGCTGGGGCACCACACCGATCTCGACGCGCTGCGGAAGTTCGCGGCCTCGGTCGACGTGCTCACCTTCGACCACGAGCACGTGCCGGGCGAGCACCTGCTGACGCTGGCCATGGAGGGCCACGTCATCCGGCCGGCGGCGAGCGCGCTGGGTTTCGCGCAGAACAAGCTCGTGATGCGCGAGATGATGGCGGGCCTCGGCGTCCCGGGCCCGGCGTTCGCCGAGGTGTCCTCTGTGGACGACGTGGTCGCCTTCGGCGGCGAGCACGGCTGGCCGGTGGTGCTCAAGGCGGCGACCGGCGGGTACGACGGCCGTGGCGTGTGGATGCTCGACACCGCGCAGCACGCGCGTGAGACCGTGCCGGAGCTGCTCGAAGCGGGCACGGCGCTGCTGGTGGAGGCGAAGGTGGCGATGCGGCGGGAGCTGTCCGCGCTCGTCGCCCGCTCGCCCTTCGGCCAGGGCGCGGCGTACCCGGTGGTCGAGACGGTGCAGACCGGCGGCATCAACACCGAGGTCCTGGCCCCGGCGCCGGGGCTGGACGACTCGCGGGTGCACGAGGCGCAGGACCTGGCGCTGCGGATCGCGTCGACGCTGGACGTCACCGGGCTGCTCGCGGTGGAGCTGTTCGAGACCGACACCGGGCTGCTGGTGAACGAGCTGGCGATGCGCCCGCACAACTCCGGGCACTGGACCATGGACGGCTCGCGCACGTCCCAGTTCGAGCAGCACCTGCGGGCGGTGCTCGACTACCCGCTGGGCCGGACGGACCTGATCGCGCCCGCGTGCGTGATGGCGAACGTGCTCGGCGCGCCGGAGCTGCCCGAGATGGGCCCGGACGAGCGGCTGCACCACCTGTTCGCGCGGTACCCGGAGGCGCGGGTGCACCTGTACGGCAAGCAGGAACGGCCGGGCCGCAAGCTCGGGCACGTGAACTTCACCGGCGAGCGCATGGAGGACCTGCGCAACCGCGCGCTGCTGTCGGCGCACTGGCTGTCCCACGCCGTCTGGCTCGACGGCTACGAAATCCACTGACGGGAGAGGTCGGTATGGCGCCGCAGGTGGGCGTGATCATGGGCAGCGACTCGGACTGGCCGACGCTGGAGGCGGCGGGCGCGGCCCTGGACGAGTTCGGCGTCGAGTACGAGGTCGGCGTCTACTCGGCGCACCGGACGCCGCAGCGCATGCTGGACTACGCGACGTCGGCGGCTTCGCGTGGCCTTCGCGTGATCATCGCGGGCGCGGGCGGGGCGGCCCACCTGCCCGGCATGGTGGCGTCGGCGACGGTGCTGCCGGTGATCGGCGTCCCGGTCCCGCTGAAGTACCTGGACGGCCTGGACTCCCTGCTGTCGATCGTCCAGATGCCGGCGGGGGTCCCGGTGGCCACGGTCTCGGTGGGTGGCGCGCGCAACGCGGGCCTCCTGGCGGTCCGCATCCTGGCGGCGTCCGACGAAGGCCTGCGCGCGAAGATGGCGAAGTTCCAGGCGGACCTGGAGAAGCTGGTCCTGGACAAGGACGCGGCGTTGCGCGAGAAGACCGGTCACTGATCGATCCGTTCGTGGCGTCCTCTTCGGATTCGCCTCCGGCGCCCGGGAGAACCGGCTAAGGTCCGGGTCCGGTTGCCGAGGCTTGGGGGCGAGAGATGGCGGATTCCCGGACGGCCGACGGCGTCTCGGTGCCCTGGCTCGCCGGGGTCGTCCTGGCGGGCGTCGGTGCCGGGCTGGCCGTCGTCGCGCTGACGTTCCCCTGGGTGTCGGTCCGGACCGGGCCGCGGGCCTCGGCGTTCACGTTGATGGTGACGAGCATCGAGCGCCAGGGCCCGACGTTCGCGGTGCTCCTGGTCCTCACGGCGGTGGCCGCGGTCATCGCCTTCGCGGCGGCGCGCAGGCGGGCCGGGGTCCGGTGGCTGGTGGTGGCGGTGTGCGCGCCGCTGCCGGCCCTGACGGCGCTGTTCGTCGGGCTGCGGGCCAACGCGGCCGACCTGGGCGCGAGCCTGCCGTCGGCGGGGCTGGACCTGGAGCGCGCGAAGCCGGATCTCCTGGTGACGCCGACCCAGGGCCTGGTGTTCTACACGACGGGCCTGCTGTTCCTCGGCCTGGGCGTGGCGATCGCGGGCGTCCCGGCGGCAACGCGCATCCCGCTGGCGACGCCGGCCGGCCCGGCGCCGGCGCGCCGCACCCCGGTGGTGCGCTTGACGGCGCTGGCTCTCGCGGTCCCGCTCGTGGTGCTGTCCCAGGCGCTGCCGTGGTTCGAGATCGACAACACGGAGGGCACCCTGCCGGCGGTGGTGACCGGCTGGCCCGCGATCTACCGGGCGGGGCTGATCGCCACGCTGGTGCTGCTGGTGGCCACGGCACTGACAACGGGCTGGCGCCGGGAGGCGGCCCGCCTGGCGGCGCTGTACGTGTGCGGCGGCTTGTATGGCGTGCTGCTGATCAACGCGTGGTTGCTGTGGGACCCAACGGGTTTCGCGAACCGCCTCAGCGCCCAGCGCGACGAGCTGGCCCTGGGCCTCGGCTACTTCGCGGCCTTGGCGGCGGTCCCGCTGCTGGCGGTGGTGGGCGGCCCGCGCATGACCGAGAAACCGGAGTCGGCGGCCGAGCAGGACCCGGCCCCGGCGCCCGAGCGAGGCCCGGCGCCGGAGGCGGAAGCGCGGGCGGAGAGCAACCCGCCGGGAGTGGGGTCGGTGGCCGTACTGCAGGCGGAGCCGGAAGCGGGGGCCGATGGCGAGCCGCAGGGCGTGGATTTGTTGGCAGGGCGGGCGCCGAGCGCCGAGCCGGACCCGGCGCCCGAGGCTGGGCCGCCAGCGCCGGATACGCGAGCCGAACCGGTCGAGTCTCAGGCGGATCCCCGCGCAGCGTCCGGCACCGACCCGGCACAGGAAGGCGTCCAGGCGTGAACCGGAAGCGGAAGCCCGTCGTCGCCGGGCGTAGTACCTCCCTCCGGCCCGCCCGGCGACCCAATCGCGGGCTCGCCTGGTGGCGGGGGCTCGGCCGCGCGCCGAAGTGGCTTCTCGCCACCGTTACCCCGCTCGTGCTGGCCGTTGCCGTGCCCGGGGTGGCTCCGTTCGCCATCGACCGGACGCGGGATCTCTTCTCCGATGATGTCCTGTCCGTCCGTGGGGACAGCTATCCCGAACTGGTCGCCGGGCAGTACTGGGCCACCGATGCCGTGCTCGATTCGACTGCGTCGAGCCGGGTGCTGGACGAGGTGCGGCAGCACACCCACGCCCAGCTCGGCACCTCCGGGCAGCAGGTCACCCTGGAAAGCCACCGCGCGGGGCGGATCGACATCGAGACCATCACCGCCGTCGTCGAGGAGCGGCGGAAGCCGCTGGACGGGACCGCCTTCGTCGCCGATCCGCAGGGCAGCGAGGAGGCCGCCCTCGTCGAGTTCCGGCTCGATTCCGGGGCCGGCGTCGAAATCCCCGCGCTCGTCCCGGGAGACTCCGCCGGTGCGCGGCCCTACCTCTCCGACGGCAAGATCCGGTTCGTCGAGCAGGGCAAGCCGGAGCACCTCGTCATCCGTGCGAAGACCGAGCGGTGCTTCTGCCTCTGGCGCGTCCGCATCGAGTACTCCTACCGCGGCGACAAGCACACCGTCGTCGTGCCGCCCGCCGGGCAGCCTGCCTTCGCGACGACCGCGTGGGGACCCCACCGGGTCGAGTACACCATGCGCATCGAAGGTCCTCAGCGGCACGACTGCCTGGCGCAGCCCGCCGCCTGCCGGTTCAAGCCCACGTCCTAGCCCGGCTCACCGGCCAGCTGCTGCCTCAGCTCGCGCTTCAGCACCTTCCCCGCCGCGGACACCGGGATCTGCTCGACCACGTGCACCTCGCGCAACCGCTTGTACGGCAGCACCTTCTCGTTGACTGCGGCCATCAGCCCGTCCGCGTCGAGCGAGCCGCGGGGCACCACGAACGCCACCGGCAGCTCGCCGACGTCGGGGTCGGGGCGGCCCACCACCGCGGCCGCCGCGACGCCCGGCATCGTGACCAGCAGCTCCTCCAGCTCGCGGGGGAAGACGTTGTAACCCTTGTACAGCAGCATGTCCTTCTTGCGGTCCACAATGGACAAGTAGCCGTCCGCGTCGAGGATGCCGATGTCGCCCGTGTGCAGCCAGCCGTCCACCAGCGCCGCCGCCGTCTCGGCGGGGCGGTTGCGGTAGCCGAGCATGATCTGCGGCCCGCGCAGGCAGACCTCGCCCTGCTCGCCCGGCGGCAGCGGGTCCTCGCCGCCCTCGGCCGGGACGATCTTGACCTCCGTGTCGAAGATCGGCACGCCCACCGAGCCGACCTTGCGCGTGCCCGACCGGTACGCCGGCGAGATCACCGCGCCCATCGTCGCCTCGGTGAGGCCGTAACCCTCGGTGATCACCACGTCCGGGAACCGCGTGCGCAACGCGTTGATCATCGCGTGGTTCATCGGCGCCGCACCCGAACCGATCGAGCGGACCGACGACAGGTCGGCGGTGTGGAACGACGGCGTCGCGAGCAGGGCCGCGAACAGGGCCGGCGCGCCGCCGATGCCGGTGATGCGGAGCCGCTCGGCGTCGGCGACGTACGCCGCCGGGTCGAAGCGCGTGTGCAGGACGATCGTCGTCCCGGCGAGCACCGCCGCGTTGAGGCCGCCGATGATGCCCATCGCGTGGAACCACGGGGTCAGGTTGATCGCGACGCCGGTGCCCAGCCGCGCCGGCCACTCGTCCTCGCCGCCGAGCTGGTCGACCGTGACGTCGCCGCGCGCATCGAGCGCCGGGACCGAGCCGGTGCTCCAGCAGGCGTGCTGGAGCGTGTTGACCACGACGTTGCGGTGCGACAGCCGTACGCCTTTGGACCGGCCGGTGGTGCCGCCGGTGTAGGCGAGGTGGGCGAGGTCGGCGTGGATGTCGACGTCGACGGCCGGCGCAGTTTCCGGCTGCGTGGCGTGGAACGCCTCGAACTCGACGGCGCCCTCGGCCAGGTCGGCGACCGGCTGGACGACGACGCTGAACCGGGCCGGGATCCGGCCGGCGACGCTCGCCAGCGTGCCCGCCACCGGGCCGAACGTCACCACGGCCGCCGCCTCGCAGTCGGCGAGCTGGAACGCGAGGTCGTCCGGCGGGAGCAGCGGGTTCGCCGGGCTGAAGGTGGCCCCGGCCAGCAGCGTGCCGTAGTAGGCGACCGGGAACGCCAGGCAGTTCGGCAGGTGCAGCGCCACGACGTCGCCGCGGCCGATGCCGCGCTCGCGCAGCGCGTTGGCGAACCGGCACGCGGCGCGGTGGGTCTCGGCGAAGGTGAGGCTCCGGCCGTCGTGGACGAAGGCCGTCCGGTCGCCCCAGCGCGCGGCACCCGCCGCCAGGATCGAACCGACGGGGACTTCGGGGTAGTCGAGGGTGGCGGGCAGACCGGGCGGCGTCGTCGGCGCGGTGATCGGCATCACTCGACCATACGAATTCTGCGGTCAACGCCACAAGGACGACCCAGGTGAACGAGCGCTAACATCGACAGACCCCTCCCGACGTTGCAGAGAAGGTGACCGGAAGTGACCGACGGCCTGTACCAGCTTGCCGAGGAGCACGAGGAGCTGCGGGCCGCGGTCCGGGCCCTGGCCGAGAAGGAGATCGCGCCGTACGCGGCGGAGGTCGACGAGAACGAGCGCTACCCGATCGAGGCGTACAACGCGCTGGTCAAGTCGGGTTTCAACGCCGTGCACATCGGTGAGGAGTACGACGGGCAGGGCGCCGACGCCGTCGGGGCCTGCATCGTGATCGAAGAGGTCGCCCGGGTCGACGCCTCGGCGTCGCTGATCCCGGCGGTCAACAAGCTGGGCACGCAGCCGATCATCCTGTCGGCTTCCGAGAGCCTGAAGAAGCTGGTCCTGCCGTCGATCGCCTCGGGGGAGGCGTCGGCTTCGTACGCGCTTTCGGAGCGTGAGGCCGGTTCGGACACCGCGTCCATGCGTGCGCGGGCCCGGCTCGACGGTGACCACTGGGTGCTCAACGGCACCAAGTGCTGGATCACCAATGCGGGTGAATCCTCCTGGTACACCGTGATGGCCGTGACCGATCCGGACGCCGAGAAGAAGGCCAACGGGATTTCGGCCTTCGTCGTGCACAAGGACGACCCGGGTTTCTCGGTGGGGCCGAAGGAGAAGAAGCTCGGGATCAAGGGGTCGCCGACCCGGGAGATCTATTTCGAGAACTGCACCATTCCCGAGGACCGGATCATCGGTGAGCCGGGTTCGGGGCTGAAGACCGCGCTGCGCACGCTCGACCACACCCGGCCGACCATCGGTGCGCAGGCGCTGGGTATTGCCCAGGGTGCCCTTGATGCTGCTGTTGCCTACGTGAAGGACCGCAAGCAGTTCGGGAAGTCGATCGCCGAGTTCCAGGGTGTTCAGTTCATGCTGGCCGACATGGGGACCAAGATCGAGGCTGCCCGTCACCTGGTTTACGCCTCGGCTGCTGCTTCCGAGCGGGGGGACAAGCGGGCCGGGTTCATGGCTTCTGCCGCGAAGGCGTACGCGTCCGATATCGCCATGGAGGTGACCACGGATGCCGTTCAGCTCTTCGGTGGGGCTGGGTACACGCGGGACTTCCCGGTTGAGCGGATGATGCGGGATGCCAAGATCACGCAGATCTATGAGGGGACCAACCAGATTCAGAAGGTTGTCATGGCTCGGGCCTTGCTGAAGGGCTGATCCTTTGCCGGGGCTGTGATCCGTTGTGAGGTTTGCAACCCCGAAGCTGTAATTGTGACTACGGCCGGCGGCAGTTTGTCAAGGCGGGAAAGCGTGCCTTGACAAACTGCCGCCGGCCGTGTTTTGGCTTCGGATCGGGGTTGCGGGGGGGTGTCCCTATGTGGTTGTCAAGCCGCGGCGGGCGCGGGTTGGCGGTAGTGGGTGCCGTTGCGGAGCATGGCGTAGAGGACGTCGCAGCGGCGGCGGGCCAGGCAGATCAGCGCGGCGTTGTGCTTCTTGCCCTCGGCTCGCTTGCGGTCGTAGTAGGCCCTGCTGGTCGGGTCGGACAACGAAGCGAAGGCAGCGAGGAAGAACGCGCGTTTGAGCTGGCGGTTGCCGGTCCTCGCGGGGTGCTCGCCCTTGATGCTGGTGCCGGAGTTGCGAGTGACCGGGGCGATCCCAGCGTAGGCGGCCAGATGTCCGGAGGAGGCGAAGTTGGAGGCGTCGCCGACCTCGAGCAGGATGCGGGCGGCGGTCCTGACCCCGATGCCGGGCATCGAGGTCAGGACCCCGGCAAGAGGGTGTGCATCAAGTATCCCCTCAACCTGCTCGGCCACCTGTTTCCGCTGCAGGAGAACCGCTTTCAAGCTGTCAGCCAGGCGCGGAAGGACGGTGTCCGCGGCGGCAGTGCCGGGGACGGTGACCGTCTGCTCGGCCAGCGCTGCCATGATCGCCTCGACCAGCCGCTCACCCATCCGGGGCGCGTGGACTTTGGCGATCGCGGTGAGCTTGCGGCGGCCGGCTTTGGCGATGCCGGCTGGGCCGCCGCAGCGGGAGAGGATTTCTAGTACTGCGGGGTGGGTGACCTTGGGGCCGATGGCGTGTTCGAGGGCGGGGTGGATGCCGGTGAGCAGGCCGCGGATCCGGTTGGTGATGCGGGTGGCTTCGCCGGCCAGGTCGTCGTCGAACCCGACCAGCACCTCCAGCTCGGCCAGCGCCTCGTCACCGACATCGACCGGCCGCAGGGTGTGGGGCAGGGAGCGGGCCGCGTCGGCGATGACGAACGCGTCCCGGGCGTCGGTCTTCGCGCGGCCGGGGTAGAGGTCGGCGATGCGGCGCATGGCCAGGCCGGGCAGGTAGGCGACCTGGTGTCCGGCGGCGCGGGCGACCGCGACCGGCAGCGCCCCGATCGTGGCGGGCTGGTCGACCACGACCAGCAGAGTTCCGTGCTCTGCGAGCGTGTCGAACAGGGCTTTCAGCTTGGGTTCGGTGTTGGGCAGCGGGCCGTCATGCAGTCGCTTGCCGTCGGGGTCGAGACCGACCGCGTGGTGGGTGTCCTTGCCCACGTCCAGGCCGAGGAACACGCTGAAGCTGCTGCTCATCCACCACGCCGTTCGGTCGTCGGTTGTGGTCACCAGTCGGGCATCGAGCGCCGGCACCCACGTTACGACGAGACCTACCCAAAGGTGGCCGTGTCCCTATCAGCGGTCGGTCGACGCCACCAGACCCGGTGACACCACCCCCCGGATCATGGGTTCGACTGGGGGCGCAAGTCATACCGTGCCTGGCGACCACAACTCCCTGGTCGGGAGCCACCAAAAGGTAACGGGGGGCTGGGTTCCCGGGGTGGTTGGGTTGAGCTTTGAGTCTGCGTTTTTTGGGTGGCTTCGGCTCGCCTTTTGGCGTTGGGTCGCCTTTTCTTGGGGCGTGATTATCGCTTCTGGGGGTAATCCTCCGCTTTCCATGCCGTGAGGATCAGCAGGGCGTCGTGGTCGGGGGTGCCGGGGTCCGCTGTCAGGACCATCAGGCGCTGGCCTGAACCGTCCGGGCTGGTCCAGGTGTCGCAGTCCAGCGTCAGCCTGCCCACCAGTGGGTGGTTGTAGTTCTTCGTTCCGTAGCTCGCGTTGTTCACGTGGTGCTCGGCCCACCACCTGCGGAAGTCCTTGTCCTGGAGCGACAGGTCCCCGACCAGGCGGGAGAGGTCCGGGTCGCCCGTGTCGGCCGCCGCTTCCATGCGCAGGGCCGCCACCGCTTCGCGGGCGTCGTGGCTCCAGTTCTCGTGGAGCTCTCGGACCTGCGGGTTCGTGAACAGCAGGCGCAGGTAGTTGCGCCGGTTCGCGGGGATGGCTTCGAAGTCCGTGAACAGGGCCGCTGCCGCCGGGTTCCAGGCCAGGACGTCCAGGCGCTTGCCCAAGACCAGCGCCGGGGTGGCGGTGAGCTGGGCCAGCAGCCTGCGCATCGCCGGACGGACGCGCTGCGGGGCACTGCGCCTGCGGGGGAGGGCGTCGGCTCGGCCTGCCAGCTCGTACACGTACCGCTGCTGGTCTTCGTCCAAGCGCAACGCCCTGGCCAGGGTGATCAGGACCGGCGCCGACGCCCGGACGCGGCCCTGCTCCAAGCGCGTGTAGTAGTCCACGCTGATCGACGCCAGCAAGGCCACCTCCTCGCGGCGCAGGCCGGCCACCCTGCGGGGCGCGTCCGGCTCGGGGAGCCCGCACTCCTTCGGGCTCAGCTGGGCTCGGCGGGCCTTGAGGT
Source organism: Amycolatopsis sp. NPDC004747 (assembly GCF_053601335.1). Classification (NCBI taxonomy): domain Bacteria; kingdom Bacillati; phylum Actinomycetota; class Actinomycetes; order Pseudonocardiales; family Pseudonocardiaceae; genus Amycolatopsis; species Amycolatopsis sp. NPDC004747. The sequence goes on along the minus strand of NZ_JBSGBQ010000038.1, from coordinate 81,970 downwards.
ACGCCCCCAGCGCGCGGGGATCGGCATCCGGCGTCATGCCTCCAGTGTCCCCGCGCGCGGCCACTCGAAGGGGGGCAGGTTCTTTCCCAGGCAGAAACCTGTCTCTCCCGCCCGCCCGGGATCCGGCGGACTGTGGTGGAGCAAACCGAAGCGCCCACCTTCCGAGGAGCCCCCAAATGGCCAGGACCACCGTCCGTTTCGACAGCGCCGGCATTCCGCTCGCCGCCCACCTCCACACCCCGGACCCGGCGGGCGCCGGGCCGTGGCCCGCGCTGGTCGTCGGGCATCCCGGGACCGGGGTCAAGGAACAGACCGCCGGGACCTACGCCCGGCTGATGGCCGAACGCGGCTTCGTCACCCTCGCCTTCGACGCCGCCCACCAGGGGGAGTCCGGGGGACTGCCCCGCGGGCTGGAAGACCCCGCCCAGCGCGTCGAGGACTTCAAAGCCGCCGTCTCGTTCCTCGCCACCCGGGCGGAGGTCGACGCCCGGCGGATCGGGCTGCTCGGGATCTGTGCCTCCGGCGGCTACTCGCTCGCCGCCGCCGGGGGTGATCCGCGGGTGCGGGCCGTGGCCACCGTCAGCGGGGTCGACGTCGCCCGGCAGTTCCGGTACGGCGCCGACGGTACCCAGGACCCGGCCGTCTTCCAGGGGCTGCTCGAGCTCGCCGTCCAGGCGCGGACCGCCGCCGCGCGCGGGGAGGACCCCGGGGTCATGACCATGTTCCCCGAGACCGCCGCGCAGGCCGAGGCGCTCGGCGGAGCCCACGGTGTCGAAGGCTTCGAGTACTACTGCACCCCGCGGGGCGAGCACGAGCGGTCCGCGAAGTTCCTCGCCTGGCCGAGCGTCGACAAGCTGGCCTCGTTCGACGCCTTCCACGCCGTCCCGCTCATCGCTCCGCGGCCGCTGCTCCAGATCGTCGGCACCCGCGCCGTCACGTCCTGGATGGCCGTCGACGTCCACCAGCGCGCCACCGGCCCCAAGGAGCTCCACTGGATCGAGGGCGCGAGCCACGTCGACCTCTACGACAAGAAGGAGTACATCGACCCCGCCGTCGAGAAGCTCGCCGGCTACTTCCGGGACGCTCTCGGCGCGGGAGGAAATTGACCCACCAGGGGGAGGTCCGAACAAGTTACTCGCGCGTTAAGCCATCGGTGACGCGGATCACCAATCGGTTCACAGAGAGGTGAAGCGGATGGGCGCAACGACGCGCAGGTGGCTCACGGCGGCCGCGGCCACGGTGGCGGCACTCGTGCTGGGAGCGGGGGCCGCTCAGGCCGCGGAAACGGAACCGACCGGGCCCGTGCAGCCCACCATCCTCACCGCGGCGCTCTACTCACTCGGTGCGCCGACCATCGCGCCGCCGGGGGCGAACGACTGGAACTGCAAGCCCGGCGCGCGGCACCCCAACCCCGTTCTCCTCTCCAACGGGACCACCGCCAACGCCTACGAGAACTGGGCCAACCTCTCGAAGAAGCTCGCCGACGCCGGGTACTGCGTCTTCGCCGGGAACTTCGGCGGTGCTCCCGGGGCCTTCCTGCAGACCGTCGGGCCCGTCGCCGACACCGCGAAAGCGCTTGCCGCCTTCGGGGACCGGATCCTCGCCGCCACCGGGGCGGCGAAGCTCGACGTCGTCGGGCACTCGCAGGGCGGGATGAACATCCGGTACTGGATCAAGTACCTCGGCGGCGCGGACAAGATCAGCAGGCTCGTCGGGCTGTCGCCGTCCAACCACGGCACCGACCTGTTCGGCCTGCTGAGCACCCTGGAGAGGATCCCCGGTGTCCCGGCCGCGCTTGGGACCGTCTGCCAGGCCTGCAACGAGCAGGCCGTCGGCTCGGACTTCCTCACCGACCTCAACGCCGGCGGGGAAACCGTGCCCGGGATCCAGTACACCGTCGTCCAGACCCGCTACGACGACGTCGTGACGCCGTACCGCAGCGCCTTCCTCGCCCCGGCGCCGAACGTGAAGAACATCCTGCTGCAAAACGTCTGCGGGCTCGACTTCACCGATCACCTGGGCATCACCTACGACCCCGTCGCCCAGGGACTCGTGCTCAACGCGCTCGACCCCGCGCACGCCACGACGCCGCCCTGCGTCTTCGTGCCGCCCGTCATCAGCTGAGTTTCGCCACATGAGACATAACCCACCGGCGGGGCGGATTTCCGCTCCGCCGGTGTCACTCTCGAAGCATGTACTGGCCGGTTCCGGCGTCCTGGACGCCCCACGACGAAGCCGAGCTGGTCGCCGGCTGGCGGCTGTGGCTCGAGCTGTCCGATCGCGCCTGGCCCACCGCCGCCTGGGACGGAACCCCGGCCGGTGCCGTCCGCCAGCTGCGTGACCTGCTCGCCGCGTGCGACGAGATCGAGACGGCCTACCGCGCGGCCGCCGCCGAGCCGTCGCCCGGGTTCCTGAGCCTGACGCAGGGGCTCGCCGTCACGGCCGGATCGGCCATCTCGCTGTGGTTCGACGACTTCGACCAGCTCGACGGCGAGCGCGCGGCCCTGCTGCACGAGGACCTCACCCGGTTCGCCGAGCAGGCCGAGCAGGTGCTGACGCTGCTCGCGGTCAACGGCGGCTGGGCGGGCCTCGACGAGGTGCGGCGCCGCCCCGCCTAGGACCGCGCCGGAGCGGTGTACGCACGCGACCGTCCCGGGTACAGCAAGTGATTAGGCCGGTTGGCCGAGCGGATCAAGGCCGGGCATGGGTACTCCAGCAGGCATGAACCGGACAGAGGCCACCGCCGAACGAGGCGAGAAGAGCAACACCGCGCAAGTGCTCGGCCGGGTCGGCATGGTGTGCTACGGCGTCGTGCACCTGGTCATCGCCTACCTCGCCCTGCAGGTCGCGTTCGGCGACAGCGAGCAGGCCGACCAGAAGGGTGCCCTGCAGCAGATCGGCTCCACGGCCTTCGGCCAGGTGCTGCTCTGGATCGTCGCCGTGGGCCTGATCCTGTTCGGGCTCTGGCAGTTCCTGATGGCCGCCACCGGGTACGAGTGGGTCAGCGGCGGCAAGCGGACGCGCAAGCGGATCGGCGCGGCCGCGCGCGGCGTCGTGGTGATCCTGCTCGGCATCACCGCCATCCGCATCGCCGCCGGCAGCGGGGGCGGCGGTTCCAGTAACCAGAAGCAGCAGGAGTTCACCGCCGAGCTGCTCAAGCTGCCGGCCGGGCCGGCGCTGGTCGTGCTCGCCGCCGCGGGCGTGCTCGGCGTCGCCATCGCGGCGGCCGTCAAGGGCGCGAAGAAGAAGTTCCTCGAGGACCTCAACACGACGGAGCTGCCGGGCAAGACCAAGCGCTGGATCGGCTGGATCGGCACCACGGGCTACCTCGCCAAGGGCGTGGTCCTGGCCATCGTCGCGATCCTGCTGGCCATCGCCGGGTTCACGGCCGATCCGAACAAGGCAGGCGGCCTGGACGCCGCGCTCAAGACGCTCTCCGCCCAGCCCTTCGGCACCGTGCTGCTGGTCGTCGTGGCCCTCGGCCTCGCCGCGTTCGGCGTGTACTGCTTCGGTGCGGCCCGGGCGCACAAGCGCTGACGGCGCCTGTCGGTTTCCTGTCGATCACGCTCCGGAGCTTCGGGTGAGGGTGCCCGGTGCCCTACTTTGGGTCGGGTCAGTTGAACTTTCACCTACCCGGGAGCTGAAACCGATGTTCGGACGATTCAAGGACGTGGCCCTGTTGCTGGGGAGGATCGGCGTCGCGGTCGTCTTCCTCGCGCACGGGCTCCAGAAGTGGGACAACGGCATCGCCGGCACGGCGAAGTTCTTCGAGATGTCGGGCATCCCGCTGCCCACCGCCGCCGCGGTCTTCGCGATCGCCGTCGAGGTGCTCGGCTCGATCGCCTTCATCGTGGGCTTCCTGCTGCCGCTCGTCGGCATCGGCTACGTCGTCATCTCGGTCGGCGCGCTGCTGTCGGTGCACATCGACAACGGCCTGACCGGCCAGGGCGGCTACGAACTGGTCCTGGTGCTGGCGCTCGCCGGGCTCGCCCTCGGCTTCAACGGCGGCCGGCTCTCGCTCGACCACCTGTTGTGGGGCCGCAAGCGCGCCCGCCGCGATGCCGGCGTCGGCGAGCTGCAGAACGCCTGAGTTCCCCACTCTGCCGCGGCCCTCGTGAGGGGTAAGGCGGGTTCTAACCCGCTTTCCCACTCACGACCGGCCGCGGCAGAGTGCGTCAGGCGGGGAGGTCGGTGGTGGTGCGTTCCGCTTCGCGGCGGGCGGCGAGCTTGGCCGGGTCCGCGTTGCTGACGTGGACGAGGTGCGCGCCCGCCACCAGGGGGACGAGGAAGCCGTCGAGGATGCCGTCCGGGCCGGTCCAGTCCCTGGTGGACAGCACGCGGTCGGCCGCGGTGAGACCGAGCTTCGCCGCGCGGGCCCTGGCTTCGGCCAGTACCTCGTCCACAGTGGAGCCGAAGAGGGCGGCCGTGTCGCCGGGAACGGGGAAGAGCGGCTGGTACTGGTCGCCCGCCAGGCGTGCTTCGGTCAGGTAGTCGAACGCCCCGCCGCCCGGCGGTTCGGCGAGGCCGCGGCCCATCGGGTCCAGCGTCACGACGGCGGTGGCCGCCGCGCCGGTCGGCTCCGGGTCGTCCGGCCCGACGAACGCCAGCCGCGCGCCCGCGCCCTCGGTGACCACGCGCGCCCCGCACCACCACACCCCGAGCAGCACGCCGGCGGTCTGCCAGTGGGCAGGCAGCTGCACCGCCACGGCGTCGCCCGGCTCGACGTCGAACTCCTCGGTCAGCCAGTTGGCCGTCTTCGCCGCCCAGTTGGCGGTGGTCGCCACGGACAGCTCGACGCGGCTGCCCAGCTGGTCGTCGTAGTGGGTGATCAACGGTTGGGCGGCCGGCAGCGGGCGCAGCAGCTCGTCGGTCAGGCTCATGTGGACAAGGCTAAAGCGCGGACCGCGGGCCGCGCCGGTTGACACCGGATCGCCGTCCTCAGTACGTTTGCTTTGAAAGCAAACTTATCTGCGAAGCGGGGGGAAGCCGTGACCATTCTCGTCACCGGGGCCACCGGACACGTCGGCCGCGCGGTGGTCGACGCACTCGTCGCCGCAGGTCAGGACGTCCGCGCCGCAAGCCGTGACGCCGCGAAGCTCGACGTGCCGGACGGGGTCGCCAAGGTGCGCGCGGACCTGGAGGACGCCTCGACCCTGGAGCCCGCGCTCGAGGGCGTGTCCGCGGTGTTCCTCTACGTGCGCCCGCAGGGCATCGAGGGCTTCGTGAAGGCCGCCGAGGCGGCCGGGGTGCGGCACGTCGTGCTGCTGTCGTCCGGCGCGACGCTCGAACCGCCGTCGGCGCAGAGCCGCATCGCGCGCCTGCACCGGGTGGTGGAGGAGGCGCTGATCGCGGCGCCGTTCGCGGAGACGCTGCTGAACCCGGGCTCGTTCGCGACGAACGCGCTGGGCTGGCGCGCGGACATCGCGGAGGGCGTGGTCCGCACGCCGTACCCGGACTCGCACATCGGCGCGATCCACGAACGGGACATCGGCGACGTCGCGGCGAAGGTCCTGGCGGACGGCTCGCACGCGGGGGAGGCGCTGCAGCTGAGCGGCCCGGAGCCGATCACCTTCCGGGAGCAGGTGGCGGTGCTGGCGGACGTACTGGGCCGGCCGCTGCGGGTCGAGGAGCTGACGCCGGAGCAGGCCACCGAGCGGATGGTCGCGCTGGGCTGGCCGCCCGAGGTCCCACCGGAGGTCCTGCGCGCGATGGAGCGGACGACGCGGGAGCCGTCGGTGGTCACCGACGTGGTCCGCGAGGTGACCGGCCACGCGCCGCGGACGTTCCGGCAGTGGGCGGAGGAGCACCGCGCCGACTTCAGTTGACGCAGGGCACTCCGGGCGAGGCTCGGAGCAGCGGTGCCGCGACGGGGGCGGCGCCGCTGCCCGAGCCGCCGCCCGCCGCCGCCTGCGGGGCCGGCCGCCCGGCCAGGCCCGCCACGAACTCGCGGACCGCGTTCAGGTCGACCTGCACGATGCTCTGCCCGTCCTGGCTGCGGCCGTTCGCCGTCACCACCGGGATCGTCGCGAACGTCAGGTCACCCGACGCGATGCCCTTCGCCTGCTGCGCGAACTGCAGCAGGTCGAGGCCCGGGTCCAGGGTCAACGACCGGTGCACCGCGTCCATCAGGTCGTTCAGCATGCCCGGGCTGGTCAGCGTGCCCGCCGAAAGCAGCTGTTGCAGCGCCGAGGACAGGAACGCCTGCTGCCGCACGATCCGGTCCAGGTCGCCGCGCGGCAGGTTCTTGCGCTGCCGGACGAAAGACAGCGCTTCACCACCCGAGACCGTCTGCTCGCCGCGGCGGAAGTTCGCGCCCGAATCCTTGTCCTCGGTCGCGTGGTTCAGGCACACCTTGACGCCGCCGAGCGCCTCGGTCAGCAGGTAGAAGCCCAGCAGGTTGATCTCCGCGTAGTGGTCGATCCGCACCTGCGTCAGGTCCTGCACCGCCTGCACCAGCACCCGGCGGCCCTCGGTGTCGGAGTCGCGTTCGATCTTCGCCTGGTCACGCTCGCCCTGCTTGCGCGCCTGCTCCGCGTACCGCGCCTTCGCGGCGCCGTACGCCGAGTTGATCTTCGCCTCGCCGCGGCCCGGGATGGCCGTCCACGTGTCACGCGGGATCGACACCGCCGACGGCTTGCCGCCGTTCTTGGGGACCCGCAGCACGATCATCGTGTCCGTGTTCACCGCGCCGTCGTTGGCCTCGGTGCGCAGCTGCCGCAGCACCCGGAGCGGCAGCGCGTTGCCCTGGGCGTCCGTGCGCGCGTCGCTGCCGACGAGCAGGATGTCCTCCGCGCCGTCGTCCGCGGGCGGCGGCGCGGGCTCGCCGGCCCGCGGGGTGAGCACGTCGGTCGTCGGGGCCGCGCTCTGCAGCTTGTCCTTGGTGACGTAGACGTACCCGCTGCCGCCGAGCGCGAGCAGCGACACCAGGCCGACGGCCACCCGGCGCGTCACCCGCCCCGCCCTACGGATCCGCGCCGGCGGCGGCGCCGGCGCGGGCGCCTCTCGCGGGAACGGCGACGGCTTCCACTCGCCGTCACCTTCAGTCACCGAATCGGCGGTCGTCTCCGGTTCTTCCTGGTCGTCGGCCACGCTGGTTTTCCTCCCCCGAACACCCTGCGTACCGAGTCTAGTTGACGCAGGGAACGTCGCCCGCGGTGATCGGCGGCGCGGCGGGAGTGGACACAACGGACGTGGTGGCCGGCGGCTTGGCGGCGGTCGACGTCGGGGCACCGCCGGGGCCGGCGGCCGAGTTCCGGAAGTCCTTGCCCAGCAGCACGCGCACGTGCCCGGCCGGGACGTCCCGGTCCGGCTCGGCCGGCAGCCCGGTGCCCAGCACCTGCTTGACCAGGCCGACCGCGGTGTCGTCGGCCGGGTTGTACCGGACGACGGTGGTGTTGCGGGCGCTCAGCCGCTGGTCGGCGGCGAGCGTGAAGCCCCGGCCCTGCAGCGTCGCGTGCGTCTGGCCGGCCAGCGACGGCGAGCCCGAGCCGTCGAACAGCTCGACCGTGACGGCCGTCGCACCGGGCAGCTGCGCGGGCGTCGAAGCCGGCGCCGGATCGTTGCCGTCCGAAGTCAGCCGCGCCACCTCCGCCGCGACCTGGGCCTGGTCGACGCGCAGCACGTCGGCGCCGCCGATGTTCGCGTTGCCCAGGGTGGGGATGGTGTGGAACTCGATGTTGCCGCCGGTCAGGCCGCGCATCTGGGCGGCGAACTCCGTGAGGTCCCAGCCCTGCGAGAGCACGACGGACTTCTTCACCGCCGCCACCAGGTCGGCGATCTTCCCGGGGCTGGTCAGCACGTCGGTGGAGAGCACCTTGCGGGCCAGGCCGGAGAGGAACGCCTGCTGGCGGGCGATCCGGTCGAGGTCGTAGTTGGGCAGGCCGTAGCGCTGGCGGACGAACGCGAGCGCCTGCACGCCTTCGATCGTCTGGCGCCCGCCCGGCAGGTCGACGCCGGACTTCTGCTCCTTGACCGGGCCCTTGAGACAGACCTCGACGCCGCCGATCGACTTGGTGATCTCGTAGAAGCTCGCCAGGTTGACCTCGGCGTAGCGGTCGATCATGCCCGGCTTGCCGATGAACTTCTCGAGCGTGGCGATGAGGTTCTTGCGCCCGGCGACCTTCGCCTGCGCGTCGGCTTCCTTGAGGTCGGTCATGCCCTGGCGCTGCAACGTCCGGTAGGTGTCGGTGTACGCGTAGACGAACGCGCTGTTGAGCTTGTGCTTGCCGAAACCGCCGGCCAGCTCCACCCACGAGTCGCGGGGGAACGAGACGGCGATCGCCTGCTTCCCGTTCTGGGGGATGTGCACGAGGATCATCGTGTCGGTGTTCAGCTCGCCGTCGGAGACGCCGGCGTGCAGCATGTCCAGCACTTCGCGGGGCAGCGGGTTGCCCTGGGCGTCGGTGCGGCTGTCCTGGCCGACCAGGAGGATGTCGACCGCGCCGTCGAGCGGCTTCGCGTGCGCCTCGGTGTCGGCGAAGACGTTCGTGGTGGTCAGGCCGGTGTTCGGGTCGCCGATGTAGTGCCAGCCGTACCAGGTCAGGGCCAGCACGGCCACCGACAGCAGGGAGACCACGGCCTTGCCGCCGCGGCGGGCGAAGAGGGCGACACCGTGGCCGGTCGGTGGCCTCCGGTTCGCCGGGATGGCCGGCGCAGCCTGATCGGTCACGCGCTTCCTCCCCTGCGACCCCGTGCTTCCCCCAGGACACCAGTGTGTCTCCACCGAAGACTCTACTGAGGGTGTTGTGGGACCTCCGTAGGCTGGGGGCGGATTGCCCCGTCCGGGGTGCGAGGGAAAGGCGGGAAGATGCGGGTCCTGGTCACCGGTGGTGCCGGCTTCATCGGGTCGCACTACGTCCGGCAGGTGCTGACCGGCGCCTACCCGACGTTGCGCGACGCCGAGGTGGTCGTGCTGGACAAACTCACCTACGCGGGCAACGAGGCCAACCTGGCCCCGGTCGCCGCCGACCCGCGGCTGCGCTTCGTCCGCGGCGACATCTGCGACACGGCGTTGGTCGCCGAGGCGATGACCGGCGTGGACCTCGTCGTGCACTTCGCCGCGGAGTCCCATGTGGACCGCTCGATCCTCGGCGCCGCCGACTTCGTGCTGACGAACGTGCTCGGCACGCAGAACCTGCTGCAGGCGGCCCTGGAAGCCGGCGTCGGCAAGTTCGTGCACGTGTCCACCGACGAGGTGTACGGCTCGATCGAGCACGGCTCGTGGACCGAAGACCACCTGCTGGAGCCGAACTCGCCGTACTCGGCGTCGAAGGCGTCGTCCGACCTGGTGGCCCGGTCGTTCTTCCGCACCCACGGGCTGCCGGTGTGCATCACCCGGTGTTCCAACAACTACGGTCCGTACCAGTTCCCGGAAAAGGTCATCCCGCTGTTCGTCACCACCCTGCTCGACGGGGGCAAGGTGCCGCTCTACGGCGACGGGCTCAACGTCCGTGACTGGCTGCACGTGGACGACCACTGCCACGGCATCCAGCTGGTCGCCGACGGCGGGCGGCCGGGCGAGATCTACAACATCGGCGGCGGCACCGAGCTGACGAACCGGGCGCTGACGGAGAAGCTGCTGGCGGCGGTCGGCGCGGGCTGGGACAGCGTCGAGCCGGTCGAGGACCGCAAGGGCCACGACCGCCGGTATTCGGTGGACATCACCAAGATCGGGAGTGAGCTGGGGTACGCTCCGCGAGTGTCCTTCGAGGACGGTCTGGCCGAGACGGTGGCCTGGTACCGGGACAACCGTGCGTGGTGGGAACCGCTGGCCGGGCGGGCCGCGCTGAAGAAGTAGGGGAAGTTTCCGTGCCGCTGACGGTGCTCGTGCCCGGGGGTTCCGGGCAGCTCGGCCGTGATCTCGCCGCGCTGGCGTCCCCTTCGGTGGACGTCGTGGCCCCGGGTTCCGCCGAACTGGACGTGACGGTGACGGGCCAGGTGCTGGCCGCGGTGGGAGCGCTGGCCGAGCGGGCCCGCGAGACGGGCTCGTCGCCGGTGGTCGTCAACGCGGCGGCGTACACGTCGGTCGACCAGGCCGAGACCGACGAGGAGCGCGCGTTCGCGGTGAACGCCGACGGGCCGCGGGTGCTGGCGGCGGCCTGCGCGTCCCGGCGGGTCCCGCTGATCCACGTGTCGACGGACTACGTGTTCCCGGGCGACGCTTCCCGGCCGTACGAGCCTTCGGACGAGCTGGGCCCCCGGTCGGCGTACGGCCGCACGAAGGCGGCGGGCGAGGACGCGGTGCTCGGGTCCGGGGCGTCGTCGTGGGTGGTGCGGACGTCCTGGCTGTACGGCAAGTCGGGGTCGAACTTCGTGAAGACCATGGCGGCGCTGGAGGCTTCCCGCCCGGAGCTGTCCGTGGTGGACGATCAGGTCGGCGGTCCCACGTGGACGGCCGACCTGGCGGCGGGGCTGCTCGAACTGGCCTCCCGGGTGGCGGCCGGTGACGGGCCGGAGCAGCGGATCCTGCACTGCACGAACGCGGGCGCGGTGAGCTGGTGCGGCTTCGCGCGCGCGGTGTTCCGGCACCTGGGCGCGGACCCGGCCCGGGTCAAGCCGTGCACGACGGCGGAGTTCCCGCGCCCGGCGGCGCGTCCGGCGTACTCGGTGCTGTCCCCGGCTTCGTGGCGCGAGGCGTGGCTGACCCCGATGCGGTCGTGGGAAGAGGCGCTGGACGCCTACTTCTCGGCTGAGTGAGCGAGGGTCAGTGACGTCCTGAGGCCAGCCGGTACGCGCCCACCGTCAGCTCCGCGCACGTGCGCCACGTGAAGTTCGCCGCGTGCGCGCGCCTCGACGCCGAGGTGGCCACCGCGTGCGGGTCCGTCACCGCCGTCCGCAGGGCTTCCGCCAGGCCGTCCACATCGCCGTACGGGACCAGGCTCGCGCACTCGCCCGCCACCTCGCGCAACGCCGGGATGTCCGTGCAGACCACCGGGACGTCCGAGGCCATCGCCTCCAGCACCGGCAGCCCGAAGCCCTCGTCACGGGAGGGCAGCACCAGCGCCGACGCCCCGGCCACCACCGTGCGCAGGTCCACATCGGACAGATAGCCGGTCTGGAACCGCCGGTCGCCGCGGGGGAACGGGCCCGGGCCCGCGAACACCAGGTCCGGGAGGTCCGGCGCCGAGTCGTGCGCCCTGGTCAGCCAGTTCAGGCCCTTCCGCGGGCCCGCGGCCCCGGCGAACAACAGGTACCGGGCAGGCAGCCCGAGCCGCGCCCGGCGCTCGTCGTCCGGCGGGCGCGCGGTGAACCACGCCGGGTTGACGCCCAGCGGTGTCACCACGATCTTCTCGCGGGAGACGTCGAGGCGCTCGGCCACCGCGTCCGCCACCGCCGCCGTCGGGGTGCAGATGACGTTCGCGCGGCGGGCGCCGCGGCGGACCAGCTCCGGCAGGTCGCGGTCGCTCGGGGCGAGCTCGTCCGGGTTGTCCAAAAAGGCCAGGTCGTGGATCGTCACCACGCCGGCCGCGCGGAAGCGGCCCGGCAGCACGAAGTTCGTGCCGTGGACGACGTCCGTCGGACCGGCGAACAGCTCCACCGGCGGGAAGTCCGAACGCAGCCACGCCATCCGCAGCAGCCGCGCCGCCACCGGCATCCCGCGGGCCCGCGCGCCGTAGGGCAGCACGTGCCGCAGCCGCCGCCAGCCGCGCAGCGTGAACGCCACCGCGCGCGTGTCGACCTCCGGGATCGACACCAGTTCTTCGCTCAGCGCGGCCGTGTAGCGGCCGATCCCGGTGCGGGCGCCGAGCAGCGGAGTTCCGTCGAGGAGAACGCTCAGGGACCTAGCCACGGCGGAGCCGTTGCTTCGCGACCTTGAGCACCCGGCCGCCCACGCGCCGCGCCAGCTCGGCCGGCCCGCCCGCGTCCAGGTATTCGCGGATCAGGTCGACGTCCCGCCGCAGCACGGCCCGGCCGCGCACCGGCGGCGTGGTCACCAGGTCCGCCGAGCCGGGCAGCCGGTCGGCCGCCGGGCGCGGGTCGCGGCAGAACTGCACCAGCGGCTTCAGCGCCTCGGGCCACGCGAACCGCTGCGCGACGACGGCGAGCCGCTCGACGCAGCCCGCGGCGAACTCCTCGTCGTACAACGCCTTTTCGAGCGCCTCCGCCAGTGCGTCGTCGTCCTCGGCCGGGACGACGACGCCCAGCCGCTCCGCCCGGACCAGGTCGGCGAAACTGTCGCCGTCGGTGGTGACGATCGGCAGGCCCGCCCACAGGTAGTCCAGCACGCGGGTGCGGAACGCGAAGGTCGTCTCGACGTGCTCGTAGTGCGTGGTGACGCCGCAGTTCGCGTCGAGCAGCCAGTTCTGGCGCTCGTGGTAGGGCACCCACTGCTCGTTGAAGTAGACGTGCTTGCCGGTCAGCCCCAGCGAATCCGCCAGCCGGATCGTGCGCGTGCCGATGTCCATCTCGGCGACCTCGGGGTTCGGGTGCTTCATGCCGAGGAACACCAGCCGGACGTCGCCGCGGCGGCGGCGCAGCCTGTCGATCGCGCGGACCAGCGTGAGCGGGTCGAACCAGCTGTACACCCCGCCGGCCCACAGCACGACGTGGTCGGTGCCGCCGATGCCGAGTGACGAGCGCAGTCCCGGCCCGGTGCGCACCGGCGCTTCCGGCGGCAGGCCGAAGGGGACGACCGCGAGCAGCGACTGCGTCGTCGGGTCGGCGTCGTACAGGCGCGGCGAAAGCCGGCCCAGCGCGGCGAGGTGGCCGAGCCAGAAGTGCCGCTGCCGCTCGGACGCGCAGAGGAAGAAGTCGCCGCGTTCGAGCTGGGCGTCGAGGACGCGGGTGACGCCGGCGAGGTCGGCCGCGCGCTGGTCGTCCGCGACGCCCTTGCCCTGCTCCAGCAGCTCCAGGTGCATCGGGTCGTACAGGTCGGCGACGACGATCTTGCCGCTGTGCTGCTTCTTCAGCGACGGCGCCAGCTCCAGCACGTGCCCCTGGAGGACCACGACGTCGGCCCAGGCGATCGGCGCGTCCAGCTCGCGGTGCTTGCCCGCGCTGACCCGGAACGGGGCCGGCGGCGGGGTGGCGAGCGGGTTGGTGGTGACGAGGTGGACGTCGTGCTCGGCCGCCAGCGCGAGGGCGATGTTCCAGGCGCGGATCGCCGGGCCCGCCATCCGCTCGGTGAGCGCGTCGCCGGTGATCACCAGGATCTTCCGGCGCTGCCCGAAGGCCTTTTCGATGCCGAACGCCTCGACCAGGATGTCGTGCGCGGCCAGGTAGCGCGGCAGCGGGTAGGCGGGCTCCAACGCCTTGCGCAGCAGGGGAAGCAGGTCGGCGTCGGTGCGGACGCGGGCCGCCTGCTCGACCGCGCGCGACTCGGCCAGCGAGGGCAGCTGTTCGACGAACTGGTCGATGGCCAGCAGCCCGGCGAGCGTGGTGCGGGGGACGGCGACTTCGCCGGATTCGATCGGGCCTGACGGAGCACCGCCGCGCTCGAGGTCCAGCTGGGTGGCGTCCAGCTCGCCGCGGGCGGTGGCCCGGCGCACGGCCAGCGCGAGCGCCGCGGGCAGCGCGCGGGCGAGCGTCTCGTCGGAGAGGTTCTTGTAGAGCGCGGCCAGGGCGTTGCGCTCGAGGAGGAAGGTCTCGCGGCCCGTCTCCGGTGCGTCGACGGCGTTCATCGTGCCGTGGTGGCGGTGGTGGGCCACCGACCCGGGGACGTACCGGACGCGCCAGCCGCGCAGGTTGAGCCGCCAGCCGAGGTCGACGTCCTCGTAGAACATGAAGAACCGCTCGTCGAAGCCGCCGAGCTCGGCGAACACGCCGGCCCGGACGAACATCGCCGAGCCGGTGCCGAACAGGACGTCCTTGGCGACCTCGTGCTCGGCCGCCGGGACGTCGGCCAGCGGCGAACCGGCGTGGCGCTTGTAGCCCATGCCGAACCAGGTGAGGCCGCCGTCGACGAAGTCGGTGCCGGTGCCGTCCCAGTCGAGGACCTTGCTCGCCACGGCGGCGACGCCGGGCTGGGCGCGCAGCTCGGCGACCGCGGCGGAGACCCAGCCGGGCGCCGGGCGGGCGTCGTTGTTGAGGAAGGCGAGGACGGTGCCCTTCGCGTGCTTCGCGCCGAGGTTGCAGCCGCCAGCGAAGCCGGTGTTGCGGCCCGCTTCGACGACCTGGGCCTGCGGGACGGCTTCGCGGATGCGCGCGGCTTCGTCTCCGGAGGACGAGTTGTCGACGCAGATCAGCTCGAGCTCGGGGTAGTCGTGCTCGGCGAGCGCGCGCAGGCAGGTGATCGTGTCGTCGGCGCCGTGGTAGTTCACCACGATCACCGAGACGAGCGGTTGCGGATCCCCCTGCGCCAAAGCCAGCTCCTCGTCGTCGATCCTGGCGCAAGCTTAAAGGCCTGCCCATGCTTCCCAGACCGCGCCTCGGCCGAGCGCCGCGCGGCGGGTGATCTTGCGGCGTTCCCGCAACGTCGCAGGTGACCGCAGGACGACCTCGGCCAGCACCCGGCAGCGCAGGCCGAACCGGAAGTTCGCCGCCGACGGCCGTCGTGGCCGGAGCGGCAGCACCGCTGTCAACACGGCGAACCGGAGCAGCTGGTTCACCGCGACGCCGCCGGGTGCGCAGCGCAGCAGCATGAGCAGCCGGTTGCGCTCGTTCCAGCGGTGGAACTCCGGCGAGCCCAGCCCGCTGCTGACGCCGTGGGCGTGCCGGACCCGGGCGTCCGGCGCCGTGACGACGTCCCACCCGGCCAGCCGCAGCCGCCACGCTGTGTCGGTGTCCTCGTAATAACAGAAGAATCCGGCCGGGACGCCGTGCACGCCCCTCAGCGCTTCGGTGCGCAGCAGGGCCGCGCCACCGCAGAAGCCGAACACCTCGTCGGCCGGCTCGGTGACGTCGGCGCCGTGGCCGTCGGCGGTCAGCCGGACGCCGGCGGACTGCGTGGTGCCGTCCGGGCGCACGAGCAGCGACGTCGCCGCGGCGGCCGCCGGCGCCTTCTCGAGGGTGTCCTCCAGCGTCGCGAGCCAGTCCGGCGCGGGCTCGGCGTCGTCGTTCAGCCAGGCCATCAGCGGGGTCTGGACCTTTTCGAGCGCGACGGCGAGCGCGCCCGCGTAGCCGGTGTTGCGCGGCAGCCGGAGCACTTGCGGGTGCGACGGGTGGGCCGCGAGCAGGGCCGCGGTGCCGTCGCCGGAGGCGTTGTCGATCACGAGCGTCCGATGTGGACGCGTCTGCGCGGCGAGCGCGTCGAGGCAGGCCGTGATGTGCCCGGCACCCCGCCAGGTCACGACTACCACCGTGGTGGCGGGATTCGCGGTCACGTCCCGCACAATAGCCGCGTGCCCGAACTGGTCGTGCTCGCCGAGCAGCTCCTCGCGCCCGTGCCCGGTGGCACCGGGCGCTACACGGCCGAGCTGCTCCCCGCGCTGGCGAAGACCGCGCCGCCGGGCTGGACGGTGTCCAGCGTGGTCGCGCGGCACGCCGACGTCGGCCCGGCCCGGCTGGACGGCGTCGAGGGGCCGCGGGTGCTGCGCATCCCGCCGCGGGCGCTGGTCGCCGCGTGGCAGCTGGGCCTGCGCTGGTGGCCGGGCGGTGACGCGGTGCACGCGCCGACGCCGTTCGCGCCGCCGCGCGCCCCGGCCGGGAAGTCGCTGAGCGTGACCGTGCACGACACCGTGCCGTGGACCCACCCGGAGACGCTCACCGCGCGCGGGGTCAGCTGGCACCGGTCGATGATCGCGCGGGCCGCGCGGCGGGCGTCCGGGCTGGTCGTGCCGACCCGGGCGGTCGCCGACGAGCTGGCGGTGCTGATCGACGTCGACGTCCCGGTGCGCGTGGTGCCGCACGGCGTGCGGGTGCCCACCGGCGACGCGGACCTGGAGCTGCCGGCGCGGTACGTGCTGGCCGTCGGCACGATCGAGCCGCGCAAGGGCATCGACGTGCTGGTCGACGCGGTCGCGGCGCTGGAGGGCACGGTGCTCGTGCTGGCCGGCCAGCCGGGCTGGGGCGGCATCGACCCGGTGGCGCTGGCGGCCGAGCGCGGCCTGCCCGCCGAGCGGCTGCGGGTGCTGGGGAAGGTGACCGACGCCGAGCTGGCGACCGTCCTGCGCCACGCCGACGTGCTGGCCGTGCCGAGCCTCGCCGAGGGGTTCGGGCTGGGCCTGCTGGAGGCGATGGCGGCCGGGATCCCGGTGGTGCACACCGACGTCCCGGCGCTGGCCGAGGTGGCCGACGGGGCCGGTCTCATGGTGCCCCGCGGGGACGCCGCGGCCCTGGCGGCCGCGCTGCGGGAGGTGCTCGGGTCGCCGTCGAGGGCGGCGGAGCTGAGCCGGGCGGGGCGGGAGCGGGCCCGGAACTTCACGTGGCGCCGCGCGGCCGAGGCCGTGTGGGCGATCCACCGCCGCGCGCACGACTGAGCGCTCGCCTGCCCGGTTTGCCAGTTCCTCACCAACGCGCGGGGGTGCCGCCGTACGCTGCAGGGGTGAGCGACGACCCCCGCGTGCTGATCGACGCGACCGCGGTCCCCGCGGACCGCGGCGGTGTCGGCCGGTACGTGGATTCGCTCGTCGCGGCCCTCGACGCGGACGGGGCGCGCATCACGGTCGTCTGCCAGCCGCGTGACCTGCGGCTCTACGACCAGCTGGCGCCGCGCTCGCGGGTCGTGCCCGCTTCGCCGGCCACGACCACCCGCACGGCCCGGCTGACCTGGGAACAGGCGACGCTGCCGCGGCTGACGCGCCGCCTCGGCGCGGACGTCGTCCACTCGCCGCACTACACGATGCCGCTCGCGACGTCGGCCGCCTCGGTGGTCACGCTGCACGACGCGACCTTCTTCACCGACGCCGTGCTGCACTCGTCGGTGAAGGCCCGCTTCTTCCGCGCGTGGACGGCGACGGCGTTGCGCCGCGCGACGCTCTGCGTGGTGCCTTCGGCGGCGACGGCCACCGAGCTGGCCCGCGTCGGCCCGGTCCGGCACGCTTCGCTGGAAGTGATTCACCACGGCGTCGACAGCGAGCGCTTCCACCCGCCGTCCCCCGCGGAGGTCGCGGCGGCACGCGCGGCCGTCGGCCTGGGGCGGACGCCGTACGTGGCCTTCCTCGGGGCGCTGGAGCCGCGGAAGAACGTGCCCGCGCTGATCCGCGGGTTCGCCAGGGCGGTCGCCGGCCGCCCGGACGCGCCGGCGTTGGTGCTGGCCGGCCAGCCGGGCTGGGACACCCAGGTGGAGCGGGCGCTGGACGCGGTCCCGCACCGGCTGCGCGTGATCCGGGCGGGCTACCTGCCGTTCGACACGCTGGCGGGCTTCCTGGGCGGGGCGGAGCTGGTGGCGTACCCGTCGCTGGGCGAGGGGTTCGGGCTGCCGGTCCTGGAGGCGATGGCCTGCGGCGCGTGCGTCCTGACCACCCGCCGGCTGTCACTGCCGGAGGTGGGCGGCGACGCGGTGGCGTACTGCGGCGTCGGGGCGGGCGACGTGGCGGCGGCGTTGGGCGAGCTGCTGGCGGACCCGAGCCGCCGGGCCGAGCTGGCCACGGCGGCGCAGCAGCGCGCGAAGGAGTTCTCGTGGGCCACGACCGCGGAACGGCACCGCGAGGCGTACGCCAAGGCCTGGTCCCGCCACCTCCGCACCCGCTGACCGTGATCCGAGGGTCGACACGCGTGATTGGAAGGTCGACACCGGTGATTGAAGGGTCGACACGGCGGCGGCGGCCTCGCGCGGCGTGTCGACCCTTCGATCACGCGTGCCGGCTTCCTGATCACGCGTGCCGGCCCCTCCGTCACGGGCTGCGGGGTGGCGGGGTTGCGCTGGGTGACGAGTGGACAATGGCCGGGTGACTGAGGCATCCCGCTACGGCGACGAACTCGGCGTCGTGACCGTGACGTACTTCTCCGGCGACACCCTCGAGCGCTTCCTCGACACCCTCGAGAAGGCCACCGAGCGGCCGGTCCAGGTGGTCGTGGCCGACACCGTCTCCACCGACGGTGCTCCCGAGAAGGCCGCGAAGCGCGCGAACGTGCACCTGCTCAGCATCGGCGAGAACGTCGGCTACGGGACCGGGTGCAACCGCGGGGTCGCCGAGCTCGACGACCGGTTCGGCTGGATCGTCATCGCCAACCCCGACCTCGAATGGGAGCCCGGGTCGCTCGACGGGCTGCTCGAGGCCACCAAGCGGTGGCCTCGCGGGGGTGCCTTCGGGCCGCTGATCCACGAGCTCGACGGGACCGTCTACCCCTCCGCCCGGCTGCTGCCCTCCTTCGGCCGCGGCATCGGGCACGCCGCACTCGGCAAGGTCTGGCCCGGGAACCCGTGGACCCGGCAGTACCGGCAGGAGACCGGCACGCCCGTCGAGCGCGTCGCCGGGTGGCTGTCCGGCTCGTGCCTGCTGCTGCGCAGGGAAGCCTTCGAATCGGTCGGCGGCTTCGACTCGCGGTACTTCATGTACTTCGAGGACGTCGACCTCGGCGACCGGCTCGGCAGGGCCGGCTGGCTGAACGTCTACGTGCCCTCCGCCGGCGTCATGCACCTCGGCGGGCACTCGACTTCGCAGGCGTCGAAGAAGATGCTCGCCGCCCACCACGCCAGCGCCTACCGCTACCTCGCCGACCGGCACCCGGGGCTCGCCTGGAAGCCGGTGCTGGCCGCCGTGAAGCTCGGCCTCGCGCTGCGGCTGAAGCTGGAAACCCGCTAGATCCCGTCGAGCCGGCGCGAAAGGTCGGACTTGCCGATGTTCTGCGTCACCGTCGGCACCAGGCCGGTGTCCTCCGGGTCGGGCTCCTTCAGCGGGCTCGTGATCTGCTCGGCCTGGGGCCGGCGGGCCAGCGGCGTGGGCATCGGCGTGGTCGGCGACGGCGTGCTCAGCGGGGTCGTCGGCTGCGGGCGGCGGCCGCCCTGGACCTCCATCCGCCGCGTCGGCGCCGAGCCGGCCAGCGGGTGGTCGTTCTCCTCGATCAGCGACGCCGGCAGCTGCGTGGTCGTGTCGGGGTCGCGGCTGCGGTCGAGCCCGTCGATCTGGGCCCGCGGGATCTGCTGGGTGTTCGCGGAGTCCATCGGTGACGTCGCGCTGTCGGGTGTCACGACGAACACACCGCGCGCCTGGGCTCGTGCGAGCAGGGCGTCCGCCCGATCGCGGGGGTCCATCCCCTCGGCCTCCCGACTGACCCGGGGCCCTCTGGGGAAAGGCCCGCCTGTTTCCTGTCTAGGGTAGGCCCTCCGGGCTACCTCCGTCAGGGTTTCCCGCGGCTTGTCGCTCAGCGGTGCGTGATAAAAGAGGAGATTTCCGTGACGTCCGAGGTCCAAACCGACGCTGTCGACGCCGTCGTGCTGGTCGGCGGCAAGGGCACGCGCCTGAGGCCGTTGACGCTGTCGGCGCCGAAGCCGATGCTCCCCACCGCCGGGACGCCGTACCTGAGCCACCTGTTCTCCCGCATCCGCGAGGCCGGCATCCGGCACGTCGTGCTGGGCACGAGCTACCGGGCGGAGGTGTTCGAGGAGTACTTCGGCGACGGCAAGTCCATCGGCCTGGAGCTGGAGTACGTCGTCGAGGAAGAGCCGCTCGACACCGCGGGCGCGATCCGGAACGTCCACGGCAAACTGCGCGCCGACCACGTGATCGTCTTCAACGGCGACATCATCTCCGGCTCGGACCTCGGCGAGCAGCTGCGCGTCCACCGCGAATCCGGGGCCGACGTCACCCTGCACCTGCAGCGCGTGCCGGACCCGAGCCGGTTCGGGTCGGTGCCGACCGACGAGACCGGCCGCGTCCAGGCGTTCCTCGAGAAGACGCCGAACCCGCCCACCGACCAGATCAACGCCGGCTGCTACGTCTTCCGCCGCCCGGTGATCGAGGCCATCCCGGCCGGGCGGCGGGTGTCGGTCGAGCGCGAGACGTTCCCGCAGCTGCTGGAGCAGGGCGCGCACATCCAGGGGTTCGTCGACGCCTCCTACTGGCTCGACGTCGGCACGCCGGAAGCGTTCGTGCGCGGCTCGGCCGACCTCGTGCGCGGCCTGGCGCCGACGTCGGCGCTGCCCGGCCGCCCCGGTGACTTCCTGGTCCTCGACGGCGCTTCGGTGGCCGAGGACGCCCAGCTGAGCGGCGGTTCGACGATCGGCGTCGCGGCCGTGGTCGGCTCCGGCGCGAAGATCGACGGCTCGGTGCTGTTCGACGGCGCGGCCGTGTCCGAGGGCGCGATCGTCGAGCGCTCGGTGCTCGGGCACGGCGCCCGCGTCGGCGCCGGCGCGGTGCTGCGCGGTGTGGTGCTGGGCGACGGCGTGTCCGTCGGGGCTGGCTGCGAGCTCCTGGACGGCGCCCGTGTCTGGCCGGACGTCGTGCTGCCCGACGGGTCCGTCCGCTTCTCGAGCGACGCGTAGGTCCGATGTTCTGGCGTCCGGCGTTCGAAGTCGACCTGGGCCGGGTCCTGGGTCCGCTGAAGCGCGGCCGCGGGTCGCTGAACATCCTCACCGACGAGCGCGGCATCACCTGGCTGGCGTCCAACACGCCCGACGGCCCGGGCACGCTGGCGCTGCGCCGGCTGCCGGACGGCCGGATCGAGGCCGCGGCCTGGGGCCCGGCGAAGGACCGGCTCTTGAGCGGGGTGCCGGCGCTGCTGGGGGCGAACGACGACGATTCGGGGTTCGTCGCGCACCACGATGTCGTCGCGCGCGCCCGCCGGGCGAACCCGGGCCTGCGGCTGGGGGCGACCGGGGTGGTGTGGGACTGGCTGGTGCTCGCCGTGCTGGAGCAGAAGGTGGCGGGCAAGGAGGCGATCCGGTCGTGGGCCGAGCTGTGCCGCCGGTTCGGCGCCCGCCCGCCCGGCCCGGCGCCGGAGCGGCTGCGCGTGCCACCGGCGCCGTCGGTGCTGAGGGCGCTGCCGGACTGGCACTGGCACCGCGCGGGCGTGGACATCAAGCGCCGGACGGCACTGGTGAACGCGGCCGCGATCGCCCCGCACCTGGAGCGCGCGGTCGAGCTGGGCGGCCTCGAGGGGCGGCACTGGCTGCGCCAGGTCCCGGGCATCGGGGTCTGGACGGCGGCGGAGGTGGCCCAGCGCGCCTGGGGCGACCCGGACGCGGTGAGCTTCGGGGACTACAACATCCCGTCGATGGTGGGGAACGCGGTGCTGGGCACGAAGCTCGACGACGCGGGGATGGCCGAGGTGCTGGCACCGTACGCACCGCAGCGGCAACGGGCGGTGCGGTACCTGGAGGCGGCGGGCCACACGCGGCCGCGGTTCGGGCCGCGGATCGAGCTGCGCGACTACCGCGCTATGTGAAAGAAGTCCGTGAATGCGCGGCATCCACGGACTTCGGCTACTGCTGCGGCGGATAGCCGCCCGGCGGGGGCGGGGGCGGGGGCGGGTACGGCGGCTGCTGGCCCGGGAAACCGGGTGGTTGCTGCCCCGGATAACCCGGCTGCGGCCCGCCAAAACCCTGCTGGGGCGGGTATCCCGGCGGCTGCTGGCCCGGGAACCCTTGCTGCGGCGGGTATCCCGGCTGCTGGTACCCCGGGTACGGCGGCGGGTACGGCGGCTGCTTCGGCTTGTTCGAGTTCACGATGAGCAGCACCGTCACCCCGACGCCGGCGAGCACCGCCACGATGATCAGCAGCATCAGCACGCTCACCATCAGCTGTTCCCCTCGTCGAGTGCGGCGCGGACGATCGACAGCGCTTCGGCGTCGTCGAGGCCGAGCTTACGGGTCGTCTTCGCGTACTCCGCCGCCGCCTGCTGGGCCCGGCGGCGGTTCTGGTCGCCCGCCGCCGCGACGAAGCTGCCCGCACGGCCCCGGGTCTCGATCAGGCCCGCTTCCTCCAGCTCGCGGTACGCCCTCGCCACCGTGTTCGGGGCGATGCCCAGGTCGGCCGCGAGCTGCCGGACCGTGGGCAGCTTCGCGCCCACGGCCAGGCTGCGGTCGTTGATCCGCGCCGCGAGCCCGGACCGGACCTGCTCGAACGGCGGGACCGGCGAACTGCTGTCGAAGGGGACGATCACCAGCTCTGCGGACCCGCTCCCGGCCCCGGCAGCTGCTGCTGCGGCGGGAACGACGGCCCCTGCGGCGCGTACTGCTGCGGCGCCGGCGGGTACCCCGGCTGCTGCGGGAACCCCTGCTGCGGCGAAGGCGGCGGGTAGCCCGGCGCGAAGCCCGGTTGCGCGAAACCTTGCGACGGCGGCGGCGAACCGGCCGGCGCCGGGAAGCCCGGCTGCGGGAAACCCTGCGACGGTGGCGCGGCAAAACCCTGCTGCGGCGGGAAGTTCGGGTTCGGCGGGAACTGCCCGCCGTTCTTCATCGCTTCTTCGCGGCGCATCTTCGACACCCGGACGATCACCGCGATGACGAACACGATGATGCCCAGGACGATCAGCCCGAGCACGATGTACCCGAACACGCCGGTGTCCCCGCCGCCGCCGGAGTGGTAGTGCACCCGCTCCGGGAACTGTGTGGCCATGTGGTCCCTCCCTGTCCGCGGACCAGGTTATCCCCCGGCACCGACAGGAACGGCCGCTTTCACCAGATCGGCGAGATCTTCCGAGCCCGCGGGCAGCGCGTCCGCCGGCCACCACCGCAGGTCGTCGGACTCGTCGCTGCGCACCGGCGAAGCGCCCGGGGGCGCGTGCACCGCGAACCGGACGTCGAAGTGCCGGGTCGGCACGCCCAGCGAGCAGGTGATCGGGTGGACGTCCAGGTGCACCGGCTCGGGCGAGATCCGCAGCCCGGCCATCCCGGACTCCTCGGTGGCCTCCCGCAGCGCCGCGCCGGCCAGCGACGCGTCCGACGGCTCGCAGTGGCCGCCGAGCTGCAGCCAGCGCCCGACCCGCGGGTGCAGGGTCAGCAGCACCTGCGTGCCGGTGTGGTCCAGCACCACCGCCGACGCCGTCAGGTGCCCGGCCGCGCAGGAGCGCCGGCAGGAATCCTCACGAGCGGCCAGGAACCCGAGGAACGCCTGCCGCAGCGACTCCTGGGCCGCCGAGGCAGGCCGCCACGCCGAAAGCGTCGTGACGGCGTCCGCGTGCAGGCTCACAGCTCCAGCAGTCCTTCCCCGGCCAGTGCCGGTCCGCGCGGGGCCGGCTCGGACAGCGGCACGCCGATGGCGACCGAACCCAACGGCTGCCAGCGCTCGTCCAGGCCGAGGACTTCGCGGACGACGTCCGCGGCGAAGATCGTCGAGCCGATCCAGCACGAGCCGAGGCCCTCGGCCGCCAGCGCGACCAGCAGGCCCTGCACCGCGGCCCCGCCCGCCACGGTGAACATCGTCTTCTCGCAGTCGTTGCGGCGGTCGTCGCGGTAGGTGTGCGCGCCGTCCGGCACCAGGAACGGGATGATGACCTCCGGCGCCCGGTACAGGATGTCGCCCCGGCTGAGCCGCTTCGCGATCTGCTCCGGCGTGAACCCGTCGCCGGTCAGGTCGGCCTGCCACGACTCGCGCATCGCGTCGAGCAGCTTCTTCCGGACGCCGGAGTCGCGCAGCCAGACGAACCGCACGGGGTGCGTGTGGTGCGGCGCGGGAGCGGTCAGCGCCGAGCCCACCGCCCGCCGGATCGACGTGGGGGAGACCGGCTCGTCCGCGAACTGCCGCACCGAACGGCGGGCCGGGACGGCTTCCCGGCGGCCCTGCGCGACGGCCTCGTTGGCGCCCAGCCGGAAGAGGTCCTCCTCCAGCGGGCGGATCAGGTCCCGCGCCGACGAGCCGTCGTCCTCGATCGAAAGCCCGCGGACCACCGCGACCGGCGTCCCGCCGAGCTTGCCCTTGACCAGGTCGGCGGCCGCGGCGAGCTCGTCGGCGACGGCGACCTCGGTGACGGCCAGCTCGTTGCCCTGCCCGTCGACCTGCCCGCGGTAGGCGTGCAGCACCCGCAGCCCGGACGACCCGATCGCGGCGTCGGTCTGCCCGACCCGCCAGGCCCGGCCCATCGTGTCGGTGACGACGACGGCGACCTCGACGCCGAGGCGCTCCCGCAGCCCGTTGCGCAGCGCCAGCGCCGAAGCGTCCGGGTCGGCGGGCAGCAGCGCCACCTCGTCACCGGCCACATTGGACGCGTCGATGCCGGACGCGGCCTGCACGATCCCCAGGTGGTTCTGGGTGATCACGGTCCGCGCGATCCGCGCGACGATCCGCACGGCCTCCTGCTCGACCAGCTTCCGGCGCTCGGCGTCGCGGGCCTCCGGGTCCGACGGCACGCGCACGAGCCTGCCTTCGGCCTTCGAGACGATCTTGCTGGTCACGACCAGGACGTCACCGGAGCGCAGCCAGGGCGCGGCGGTCACGATCGCGCCGGTCAGGTCGTCGCCAGGGCGGAACTCCGGCAGCCCGGCGACGGGCAGGATCTCCAGCTTGGGGGAAGCGTGGTCACCGGTGTCAGTCAACGGGGGCTCCAGCCAGTTCCAGGGCAGCGCGGGCCATCGCCGCGGTCGCGTCCACATCGGACATCAGCAGCGGGACGTCGCGGACGGTCACGCCCGGCACGTCGGCCGTCTCGCCTTCCGCGATCAGCCAGCCGTCCAGCACGCCGCCGGCCTTGCGCGAGCCGTAGTGCCGGCCCACCGCCTCGGCCGAGGTCTCGACGCCGATCGCGGTCAGGCACGCGTCGGCCATCCCGCGCAGCGCCTTGCCGCCGATGATCGGCGACACGCCGACGACGCCGGCGGAGGTCTTGCGCAGCACGTCCCGCACCCCGGGCACGCCCAGCACGGTGCCCACCGACACGACCGGGTTCGACGGCGCGAAGAGCACGGCGTCCGCCCCCGAAATCGCCTCGAGCACACCCGGCGCGGGCTTGGCCTCGTCGGCCCCGACCGCGACGATCGAGTGCGCCTTCGGCTCGGCGCGGTAGCGCACCCACCACTCCTGGAAGTGGATGGCCTTCTGCTGGCCGTCCTGCTCCGGGTCGTCGATCACGACGTGCGTCTCGACGCGGTCGTCGGACATCGGGAGCAGCCGGACGCCGGGCTGCCAGCGGTCGCACAGGGCCTCGGTGACCGCCGAGAGCGGGTAGCCCGCGCGCAGCATCCGCGACCGGATCAGGTGGGTGGCGATGTCCTTGTCGCCGAGCCCGAACCAGTCCGGGTCGGCGCCGTAGGCGGCCAGCTCCTCCTTGACCACCCAGGTCTCGCCCGCGTGCCCCCAGCCGCGTTCGGGGTCGATCCCGCCGCCCAGGGTGTACATGCAGGTGTCCAGGTCGGGGCAGATCCGCAGCCCGTGCATCCAGACGTCGTCGCCGGTGTTGACCAGCGCCGTCACCTCGTGCTCCGACTCGGAGGCCCCCTCCGGGGCCATGCCCAGCGCTGCCTTGACACCCAGCAGGAAGCGGGCCCCGCCCACTCCGCCGACCACTACCACGATCTTCACGACGTCGAATCCTCGCACGAGCCGGGTGCGGGCACCCAGTACCGGTATCTGTGGCGCGGGACGTAGCCGAGTCCCGCGTAGAGCGCGAGCGCGCCCGAATTCCCCTCCGCGACCTGCAACACCGAATGGTCCGCCCCGTGTTCCACGCCCCACGTCCGCACCGCGCCCATCAGCGCCGACGCCAGCCCGCGGCGGCGGAAGGCCGGGGCGACTTCGAGCCGGCCGACGTGCAGCCAGCCGTCGACCAGCGCGCCGCGGACGACCCCGGCGAGGCCGCCGTCGAGCACCGCGGCACCGTAGCCGACCTTCCCGCCCGACAGGACCTGCCGAGCGGCCGGGGAGTCCTCGCCGGGCCGCATGGCGAGCGGCCACCAGCCGGGCGCGGGCTCGTCGCCGACGGTGACGCCCGGGACGGCGGGTGCGGGGGTCAGCGGCGCGGTGAGCACCACGACCTCGTGGCCGGCGCCGTGCCCGGTGGCCGGCACCCAGCCGGCCGCGGCGATCGCGCGTTCGTTCGGGCTGTCCCGGACCACCTGCACCATCGGGGCGATCGCCCGATCGTGGGCGAAATCACACACCGCGCGCAGGGCCTCCTCGAGCGGCCGACCTGGGTCGCCGACGGCAAGTGCGCTGTTGGCGCGCCCGGTGAAGCCGTCGGCCCAGCGCAGACGCCACTCACCCAAGGGATCCTCCACCAGCGGTGGCCATGCTTTGCTGCAGGTGATTTCGAGCTTCTCGGCGGCGTTCACCGCTAGATTGTGACGGAGGCGGTGAAAGTCGCGGCAGCGGATTTTCGGCAGGAGGTGAGCCGTGGGCATCCAGCGCAAGGACGAGCGGCACAACGAGAAGCTGGTCGACGAGATCGCCGAAGGGTTCAACCGAGCGGTGGGGGAGAAGAAGACCGAAAGCGACACCGGCGAGGCGCCAAAACCGCGCTTCGTCATCACCGGCGACGCCCGGGCCACCCCGCCCCCGCGCCGCCGGCCGAGGTGAGCCGCATACCCCGGGTATGGCTAAGGCTTGCCTCACCAACCGAACGGGTGCCGATGCCGCGTAATGTCGGCACGGACTGGCTGTTTGCAGAGACTGTCTTTGCAGAGATAAGCAGGAGTGCGCAGTGACCTACGTGATCGCCGAGCCCTGCGTCGACGTGCTCGACAAGGCGTGTATCGACGAATGCCCCGTGGACTGCATCTACGAGGGCGAGCGGATGCTGTACATCCACCCGGACGAGTGCGTCGACTGCGGCGCCTGCGAGCCGGTGTGCCCGGTCGAGGCGATCTACTACGAGGACGACGTCCCGGACAACTGGTCGGACTACACCAAGGCCAACGTCGACTTCTTCGACGAGCTGGGCTCGCCCGGCGGCGCGTCCAAGGTGGGCAAGACCGCGCACGACCCGGCCTTCGTCAAGGCGCTGCCCCCGCAGGGCGAATGAACCGGATCGCGCTGCCCGACTTCCCCTGGGATTCGCTCGCCGAGGTCAAAGCCACGGCTCAGGCGCATCCCGGCGGGGTGGTCGACCTCTCCATCGGTACGCCGGTCGACCCGGTCCCGGAGGGCATCCGCGAGGCGCTCGCGTCGGTGTCGGAGATCCCCGGGTACCCGACCACCCACGGCATCCCGGCGCTGCGGGAGGCCGCGCGCGGCGCGCTTTCCCGGCGGCACGGCGTCGAGGGCATCGAGCCGGACGCGGTGCTGCCGACGATCGGGTCCAAGGAGGCCGTGGCCTGGCTGCCGCGCCTGCTCGGCTTCGGCCCCGGCGACCTCGTCGTCATCCCGGAGCTGGCGTACCCGACGTACGAGGTCGGCGTGCTGCTGGCGGGCGCGTCGATCCTGCGCGCCGACAGCACGGTCGCCGTCGGCCCGCAGAAGCCGGCGATGATCTGGCTGAACTCGCCGTCCAACCCGACCGGCCAGGTGCTGCCGGTCGAGCACCTGCGCAAGGTCGTCGAGTGGGCGCGCGAACGCGACGTCGTCGTGGTCTCCGACGAGTGCTACCTGGCGCTCGGCTGGGAGGCCGATCCGCGGTCGGTGCTGCACCCGGAGGTCTGCGACGGCCGGACCGACGGGCTGATCGCGGTGCACTCGCTGTCGAAGTCGGCGAACCTCGCCAGCTACCGCGCCGGGTTCCTGACCGGTGACCCCCGCCTGATCAAGCAGCTGCTGGAGATCCGCAAGCACGCGGGCATGATCGTGCCGCGGCCGGTCCAGGAGGCGATGGTCGCCGCGCTGGCCGACGACGAGGCCCTGCACGCGCAACGCGAGCGCTACGCCCGCCGCCGGCTGGTGCTGCGCAAGGCGTTGCTGGACAACGGCTTCCGCATCGACCACTCCGAAGCGGGGCTCTACCTCTGGGCCACCAGGGACGAGGACGCCGCCGCGACGGTCCGGTGGCTGGCCGGCCGCGGGATCCTGGTCGCGCCCGGGACGTTCTACGGCCCGAAGGGCGGCAAGCACGTCCGCGTCGCGCTGACCGCGACGGACGAGCGCGTCGACGCCGCCGTGGAGCGCCTCACCGCGCGTTAGCGGCAGAGCCGGGCGTCACCAGGGTGGGTGCCCTGGTGACACCCGGGTCAGCCGGCCAGCCGCAGCGGCCGGGCCTTCGAAGCCGCGAACAGCGCGGGTGCGACGTCTTCGGCCATGGCCGTCGCCGACTCCCAGGCGAGCTCGTGGGCCGTGCCCACCCCGCCGCAGAGCAGCATGAACCGCGACAACCCGGCCGAGCGCAGGGCGGCCAGCTTGTCCTTGACCGTCTCGACCGAGCCGACCAGCGCGAACGGGTTCTCGATGTAGGACTCGGCCGGGGCTTCGAGCACGGCGCGCACGCCGGTTTCCTCCTGCTTGGCCAGCGCCTCCAGCGGGCTCTCCCCGGTCGGGGGCACGCCGGCCAGCCGCGAAAGGTAGCCCGCCGAGGCCTCGATGTGGCTGAGGAACCCGGCGCGCACGATTCCGGCGGCTTCCCGGTCGGTGTCGGCGACCACCGTGAAACAGCTCGCCGCGATGTTCGCCATCGTCAGGTCGTGCCCGCTTTCCTGGCCGATTTCCAGATAGCGGTGCAACCGGGGCAGCATTTCTTCGACGCTGATCTTCGCCATCCCGCCCGCCGACGGATTGATGTTCAGCCCGGTGAACACACCCCAGCCGCGGCGGGCCGCGGTGGCCAGGGATTCGTCGGTGGTCGCGGCGACCCACAGCGGCACGCGCCGCTGGACCGGACGCGGCCACACGGTCACCTTCGCGGTTTCGACGCCCTCGGTGAAGGACGCGGCGATCGGGGTGAGATCGGCGCGCGCGACCGGGTGGTCGTGGTCGTTGAGCGTGCCGTCGATGAGGTCGATCGCGTGTTCCTGCGCGGCGCGGTCGCCGTGCCTGCCGAGGCCCACCTCGAGCCGGCCGCCCGACAGCACGTCGATCATGGCGAACTGCTCGGCGAGCTGCATCGGGTGGTGGAGCAGGGGAAGGTTGACCCCGGAGATGATCCGGGCCCGGCTGGTCCTGGCGGCGAGCGCGGCCATCATGATGTTCGGGTGCGGGCACGGCGACGACGGGCCGAAGTGCTCCGGCATGCTGACCGCGGCGTACCCGAGCCCCTCCGCTTCGACGCAGTGGTCGAGGTAGCTCTCGTAGAGCCGGGCCGCGAGCGCGGGGCTCCACTCCTCCGGCGCACGGGATCCCGGAGGGCAGTAGGTCAGGTTGTCCCAGTAGATGAACTTGACGATTTCCGGGTTTGCGCCGAGTGCGTTCATGCCGCGGCTCCCATCGAATCAGGAAATTGTTCGAGTCGAATGCTCTCCCATTGTCCTGACCGCGGGGGATCGGTCATCCTCCGTTGTGCCGGAGGGTGCGGAAAAGGAAGATCGCGGCGGGAAGATCAATAATCGCGGCCGGTGAGGCCGCGGTAGACGAACCGCGTGAGCATCTCGACGGCCTCTTCGTCGGTCGGCACGTTCCGCTCCGGGGCCGGGCCGTGCAGCCAGGTCGCCGCGAACGAGTCGACGAGCTGGTAGATCAGCATGCCGCAGTGCTCGGGTCCGGCCGGCAGCCGCAGGCCGGCCCGGGTGATGTGGGCGAGGTGGTCGTCGAGGTCGGCCGCCTGGGACGCGCCGAACTCCGCCACCGTGCGCGCGAACGATTCGCTGACCATCGCCGCCTGGCGCAGGGCCAGCATGGTCGCGGCGTTGTCCCGGTAGAAGGTCCAGTACTGCTTGACGTGCCAGCGCACGGCGGCGGGGTCGCTGAAGTCGGCCAGGTGGTCTTCGCTGTCGGCGCTCTCGTCTCCCGACGCCGCGATGTCGGCCATGAGGGCTTCCAGGAGCTCTTCCTTGCCCGCGAAGTGGTTGTAGAACGACCCCGCGGCCCGGCCCGCCTCGGCGGTGATGTCGGTGATCTTGGTGTTCAGGTAGCCCTTCCTGGCGAAGACGCGCTTGGCCGCGGCCTTGAGCGCCACCTCGGTCTCCGCGGCCTTCTCCCTGCGGCTCGTCGCCGTCATCGCCACCTCCCTTGACACGGGACGCTAGCACCGCCATGCTGAATCCAGATTCACTGAATACTAATTCACTGGGAGGACGACATGGACACTCGGGTGCTGATCGCCGGCGCCGGACCGACCGGGCTGACGCTGGCCATCGAGCTGGCGCGGCGCGACGTCGCCGTGCGGATCATCGACAAGGCCGAGGAGTACTTCGTCGGCTCGCGCGGCGACGGGATGCAGCCGCGCACGCTGGAGGTGTTCGAAGACCTGGGCGTGCTCGACGCGGTGCTGGCCGCGGGCATGGCCCCGGTGCCGATGCGGATCCACCTGGGCGGCGAGGTGGTCGGCGAACGGATGATGTTCGACGTCGTCGACCCGTCTCCGGACCGGCCGTACCCGACGGGCTGGTTCCTCGGCCAGTCGCAGACCGAAGGCATCCTGCGTGACCGGCTGGCCGAGTTCGGCGTGCGCGTCGAACTGGCCACCGCGCTGACCGGGTTCGAGCAGGACGCCGACGGCGTCACGGCGACGCTGAGCACGGGCGAGACCGTCCGCGCGGCGTACCTGGTCGGCGCCGACGGCGGCAAGAGCTTCGTGCGCAAGGCGCTGGGGATCCCGTTCGAGGGCACGACCGACGAGTCGATCCGGATGCTGCTCGGCGACGTCGTGGCCGAGGGGCTGGACCGGGACCACGGCCACTGGTTCGCGACGCCGGACGAGCCGATGCGCGGCATGATGTTCAGCCCGCTGCCGGGGACACCGCACTTCCAGTTCGCCGCCTCCCTCGGCGACGGCGAGACCGACGTCGAGACGGCGTTGCCCGCGGTCCAGGCCCGGCTCGACGTGCTCAGTGCCGGCACGGTCAAGCTCACCGGCCTGGCCTGGTCGACGGTCTGGCGGCCGAACGTCCGCCTGGCGGCCCGCTTCCGCGAGGGCCGCGTGTTCCTGGCCGGCGACGCGGCGCACGTCCACCCGCCGACCGGCGGGCAGGGCCTGAACACCGGGATCCAGGACGGCTACAACCTGGGCTGGAAGCTGGCGGACGGGTCACCGGAGCTGCTGGACAGCTACGAGATCGAGCGGCGGACGGTCGCGGCCCGGGTGCTCGGGGTCACCGCGGGCATCCTGCAGAAGTACGTCGACGGCGACGAGGACGCCCACCGGCGCGGGGAGGACACGCAGCAGCTGGACGTCGGCTACCGCGGTGGCCCGCTGTCGCCGGCCGGGACGGGCGAGCTGCGGCCGGGCGACCGGGCGCCGGATGCGCCGCTGGTGGACGCGAACGGCAAGCCGGTGCGGCTGTTCGAGCTGTTCCGCGGCCCGCACGCGACGGAGCTGGTGTTCGGTGATGGCGCGCTCGGCGAGCACGGCCACCGGATCCTGCCTGCCGGGAGCGTGGCGACGGGAGCGGAGCTGGTGGACGCGGGCGGCCACGCGTACTCGGCGTACGAGGCTTCGGGCGGCCGCCGGGTGCTCGTCCGGCCGGACGGGTACGTCTGGTCGATGTCCTGAGGCCCGGCCGGCTCAGGCGTGGAGGGCCTTGGCGGCCGCGTCGACCGCTTCCCACGACTCGCGCCAGACCGCGCGGGCCTCGGCGCGGCGGCCCAGCTCGCGCTCGGCGATGCGGCCCGCCACGAACCCCATCGGGCCGTCCGCCGACGCCAGTACCGAGCGCATCCGCTCCGCCGCGACCACCGCGTCCTGGTGGTCGCCCAGCACCGTCTGGAAGTCCTTCGTCGCCTTCAGCAGCCGCTTGATCTTCGCCGTCTGCTTCTTCTTCGCCGACGTCTGGGCCAGCTCGGCCGCGTACCGCAGCTTCTTGCCGTGGATGCGCAGCGCGTGCAGATCGTCGTCCGGCGGGTTCGAAGGCAGCGCGCGCACCGCCTTCGCCAGCTTCCGGTGCGGTTTCGCCAGGCCCGCGATCAGGTCGTGCGGCCGGTCGGTGTCCGGCGCGTGCTCCGCCCGCGTCAGCAGGCTCACCTCGCGCAGCAACGTCGAATAGCGGGCACTCGACAGCGCCCGCGTCAGGCGCCGCTTCGCGTTGGCCCGCTCGCTGACGAACCTCGACACCAGGCGGCGGCCGGGGGCCTGGTCGCGGACCTCGAAGTCGGCGATCACCTCGCGCAGGTGCCCGATCAGCACGTCGTAGTCGCGCACCTCGCCGAGGGACTGGCCGAGCCAGCCCAGCTCCGCGCGCACCGGCTCGGCGCCGGCACCGACCAGGCCACCGGACAGCTTCAGCACGCTGCGCATCCGCCGCAGCGCCACGCGCATCTGGTGCAGGTCCTCCGGGTCCGCGCCCGAGCGCGTGCCCGGTTCGTGCGCCAGCAGCGCGCGGATCTCACGGTCGAGCTTGGCCCGCACGTGGTGGCCGGCCGGGTCGGCCGGACGCGCTTCGACGGGCGCGTCCGGCAGGCCCAGCTCCGCCAGCGTCCGAGGCAACGATTCGGTGGTCACCTCATGAATGGTAGGTGAACGATCGCCCTCAGTCGTTCGCGTGCAGGGCCGCGTTCAGCTCGACACCGGCGCCGGTCCGCGGCACCACCTCGACCGCGCCCGTCGCCGAGTTGCGGCGGAACACCGCGCCGGAAATGCCGTTCAGCTCGCGGGCCTTGACGACCTTGCCCTCGACGACGACCTTCGTGCCCGCCGTCACGTACAGGCCCGCCTCGACGACCGTGTCGTCGCCCAGCGAGATCCCGACGCCGCCGTTCGCGCCGATCAGGCACCGCTCGCCCAGGGAGATCGTCTCCTTGCCGCCGCCGGAGAGCGTGCCCATGATCGAGGCGCCGCCGCCGACGTCCGAACCGTCGCCGACGACCACGCCGGCCGAGATCCGGCCCTCGACCATCGACGCGCCGAGCGTGCCGGCGTTGAAGTTGACGAAGCCCTCGTGCATGACGGTGGTGCCGGACGCCAGGTGCGCGCCGAGCCGGACGCGGTCGGCGTCGCCGATCCGGACACCGGACGGCAGGACGTAGTCGACCATCCGCGGGAACTTGTCGACGCTGTAGACGGTCACCGGGCCGCGCGAGCGCAGCCGCAGCCGGGTCGTCTCGAAGCCCTCGACCGGGCACGGGCCGTGGTTGGTCCACACGACGTTGGCCAGCAGGCCGAACATGCCGTCGAGGTTCTGGCCGTGCGGGCGGACCAGCCGGTGCGAGAGCAGGTGCAGCCGCAGGTACATGTCGTGCGTGTCCGCGGGCGCGTCGGCCAGCCTGGCGATCGTGGTGCGCACGGCGACCACCTCGACCCCGCGGTCGGTGTCCGGGCCGAGCAGCGCCGCGGCGGCTTCGCCGAGCAGCTCGGTGACCTCTTCGGCGCTCAGTCGCTCGGTGCCGGGCGTGCCGCCTTCGGTCAGCTTCGGGTGCGGGTACCAGGTGTCGAGGACCGTCCCGTCGGTCGCGACGGTGGCCAGCCCGACGCCGCTGGCGCCGGTCGTTTCGGGGTTCGGGCTCTGCTCGCTCACGACCCTCACCGTAGTGGAGTGACGCGGGTCAACCACTCGTGGGCCGCGCGTCTACCTGCTTCTTCAGGCCCGAAAGGGCAGCGGCGATGTCGACCAGCGCCTGCGAGCACGGGCCGCCCGCGGCGGGGACGGTGGTGCAGCCCGCGCTCCGGAACGCCCCGACCGCCTGGTCCAGCTTGGTGGCTTCGGCGACCAGCTGCGGGTCACGGTCGTCGGCGCGCTTGCGGGCCGCGCCCGGGACGTTGCCGACCTCGGTGACGTACTTCTCACAGCCCTTCGGCAGCTGGGTGCGCGGGCTGGCGTAGCACTGGTCGACGGTCAGCGCGTCCAGCTTGGTCGGCAGCGCGTCCGGACCGGGCTCGCCGCCCCGGCGCGGGGGCGTGGGCCCGGCCTCGTTCCCGCAACCCGACAGGACCAGGACCAGCAACGCGCCGCTCACGGCGACTCCGAACGTGCGCACACCCCCACGGTAGCGTGCGGGTCATGAGCCTCGACCTGCACGCCGATCCGGTGGACCTGACCGCAGCGCTGGTGGACGTCTTCAGCGTGTCCGGCGCCGAGGCGGAGATCGCGACGGCGGTGCAGGAAGCGCTGCAGACGCAGGCGCCGCACCTGGAGGTCGTCCGCAACGGCGACGCCGTGCTCGCGCGGACGAACCTCGGCCGCGAGTCGCGGGTCGTGCTCGCCGGGCACCTGGACACCGTGCCGGAGAACGGCAACCTGCCCTCGCGGCGCGAAGGCAGCGGTGACGAGGAGATCCTGCACGGCCTCGGCACGGTCGACATGAAGGGTGGCGATGCGGTCTTCCTGCACCTGGCGGCGACGCTGCCGTCGCCCAAGCACGACGTGACGTTCGTGTTCTACGACAACGAAGAGGTCGAAGCGGTCAAGAACGGCCTCGGCCGGATCGAGCGCGAGCTGCCGGAGTGGCTGGCCGGCGACCTGGCGATCGTCGGCGAGCCGTCGAACGGCGTGATCGAGGCCGGCTGCCAGGGCACCATGCGCGTCGAGCTGAGGCTTTCGGGCACCCGGGCGCACACCGCGCGGGCGTGGATGGGCGAGAACGCGATCCACGCGCTGGCCGAGCCGCTGCGGCGGCTGGCGGAGTACACGCCGCGGATCGTCGACATCGACGGCCTGACCTACCGCGAAGGCCTCCAGGCGACGTCGGTCAGCGGTGGCGTGGCGGGCAACGTGGTCCCGGACGCGGCGGTGCTGACGGTGAACCACCGCTTCGCCCCGGACCGCGACCCGGCGGCGGCCGAGCAGCACCTGCGCGAGGTCTTCGACGGGTTCGAACTGTCCGTTGTGGACTTGTCGCCGGGGGCGCTGCCGGGCCTGTCGGCCCCGGCGGCGGCGGAGCTGGTGGCGGCGGCGGGCGGCCGCGCGGCGGCCAAGCTGGGCTGGACGGACGTCGCCCGCTTCGCGGCCCGCGGCATGCCGGCGGTGAACTTCGGCCCGGGCAACCCGACTTTGGCCCACACGAAGCAGGAAAACGTCCGGACGGCGGAGATCCGCCAGGTCACCGAGGTGCTGCGCAAGTTCCTGGGCTGACCGCGCTGTGGCGGTCGTCACATCCAGCGTCCTGAGCTGCGGTGACGCTGCGCCACCGCAGCTCACCGCAACTTTTCCCGGCCGTGGCCCGTATGTCCTTCTGAAACCGCGCACCCCCGGGAGGACCCATGCCGAAAACCGCGAGACGAGCCGCGGCCGTGGCCGTGCTCGCACTGGCGGTGGGCGGGTGCGGCGGGGAACGGCAGCCCGTGGCCGCGCCCGCGGCCGGGCCGGTCCTCACCGCCATCGGGGAGGCCACCTCGGTCCCGCCGCCGCCGGCCGAGCGGGAGCCCGTCGCCCAGGCCGCGCCCGTCGAGGTCGCGATCACCTTCCCGCGGACCGGGTCCGGGCAGTGGATGTTCACCCCCGGCAGCGACGAGGTCGCCGGGAAGTCGGGCCGGCTGATGCGCTACCGGATCGCCATCGAAACCGACATCGACGGCGTCGGGCCCGGCGAGTTCGCCAAGGCGATCCGCACCATCCTCGGCGACCCGCGCGGCTGGACCGCCGGCGGGCAGTGGCGGCTGCAGCAGGTCGGCCCGGCCGACAGCGCCGACTTCACCGTCTACCTCGCCACGCCGGCCAGCCGCGACAAGCTGTGCGGCGGCACCCCGGACAGCTACACCTCCTGCCGCAACGGCAGCAACGTCGTGCTCAACGTCGCCCGCTGGGCCAACGCCGTCCCGAACTACGGCGCCCCGCTGGAGGTCTACCGCCAGTACATGGTCACCCACGAGACCGGGCACCGGCTCGGCCAGGGCCACGAGCTGTGCCCCGGCCCGGGCCGCCCGGCGCCGGTGATGGAGCAGCAGACGCTCGGGCTGCACGGCTGCGTCCCGAACCCGTGGCCGTTCCCGGACGGCGGCGGCGAGTACGCGGGCCCGCCGGGCGAGTACAACGACCCGATCCCGGCCGGCGACTCGTGAGTGGTGAAGCGGGTTGGAACCCTCCTCACCACTCACGAGGGGTCAGCGGCCCTGCAGGGACTTGACGTTGTTGCCGAACGTCCAGCTCTTCGAGCCGTCCCAGTTGATCGACCAGTCCATCAGGCCCTTCAGGCCCGGAACCGACCGCCACGCCTGGGAAACCAGGCTCGGCGACAGGTACCCGCCGCCCGCGCCGGGCTGCGCGGGCAGGCCCGGGACCTGCTTGTCGTAGGGCACGCGAATCGTGGTGCCCTGCACGACCAGGCCGTTGTTCAGGCACTGCGTCTGGACCGTGAAGCCCTGCACGGTCCCGGCCTGGTAGGAATCGCCGGAGCAGCCGTACATGGATCCGTTGTAGTACTGCATGTTCAGCCACCACAGGCGGCCGTTGTCCGCGTACTTCTTGATGATCGGCAGGTACGCGCCCCAGATCGAGCCGTAGGTGATGCTGCCGCCGGTCACGTACGCGGTCTCCGGCGCCATCGTGAGCCCGAAGTTCGACGGCATCTGCGCGAGCACGCCGTCGATGATCCGGATCAGGTTCGACTGCGACGCCGAGAGCGTCTTGATGTTGCCGCTGCCGGTCAACCCGGTCTCGATGTCGATGTCGATCCCGTCGAAGTTGTACTTCTTCAGGATGGGCACGACCGTGGCGACGAACCGGTCGGCCACCGCGGAGGAGGACAGGTCGATCCCGGCGGCCGCGCCACCGATCGACATCAGGATCGTCGCGCCCGCGCCCTTGGCGGCGCACATCTCCGCCGGCGTGGACACCTTCACCCCGGCGTCCATCCCGTCCTCCCACAACACCGTCCCGTCGGACCGGATGACCGGGAAGGCCGCGTTGACGACGTTGTACCCGTGCTGGGCCATGCGGCTGTCGGTGATCGGGATCCAGCCCAGCCCGGGGTGGACGCCGTTCGCGGCGCCGTCCCAGTTTTCCCAGTACCCCTGGAGGACCTTGCCCGCGGGGCGCGACTTCACCGCGCACGTGTCGGCCTGCACCGCCCCCTGCGCGGGGGCCGACACGAGCAGCGGGACGGCCAGCAAGGCTCCCAGCAGGGTTCCGAACAAGCGACCGGACATACCGGCTCCCATCGTCGTTGAGGGGCGTACGCGGCGTGTCCGCCCAACATAAGCGCGCGGGAAACCGTTGACTACCTACGAACGGGTGGTGGTCTAGACAAATCTGAGGGGGCGCCGCTTTCCCCGGAAAGCGGCGCCCCCGGGGATCAGACGGTGAGGGTCCAGCTGGAGAGGTAACCGGTGTCGGCGGGGCCGACGTCCCGGAGGCGGAGCTGCCAGGCACCGTTCGCGGCCTCGGAGGAGGCGTTGACGGTGTAGGTGGTGTCGAGGTTCGGCGTCGAGTCGCTGCTGGAGTTCTTCAGCCGGTACGCCGTGCCGTCCGGGGCGACCAGGTCGATGACGAGGTCACCGCGGTAGGTGTGGGTGATGTGCACCTCGACCTTCGTCGTGCCGGACGCGTTGCGCGCGCAGCCCGCGACGGTCGCGGTGCTGTTCACCGCGGCACCCGGGTAGTCCGGGATGTCGAGCCGCGTCGAGTTGGTCACCGGGGCGCACGACGAACTGCCGACCCCGAGCGAGAACGCCGCCGTGTGGTCGGCGTTCGCGCCGTCCGCGGTCACCGTGACCGGGAAGGTCCCGGTCGGGGTGCTCGACGACGTCGTGATGGTCAGCGTCGAAGAACCGCCGGACTGCACGGTGGCCGGGCTGAAGGACGCCGTCGCGCCGGCGGGCAGGCCGGAGGCGGACAGCGAGATCGACTGGGCCGAGCCGGACGTCGTCGCGGTGCTCACCGCGACCTGCAGCGACTGTCCCGGTTGGACGGTCCCGGCCGTCGGGTTCAGCGTCACCGAGAAGTCGTTGCCCTGCGTCGTGGCGACGGCGAGCTTCCAGAGCGCGTACCCGATGGCGTCGGAATTCTTCTCCAGCGGCGTGTCGGGGATGTTGGCCGTCGTGTCGCAGGCGCGGTGGTAGCAGTTGTCGAACGGCGAACCCGCGGTGCCGCCCCACTTCTGCGCCTGCGCCGAGCTCTTGATGTCGCCGGCGCCGGTGGCCAGGCCGCCGACCGGGATGCCCGCGCTCTTGAAGGACGCGTGGTCGGAGCGGCCGTCGCCCTCGCTGTCGCCCTCGGTCTGGATGCCGATGGAGGAGAAGTACTCGTCGAAGACGGCCTTGATCGAGGCGACGTCGTCGTAGACGAAGTAACCCCAGTTCTTCGAGCCGATCATGTCGAAGTTGAGGTAGGTCTTGATCTTCGTGCGCTCGCTGCTCGGCAGGTTGTTGACGTAGTACTTGGAGCCGACCAGGCCGGACTCCTCGTCGGCCCACCAGCCGAACCGGACGCGCTTGGCCATCGCCGGGTTGGTCCGGGCCAGCGTCAGCGCGACCTCGAGGATCGACGCGCTGCCCGAGCCGTTGTCGTTGATGCCGGGGCCGGCGCTCACCGAGTCGAGGTGCGCGCCGAGCATGATGACCTGGCTCGCGTCGCCCTGCGGCCACTCGGCGATCAGGTTCTGCGACTGGCCGACGCAGCTGGTGCAGGTCTGCCGGCTCGTGGTGTAGCCGGCGTTCTTCAGCAGGTTTTCCACATAGGACACCGACGCCGCGTACCCGCCGCCGCGCGGCGAGCGGGTGCCGCCGTTGTTGTTGGCGATGGTCTGCAGCTGGTTGAGGTGGGTCTTGATGTTGGCCAGCGAGATGTCCGGCGCGGCGAGCGCCGTGGCGGGAGCGGCGGTGGCCGCCGGCGCGCTGACAACGCCCAGCACGGCGGCGAGGGCGGTGACCCCGGCGCCGAGTCGTGTCTTCCACTTCATGGCGGTGAATTCCTTCGGTGGGGGTTGGGGAGAACGGCCGTGAAGGCCGCACCTGGCGGGTGCGGCCTTCACGGGGTGGGGCGTGCTACACGGTCAACGTCCAGGAGGACAGGTAACCGGTGTCGGCGGGGCCGACGTCTCGGATGCGGAGCTGCCACGCGCCGTTCGCCGCTTCCGAAGAAGCGTTCACGGTGTAGGTGGTGTCGATGTTCGGCGTGGAGTCGCTGCTGGAGTTCTTCAGCCGGTAGGCGGTGCCGTCCGGCGCGACCAGGTCGATGACCAGGTCACCGCGGTAGGTGTGGGTGATGTGCACCTCGACCTTGGTGGTGCCGGACGCGTTGCGCGCACAGCCGCTGACGGTGCTGGTGCTGCTGACCGCGCTCGCCGGGTAGTCCGGGATGTTCAGCCGCGTCGAGTTGGTCACCGGAGCACAGGACCCGGTGGTGCCGACGGACAGCGAGTAGGTCGCCGTGTGGTCGGTGCTGGCCCCGTCGGCGGTGATGGTGACCGGGAAGGTGCCGGTCGGGGTCGACGCCGAGGTCGCGATGGTCAGCGTCGAGGAGCCGCCGGAGGAGATGGTGGCCGGGGTGAACGTCGCGGTCGCGCCGGAGGGCAGGCCCGAGGCGGACAGCGTGATCGACTGCGCCGCGCCGGAGGTGATCGCGGTGCTGATCGTGGTGGTCGCCGAGGCGCCCGGCTGCACGGAACCCGAAGCCGGGTTCAGCGCGACCGAGAAGTCCGGCCCGCCGCCGCTGCACGAGGCCGGCTCACCGCTGACCGTGGTGACGGAGATGGCGTCCCACGCGGCCTTGGTGGCGTTGTACTCGGTGCAGCTGCCCGGGAAGAGCGCGATCGCGGCTTCGAGGGTCGCCTTGCGGGCGGCCTTGTGGTTCCACGATGAGGTCTTCTTCAGCAGGCCGTTGTAGAAGATCTTGCCGGCCTTCTGGATGCCGACGCCGGTGACGGTCGAGTTGTTGCAGGTCGGGCTGGCCGGCTTGCCGCCACCCGGGTTCGAGCCCTCGGCCAGCAGGTAGAACCAGTGGTTCTGCGGGCCGGCCGCCGCGTGCACCTCGGTGCTCGGGATCGACGAGGAGTAGCAGTTCGGGTCGCCGACCTTGGACGGCTGGTACATGTAGCGGATCGGGCCCTGGCCGACCAGGTTGACGCCCTCGCCGACCTCGTAGTCCGGGGTGTCCTTGGCGTTGTTCGCGTACGCCTCGGTCAGCGCGCCGAAGATGTCGCCGGTCGACTCGTTCAGGCCGCCGTTCTCGTTGCCGGAACCGGCACCGCCCGGGGTGAACTGGAAGATGCCGTGCCCGAACTCGTGGCCGACGACGTCCATCGAGGTGGCCTGGCGCTGGTTGTCCTGTGAGTGCCCGAAGTGCGTCGAGGAGCCGTTCCAGTACGCGTTGACGTCGTTCAGGCCGACGGACGCCGGGTAGCCGGTGCCGCTGCCGTTGATGCCGTTGCGGCCGAGCCAGTCGGCCAGCATCTTCCACTCGGTCTGGACGCTGTAGAGGACGTCGACGCAGCCGGTCTCGAGGTCCGTGCCCGAGCCGTTGCCCCAGTTGTCGTCCGGTCCGCTGTAGACGGAACCGCCTTCGCGGCCGCAGCTGATGCCGGTGCGGCCCGGGTCGCGCATCGTGTAGGTGCTGCCGGACTGCGTGGTGTCGATGGAGACGTTGCCGACGTAGTAGCTGTTGCCGGCGCCGGCCAGGTTCACCGTATCCGGCCGGCTCTGGCGCTTGGCTCCGGAGGCGAACGTCTTCACGTCGTCCCGCTGGTCGAGCACCGCCCCGGTCGCCGCGTCGACGAACACGTGCAGGTTGCTCGGTGCCGTGGCGGTGCGCCCGGCGACGACGACCTCGTAGGCCAGCTTCGGGCTCGCCCCGGCCAGCACCACCTTCTCCGGCGTGCTCACACTGTCCACAGTGGGCAGTTGAGCGCGCGCGGTGGCGGCCGCCTTCGCCGCGTCGACCAGCGCCTGGGTGCCGACGGTGATGGCCGAGGTCTCCGCGGCACTGGTGCCGCGGACGCGCCCGGCGCCGTCGGCGACGACCACCGCGTCGCCGCCGACGACCCGTAGGCCCTGGTAGATGCGCTGGTAAGCGCCGTAGAAGAGGCCACCGCCCCCGGCGGTCAGGCCGACGCGCTGGAACGATTCGCCCGCGCCGCGGCGCAGGGCGTCGAGGCCGCTGGCGGCCGCCTGGTCGGCGGCGCGGGCGGCCGCCGCTTCGGGGGCGGCGGGCTGGGCCTGGGGCGCTGCGCTCGCCGGGGTCACCGGTAACGCGAGCGTCATGGCGAGCCCGGCGGCGGCCGCCAAGCCCGTGCTGAACCCACGATGGGTCATCGAGGTCTTCCTTCCATGAAGGCAGAATCGAGGTCCGGTAAGGGAAACGGGAGACGTGTCCGGCGTGCTAACAGCAGGTATGCGTCCGGACGCATCCGAGTAAAGGATCAGCTCAACCGGGCGTCAATGCGCCGAACGGACCAACGGCACGTTCCGGATTATCGAATCAATTCGTACAAACCCCGCCACAGCAGGGGATTCTCCCCGCGTTCCGTGCCGGAACGACTTTCGTAGGGATTGTCGGTGACACCATCCGAACGCCGGACGATCTCGATCACCGGGATTCGTTAGTACGGCTCAGAAACCGGTTACCCGTCTTCCGCGCCCAGCGCGATGAGCCCGTTGCGCAGCACGTCCGCGGCCTCCTCCTGCTTCCCGGTCTCGCCGAGCAGCTCGCTCAACGGCCGCAGCGCGCGGACCAGCACCCCGCGGGCGCCCAGGCCGGTGGCGAGCTCGACGGCGGCCCGCAGGTCCTCGGCCGCGCGGCGGGCGTCGCCGCGGGCCCTGGCCAGCGAGCCCAGCTGCAGCCGCAGCTCCGCGGCCAGCGGCGTACCCGCCACGACCGCCGGGCGGACCTGGTCGAGCAGCGCCGACGCCGTCTCCAGCCGGCCCGCCGCGAGGTACTCCGCGGCCAGCTCGACGGTGATCGCCGGGACGTCGTCCGGCCACGCCGTCTCCCGCGCCGCGCCGAGGTCGGCCAGGGCGCCCTCGACGTCACCCGACCGGCCGCGGACCCGGGCCCTGGCGAGCAGGCAGTACGCCATCGCGGGGTGCAGGGCCCGTTCCTGCATCAGGTCGTAGGCCGCGGCGACCGACGCGGCGGCGTCGGCGAACCGGTCCGCCGCCAGGTGGCTGCGGCACACCTCGACGTGGCTGCGGGTCAGCTCGGCGAGCACCGCCGGACCGCCCCGGGCGAGCCGCAACGCCGAATCGGCGTACTCGGCCGCCCGCTCCAGGTCGCCCTGGCGCAGGTGCCGTTCGGCCAGGCACGCCCGCAGCGTCAGCAGCATCGACGGCTGCGGGTAGCCGTCGCGCAGCAGCTCGGCGTGGCAGGTCTCCAGCAGGTGCACCGAATACTGCACCTCGCCCCAGCCGGTCAGCACCGCCGCGCGCAGCGGCACGACCATCGCCCGCACCGGCGGCGGCTCGCCGGAAAGGGCCGTCTCGGCGTCGGCGACGTACTTCGTGCGGACGTCGCCGGTCGAGTACCCGGCCAGCCACAGCAGCGCGATCCCCGCCTGCCGCGGCCGGTCCAGGCGTTCGGCGTGCCGCCGGATCCGCTGCATCCGCGGGGTCGCGCGGCGCGCGTCGCCGGCCAGGAACCGTTCCGCCGTTTCGATCAGCTCGAGGTCGAGCTCGATCAGCTCGCGCGGGGACCGGCCGCCGAGCAGCTCGCCCGCGTCGATCCCGAGCTGCCCGGCGAAGAACCGCAGCGCGTCCCCCGACGGCGTCCGCGCCCCGGTCTCGACCGACGACACGTACGCCGCCGAGTACTGCGGCCCGGCCAGCTCGCGCTGCGTGAGCCCGCGTTCGGTGCGCAGCTCACGCAGGCGTTCGCCGACGCTCTCGCTCACCAAGGCCGCCTTTCCACCGGTTCAGGGTAGGCCGCGCGGTGGCGTGGTCCGCCACCGCGCGGCCGGGATCAGCAGGCGCCGCTGTCGCTCCAGACGGCCCACGAGGTGGGCGCGCCGGGCTCGGCACCGGTCGAGTACCACAGCGACGTCCACTTGTGGCCGTTGTGGCCGACGACGTCGTTGGGCGCGTACGCCTTGGCGGAGTCCCACTCGGCGAGCCCGTCGCAGCCGGTCGGCGGCGGGCCGCCGGTGCCGACGGTGAGCGAGAACTGCGCGGTGTGGTCGGCGTCGGTGCCGTCGCCGGTGACCGTCACCTGGCTGGTGCCCTCGGGCGTGGTCGCGGAGGTGGTGATGGTCAGCGTCGCCGTGCCACCGGACTGGATGCTCGCCGGGCTGATCGTCGCCTTCGCGCCCTCGGGCAGGCCGCTGGCCACGAGCTGCACGGTCTGGGCGTTGCCCGAGGTGACCCGGGTGGTCACCGTGGTGGTCGCCGTCTGTCCGGGTTGTACGGTCGCCGACGTCGGCGACAGCGTCAGCGAGTAGTCGTTGCCGGCGGGCGGCTGGCCGGTGCAGGCCGGCTCGCCGCTGACGGCGGGCACGCTCACCGCGTCCCACGCGGCCTTGGTGGCGTTGAACTCGGTGCAGCTGCCCGGGAACAGCGCGACGGCGGCTTCGAGCGTGGCCTTGCGGGCCGCGCGGTGGTTCCACGACGAGGTCTTCTTCAGCAGGCCGTTGTAGAAGATCTTGCCCGCCTTCTGGATGCCGACGCCGGTCACCGTCGAGTTGTTGCAGGTCGGGCTGGCGGCGCTGCCCTGGGACAGCAGGTAGAACCAGTGGTTCTGCGGGCCCGCGGCGGCGTGCACCTCGGTGCTCGGGATCGACGCCGAGTAGCAGTTCGGGTCGCCGACCTTGGCCGGGTTGTCCATGTACCGGATCGGGCCGTTGCCGACCAGGTTGACGCCCTCGCCGACGATGAAGTCCGGCGTGTCCTTCGGGTTGTTGGCGTAGAACTCGGTCAGCGCGCCGAAGATGTCGCCGGTCGACTCGTTGAGGCCGCCGTTCTCGTTGCCCGAGCCGGCGCCGCCCGGCGTGGTCTGGAAGATCGCGTGCCCGAACTCGTGGCCGACGACGTCCATCGGCGTGGCCTGGCGGCGGTTGTCCTGCGAGTGCCCGAAGTGCGTCGAGGAGCCGTCCCAGTAGGCGTTGACGTCGTTGAGGCCGACGCTCGCGCGGAACCCGCCGCCGGCCCCGTCGATGCCGGTGCGGCCGAGCCACTCGCCGAGCATCTTCCACTCGGTCTGGACGCTGTAGAGGACGTCGACGCAGCCGGTCTCCAGGTCGGTGCCCGAGCCGTTGCCCCAGGTGTTGGAGCTCTTGGTGAAGATCGAGCCGCCTTCGCGGCCGCAGGCGATGCCACGGCGGCCCGGGTCGGTCATCGAGTAGGAGCTGCCGGAGCCGGAGGTGTC
The DNA here is from genome assembly GCF_053601335.1 of Amycolatopsis sp. NPDC004747. Taxonomy (NCBI): domain Bacteria; kingdom Bacillati; phylum Actinomycetota; class Actinomycetes; order Pseudonocardiales; family Pseudonocardiaceae; genus Amycolatopsis; species Amycolatopsis sp. NPDC004747. The sequence continues at coordinate 38,046 of NZ_JBSGBQ010000038.1, read as the reverse complement.
GATGGAGACGGTGCCGGCGTAGAACGAGTTGCCGGTGCCGGCCTCGCGGACGTCGTCCCGCGTGTCGAGGACCTGTCCCGTGGTGCTGTCGATGAAGACGTGCAGGTGGGTCGGCTTGCCGTTCGTGCGCCCGCCGACGACGACCTCGTAGGCCAGCTTCGGGGTGTCCCCGGCCAGCACGACCAGCCTCGGCGCTTCGGCCGTGTCCACGGTGGAGACCTTGCCGCGCGCGGTCTTCGCGGCTTGTTCGGCGGTCACCGCGGCCCGCGTGCCGATGGTGATCGGGGCGGTGTGCGCGGCTTCGGTGCCGCGGACGCGCCCGGCGCCGTCGGCGACCACCACCGCGTCCCCGCCGACGACCGGCAGGCCGTGGTAGGTGCGCTGGTAGGAGGCGTAGTAGAGCCCGCCGCCACCCGGGGTGACCCCAGTGCGGACGAAGGCCTCCCCGGCACCCTTCGCGAGCCGGTCGGCGCCGCTGAGGGCGGCCTGGTCGGCAGCGCGGGCGGCGAGCGCCTCGGGCGGGGTGGCGGCGGGAGGTGCGGGAGCTGCGGCGGCCGGGATCGCCGGCACCGCGAAGGTGAGGACCAGGCCGGCGATCGCCGCCAGCCCACGTGGGGATCTCATGGGGAACCTTTCCGGGGACCGGGGAGGAGTGTGCCCGGAGGAATAACTGCTGTTATTGCGCCGGACGCGTCCGAGTAAAGGTTCCGCCCGCGGACGGGTCAATGGGCCGAACGGAGCAGTGCGACGGCGTGACGATCGTTCCTCGCGCGGCAAACGTGCAGGTAGGAGCGAGATGACAGACTGGTCTGAACCAATTCACAGACTTTCGTAGGAAAGTTGCTTTGGTCCGGACCACCGAGTCCGCTGGTCCGCTATTCGGCGCGGGCCGCCGAGTCGAGGCCGCGGCGGTAGGCCTCGACGGCCTCGTCCAGACGACCACGTTGCCGGAGCGCGTCGCCGAGCCGCAGCGCGGTCGAAACCGCCGCGCCGTGCAGGGACGCCGCCGTCTGGATCTCGAACGCCTCGCGCAGCAGCCCGGCCGCCGTCGCCAGGTCGCCCCGGACCGCGGCGACCTGGCCCAGCAGGCTGGTCGCCTCGCCCCGTGACTCGACGTCCCGGGCCAGCAGCTCCTGGACCTCGGACACCAGCATCGCGGCCTCCGCGGCCGCCCCCTGCCGGAGCCGGACCTCGGCCAGTTCGAGCGTCGCGCCGGCGAAGCCCTCGTCCGCGCCGATCGCCGCCAGCTGGTCGCGGGCCGCCGTCAGCTCCGCGCGGGCCTCGTCGAGGCGGCCCAGGTGGCGCAGCAGGTAGCCGCGGGCCCAGCGGCAGCGGGCCGCGTCCCGCTCGAACCCCACCGACGCGAAGAGCCGGCACGCCTCGGTCAGGTCCGCGTCCGCCCGGTCCGCGTGGCCGGTCGCGTGCCACACCTGCGAGGCCTGCCGGTGGAACCGCGCGACGAAGTCCGGCCGCGTCGCCGCCCGCGCCAGCCGCCGCCCGTCCTCGGCCGCACGGCGGGCCCGGTGCAGGCCGCCCATCTCCATCAGCGGGTGGATCAACGCCGTGAGCAGGCACAGCTCGGCGTCCGGGTCGGCGGGCCGCGCGGCCAGCCCGGCTTCGATCCGGGCGATCGCCGGGCCCGGGTCGCCGCTCTGGAACCGGCAGCCCGCCCACCGGTGCACGATCATCGCCGCCAGCCACGGCGGTGCCGCGCCGGCCAGCTCCTCCGCGTGCTCCAGCGCCCGCTGCGCCCCCGCGACGTCGAAGAGCTGCCACTTCACCTCGGCCCGGCAGAACCGCGCGTAGCACTCGACGTCGTCGAGGTGGTAGCCCGCGGCCTGCTTGCCGACGGCGGCGAACCGCTCCTCCGCGGCCGCGATCCGGCCCTGCTCCAGGTCGCGGTAGCCCTCGTCCAGTGCCGCGCGCAGCTCGTCGGCGACGCCGGGCGGGCGGCCGAACCGCAGCTCGTCGACGGTCAGCCCGAGCCGCTGCGCCAGGTAGGCCAGCATCTCCTCCGACGGCGGGCGGCTGCCGGTCTCGACCTTCGCCAGGAAACCCCGGTCGTAGCCCGGCTCGGCCAGCTCGCGCTGGGTCCAGCCGCGCCCGGTGCGCAGCCGCCGGATCCGCGCTCCGAGCGGTTCGGCGGGGGCACTGGTCACCTCTCCACGGTAGGTCATCGGCGCGGCGGCCGCGGAAACGGACATATTGACTCCTCCGCGCGCACCGGGATAGCGTTCTCCGCTAAATAGGAAACTTTCCTAACAAAGTGGAGGCCGATCATGCGCCTGCTTCCCCTCGCGACGGCGGCCGCGCTCGCCGTGCCCCTCGCCGCCGCTCCGGCCGAGGCCGCGACCGCCCCGGCGGAGGTGCGCGTCGACCAAGTCGGCTACGCGCTGGGCGAGGCGAAGCACGCGTACCTGCTCGGCGGCGCGGGCGGGACGTTCACCGTCGTCGACGAGCGCGGCCGCACGGTCCGCGAAGGCCGCACGGGCGCGAGCCTCGGCGCCTGGAACGCGCGCTACCCGGCGGTGTTCGACCTCGATCTGTCCACTTTGGAGAGACCGGGCACCTACCGGGTCAAGGCCGCGGGAGCGACTTCGCCGCCGTTCCGGATCGACACCGCGCGCCGGCTGTTCCGCCCGCTCGTGCGCGCCACCACCGAGTTCTTCCAGGCCCAGCGCGACGGCCACGACGTGCTCCCGGGCCGCCTCGACCGCAAGCCGTCACACCTGGCCGACCGGGCGGCGACGGTCTACGCCGAGCCGAAGTTCGAGGGCGAGGGCGGCGACGAGATCGTCGAACCCCTGAAGCCGCAGGGCGGCCCGGTCGACGTCGAAGGCGGCTGGGTCGACGCCGGCGACTTCGTCAAGTTCACCTCCAACACCGCGTACTCGCTGGCCGAGCTGGGTTACGTGCTGCGCGAGGACCCCGATCCGGTGCTGGCCGAAGAGGTCCGCTTCGGGCTCGACTGGCTCGACAAGGTCTGGGACGGCCGGACCGGGACGCTCTACGCCCAGGTCGGCATCGGCACCGGCAGCGAGGAGTTCGGCTTCCTCGGCGACCACGACGTCTGGCGCAACCCGCAGGACGACGACGCGCTCGACGTCAAGCCCGGCGATCCCGCCTACTTCGTCAAGCACCGCCCGGTGTTCCCCGCGGCCCCGGCGGGCGCGCCGCTGTCCCCGAACCTCGCCGGCCGCGTCGCGGCGGCGTTCGCGCTGGGCGCGCAGCTCTACGCCCACCGCGACCCGCGGCTCGCCCGCCACTACCTGACCGAGGCGGCGGCCGTCTTCGCGCAGGCCGGGACGACCGGCGTCGGCGAGCTCGTCACCGCGTTCCCGCACGCCTACTACCCGGAATCGTCGTGGGAGGACGACCTGGAGCTGGGCGCGACCCAGCTCGCCCTGGCGGCCCGGGCCTTGAAGGACCCGCGAGCCGACGGCTGGGCCCGTGACGCGGCGAAGTGGGCGAAGGCCTACATCGGCAGCGGTGACACGAGCACGCTGAACCTGTACGACACGAGCGCGCTCGCCCACGCCGACCTGGCCGGTCTGCTGCGCACCGGCGTCCCGGGCGCCGCCCTCGGCGTCCGGGAGCTGGCCGCCGACCTGCGGCGCCAGCTCGACTCCGGCGTCGAGGCGGCGCAGAAGAGTCCATTCCGGACGGCCGTGGACGTCACCGACTTCGACGCCGCCAGCAAGAGCTTCGGCTTCGCCGCCACCGCGCGGCTCTACCAGCGCGTCACCGGGGACACCCGGTACGCCGCCTTCGGCGTGCAGCAACGGAACTTCACCCTCGGGGCCAACGCCTGGGGCGTCTCGCTCGTGGTCGGCGCCGGGACGACGTTCCCGCAGTGCCCCCACCACCAGGCCGCGAACCTGGCCGGACCTTCGAAAGTGCTCTACGGCGCGGTCGTCAACGGCCCGAACGGCGCGGACAACTTCGCGGACCTGCCGTTCCCCGCGGGTGCCAAGGAGTGCACCCGTCCGTATGAATCCTTCGACGGCCGGGGAAGCCGCTACGCGGACGACCTGAGTTCATGGCCCAGCAACGAGCCCGCCATCGACTTCACCGCCACGGCGCTGCTCGCGTTTTCACTGGCGGCGAGGCCGTAGCATGGGGAAGTGAGCGAACAGTCTGAATGGCCGGACGGCCAGTACCCCGAACGTCCGGTGGAGCGGCACAAGGGCCCGGTCGTGCTGCGCCGCGACCGCCGCGACCAGGGCAGCACCACCGACCAGCGGCTCCTGGACTCGCGCGGCCCGAGCGACTGGGTGCACACCGACCCGTGGCGCGTGCTGCGCATCCAGGCCGAGTTCGTCGAGGGCTTCGGCGCGCTCGCCGAGGTCCCGCGCGCGGTCACCGTGTTCGGCTCGGCGCGCACCAAGCGCGAGAACCCGGAGTACGAGCTCGGCCGCAAGATCGGCGGCGCGCTGGCCAACGCGGGCTTCGCCGTGATGACCGGCGGCGGCCCGGGCGCGATGGAGGCGGTCAACCGCGGCGCGGCCGAGGCCGGCGGCTTCTCCGTCGGGCTCGGCATCGAGCTGCCGTTCGAGCAGGGCCTGAACCCGTGGGTCGACCTCGGCGTCAACTTCCGCTACTTCTTCGCGCGCAAGACGATGTTCATCAAGTATTCACAGGCCTTCATCTGCCTGCCCGGCGGCTTCGGCACGCTCGACGAGCTGTTCGAGGCGCTGACGCTGGTGCAGACGAAGAAGGTCACGAAGTTCCCGGTGGTGCTGTTCGGCAGCGACTACTGGGGCGGCCTCTACGAGTGGATCAAGAACTCGGTGCTGGCCGAGGGCAAGATCAGCCCGCACGACCTGGACCTGCTGCACGTCACCGACGACATCGACGACGCCGTCCGCGTGGTGCAGGAGTCCTACCAGGCGTGGGAGGACACGCACTGATGCGGCGGATCTGTGTCTTCTGCGGGTCGTCGATGGGCTTCTCGCCGCGGTACGCCGAGCAGGCGGCCGCGCTCGGGAAGCTGCTGGCCCAGCGCGGCATCGGCCTGGTCTACGGCGGCGCGAGCGTCGGCACGATGGGCGTGGTCGCCGACGCCGCGCTGGCCGCGGGCGGCGAGGTGATCGGCGTGATCCCGGAGGCGCTGTCGAGCGTCGAGATCGCGCACGCCGGGCTGACCGAGCTGCACGTCGTCGCGGACATGCACGAGCGCAAGGCGAAGATGGCGGCGCTGTCCGACGGCTTCCTCGCGCTGCCGGGCGGCGCGGGCACCCTCGAAGAGCTGTTCGAGGTCTGGACGTGGGCCCAGCTCGGCCTGCACGGCAAGCCGATCGGCCTGGTCGACGTCGACGGCTACTACGCGCCCCTGATGACGTTCGCCGACCACATGGTCACCGAGGGTTTCCTCAAGGACGGCTACCGGCAGCTCCTGCTCACCGACGCCGACCCGGCCGCGCTGCTCGACCGGTTCGAGACGTACGAGCCGCCCGCGCCGCCGAAGTGGGCGAGGGAGGCGCCGGGGATCTGAGCGGCGTGGCCGGGTCGGCAGGGGCTGCCCCGGAAGCGCCGCTCCGGCAGGGGCCGCACCGGCAGGGTCGCTCCGGCAGGGTCGCTCCGGCAGGGTCGCTCCGGCGGGGGTCGCTCCGGCGGGGGTCGCTCCGGCAGGGTCGCTCCGGATCAGGCGCTCCGGAACCCACCGCCCCGGCAAGCCCGCCCCGGCGGCGGCCGCTCCGGAACCCGCGCTCCGGAACCAGTGCTCCGGATCAGGCGTTCCGGCTCAGCGGCGGTGATTCGCCGGTGTTACCACCGTGTTTCGGCAACACCGTTGTGCAATTCGTACGCTTTAAATCCGCGTGAGTTGTCCTACGGCAACAAAAGCGGCGGCCGCCGGGCCGTCGCCGACCGGCGGTGCGCCGGGCCGCCGGTCACCCGGCCTGGCACCCGAACCGGCCTCGACCTGCGGATGCCGTGGGCGCGGCCCCGCTCCTCCACCCGCTCCGGGCAGCCCAAAACGACGTGCGCGGCGATTCAGGTAGGATCCTTCGAGTTTGCTGGCCGAATGTGTAGTCACCGTCCGCAACCGGAACCCGCGCGCAGATGGGTGACTTTTGCCCCCTATAGTGTGGTTCCTGTAGCGCCGTCGGGGGTCGGTTCGGCGCTCGCCCCGAAGCCGGGAAAACCGTTTTCCACCAGCTTCGTGGCAGCAATGTTTTCGTGGTTGGTCAAAGCTTTCCGAAAGGGAAACGGACTGATGGGGCGGGCGTGGGTACCGACTTGCTGACTGAGACGTTCGAGGTAGTCGACGACCGTGGCGTCGGTCTCGTCGGGGACGGTGCCCTCGACGAGCGCGAACGCCGGCTGGTGATCGGCGCCGCCAACTACCACTCCCTGGTGCGGCGCGGCGCGACCCTGCGCCTGACCGTCGTCCGGGCGCTGCACTTCGGCTACCCGTCGCTGAGCGACGAGCGCTGCCTGCACATCGGCTGGACCCAGGACCGCGAGTCGGTCGGTTCCGTGGTGGTGCGCAGCCTGGTCGCCCCCGAACCCGGCACGCAGGTCACCGGCGAGTTCGTGGACCTCGTCATCGACGTCGGTGGCAAGCCGGTCGTGCAGAACGGCTACCAGCAGCTGGGCGGCCCGATCGGCAAGGCCAAGAAGCTGGTCCGGTCGCGGGTCCCGTTCCAGTACGACCACCTGCGCCAGCTGCGGACCGACGTCGTCGAGCGGCGCATGCGCTCCACGCAGCTGCCGCGGCGGCTGCCGGTCGCCGGCAACACGAACTACCACCGCGCGGCCACCACCGCCCGGCCCGCCATCATGTTCGGCCTGCACTGGCTCGAGCTCGGCGGCGCGGAGCGCTGGGCGCTGGACTGCATCCTGCTGGCCAAGGAAGCCGGGTTCGTCCCGATCGTGATCACCGACCGGGACTCGGCCCACCCGTGGATCACCCGGCCGGAGTTCGACGACACGGTGTTCGTCCCGGTCACCCACCCGATCAAGCTGGGCACCGACTCCCAGCTGTTCAGCGGGCTGTTCTCGGCCTTCGACATCCGCGGCATCCACGTGCACCACAACACGTGGCTCTACGACCGGCTGTCCTGGGTGAAGTCGGTCTGGCCGGACGTCCCGGTCGTCGATTCGCAGCACGTCCTGGAGTGGCGGACCGGCGGCTTCGTCGACCACGCCGTGCAGGTGTCGGCGATGATCGACCAGCACCACGTGATCTCCCCGCAGCTGCGCGACTACCTCATCCACCGGCAGGGCATCCCGGCGGACAAGGTCGTCCTCGCCACCCTCGCGAACGCCACCACGGCCGGGATCACCCCGGACACCGTCGGCGCCGAGGCGAAGTCCACCCCGTTCACGGTGAGCTACATCGGGCGCTTCCACCAGCAGAAGCGGCCGCACGTGTTCATGAAGCTCGCCGCCGAGCTCAAGAAGTCGTCGCCGGTCCCGGTGCGGTTCATCGTCCAGGGCGACGGTCCGCTCGCGGACGAGGTGCACGCCCTGCGCGGCCGGCTCGGCCTGACCGACGTGCTCCAGGTCCGCGCGGCGGACCACCCGGTCAAGGAAACGCTGGCCGAGTCCGACGTCCTGGTCATCACCTCGGAGAACGAGGGCCTGACCCTGACGACCTTCGAGGCGACCGCCGCCGGGGTCCCGGTGCTCTCCTCCGACGTCGGCTCGCAGGCCTCGGTGGTCCCCGAAGGACTGCTCGCCCCGCGGCACCCGTACGCTTTCGTCCGGCAGGCGGCCGAGAAGATCCGGACCATGATGTCTTCGCCCGACCAGCGCAAGCGCTGGTTCGAGGAGCAGGCCGCCAAGAACGAAGCCTTTGCCAAACTGCCCAAGGCCAGCGCCTGGGCCGAGGAGCTGTACCGAGGGTGGAAGCAGTGAACAAGGTCGCCGCGGTCGTCGTCACCTACAACCGCAAGGACAAGCTCCGCAAGGTGCTCGACCACATCCTGGCCCAGACCCAGGCGCCCGAGTGGCTCGTGGTCGTCGACAACGCGTCGACCGACGGCACCGACGAACTGCTCGCGTCGTACGCGACCGACCCGCGGGTCACCGTGCTGCGCCTGACCGAGAACACCGGTGGCGCCGGCGGCTTCTCCGCGGGCATGGCCAAGGGCTACGAGCTGGGCGCCGACTTCCTCTGGATCATGGACGACGACTGCTACCCGCAGCCGGACGCGCTCGAGGAGATGGTCAACGGGCTCGACAAGGCCGAACAGACCCTCGGCCACCAGATGCCCTTCGCCTGCTCGGTGGTCAAGTGGACCGACGGCGGCATCTGCGAGATGAACAACCCGGGCACGACCTGGGACTGGGGTCGGCTGCTCTCGCTCGGGCAGCAGGCGGTGCTGGTCAACCACTGCTCGTTCGTGTCCGTGCTGATCCCGCGCTGGACGCTGACCCGCTTCGGGCTGCCGCTGACCGACTACTTCATCTGGTTCGACGACATGGAGTACACCCTGCGCGTCGCCAAGGCCGCGCCCGGTGTCCAGGTGCTGACCAGCGTCGTGGTGCACGACCTCCCGGAGAACCGGGGCGTGAACTTCGGCCAGATCAACCACCAGAACGTCTGGAAGTACGAGTACGGCGCCCGCAACGAGCTGTCCTACCGGCTGCACCACGAAAGCCCGTTCGCGGCCGCCGGGTTCGCCATCCGCGTGCTCAAGGGCATGGCGCAGGGACACGTCTCCCGCTCGCTGCGGCTGCGGATCGTGAAGGCGCTGTTGCGCGGTGTGAAGTTCGACCCGAAGCCGAAGTTCCCGCGCTCGGTGCTCTGAGGCCAGCCCGGATCCGTCCCCGCGGCTGGTGCCGCGGGTCGTGCCGTCGTTCAGGAGAACCCCGATGAAAGACCTGGTCAAGGACCCAGCGCCGGTGACCGGCCAGGAAGACGCCCCCGTCGGTGAGGAAGCTGTCCGGCCCACCGGGTCGCGGCGGCTCACCGAGCGCTTCCGGGCCTGGCGTCTCGTGGTCGAGGCCCCGTCCCGGGCGACGCTCCTGATCAGCGGGCTGCTCACCGTCCTCACCTGGCAGCTGCCGTCGTTCTCGCCCATCGAACCCAAGGGCGACTACGACTACGGGCTCCTGATCGCGATGGCGCGGCACCTCGGCCTGAGCTTCGGCGACCGGATCGCGACGACGTACGGGCCGCTGTACTTCCTGGCGATCCCGTCCACCACGGTCCGGGCCGAGGTGCTCGTCGGCTTCCTCTTCTGGTTCGTGTTCACGACCGGCTGCCTCGCCGCCTGCTTCCAGGCGTTCCGCGGCCGGGTCGGCACGCCGTGGGCCTGGGTGGCCTGCGGCGTGATCGCGGTCAGCTTCAGCATCGTGCCCCTGACCAGCGTCATCACCGCCACGCCGGGCTTCGTCGCGGTGCTGGCCGTCTGCCACGCACTCGGCCTGCTGCCGAAGTGGGCGGAACGGTCGTTCCCGGTGGTCATGGGCCTGCTGGTGGCCGCCATGCTGCTGACCAAGTTCTCGGTGGGCCTGATGTGCGGCCCCATCGTGCTGGGCGCGGTGCTCGTCCGGCCCGGCAGGCGGCTGCGGGAGTTCGCGGAGTTCGCCGTCTCCGGCCTCGTCGGCCTGGTCCTGCTCTGGATCGTCGCGGGGCAGCCGCCGACGCAGGTGGTGCAGTACGTCGTCCGCGCGCTGTCGGTCGGCAGCGGGCACGCGCAGTCGATGGGCCTGGAACCGACGAACGCCGCCTGGGAGTACCTGGTCGCCGCCGCGGTGACGATCGTGCTCGCCGTCGCCGTGGCCAGGATCAAGATGGACGGCCTGCGCTGGCCGCTGTGGCTGGGTCTGCTGGCCGGCGGCTGGCTGCTGTTCAAGCAGGGGTTCGTCCGGCACGACTCGCACTCCGCGCAGTACTTCGCCGTGCTGTTCGCGCTCGCCGTGCTGGTCGCCGTGCTGCGGCGCAGCGCGGTGCTGGCGGTGGTCGCGGCCATCTCGCTGCTGGCCCAGGCGGCCAGCTTCGGCGGTGGCCTGTGGGTGATCGACCCGGCGCGGTCCCTGCACACCTTCGCCGAAGGCGCCACCATCGTCGCCTCCGGCGGCCACCGGGACGCCGTCCAGGAGGAAGCGCGGGCGCAGCTGCGGCAGCGCACCGACATCCCGCAGCGGTTCCTGACCCGGATCGGCACGCAGACGGTCCGGGCCGAGCCGTTCGACCAGGCCATCGGCTGGACCTACAACCTGAACCCGGCGATCCCGCCGACCCTGCTGAATTACGGCGCCTACACCGAGCTCCTCGACAAGATGAACGAGTCCTGGATCGCCGACGACGCCAACGCCCCCCGGTTCATCATCCGCGAGAATACCCGGACCACGCTCGACGGCCGGTTCGCGCTCTGGGACCCGCCGCGCGCGGAGCTCGCCGAGACCTGCCGGTACTCCATGGTGGACTCCACGGACAAGTGGCTGCTGCTCGAGCGCGGCCCGAACCGGTGCGGTGCCGAGCGGGAGCTGTCCAGCACGCAGGTGGCCGCCGGGCAGTCCGTCCCGGTGCCCACGGCCGCCGACGGCGTGGTCGTCGCCCGGGTGTACCCGGAGCAGTCGCTGACCGAGCGCGTGTGGGGCTTCCTCTTCAAGCCGGACGACCTGACGGCGAGCCTGGACGGCGAGTCGTTCCGGCTGCCCTGGACGCACAGTGACGCGCCGCTGATGGTCGCCGCGCCGCAGGAACCGTCCGTCACGCTGGCCGGGCGGCCGCTCCAAGCGCGGACCCTCTCGATGAGCGCGCCGGGGCGTGTGGTTTTCTCCGTGGTCAACCGGAAGTGATCCGGCGCAGCTCGCCGGCCCAGATCGAACACCCGTAACGCGGAGGACGCCCGACGATGGACGCAGAAAACGGCCGTGTGCTGACGACGACCCCGTCGTCGGCGGCACCGGTGGCGGCCGTCGCCGACGGGGTCCCCGCCACGCCGAAGACCGACACGAAGCCGGCCCGCTCCGCCCGGCCGGGCGTCCACATCGGCCAGCTCACCGGGATCCGCGCGGTGGCCGCGTTGTGGGTGCTCGCCTTCCACTTCCGGCCGGAGCTGCTGAAGTCGTTCGGGTTCCTGTACCCGCTGGTCCCGCTGTTCAACGTGGGCTACCTCGGGGTGGACCTGTTCTTCGTGCTCAGCGGGTTCATCCTGACCTTCACCCACCTCGACCGGATGGCCGAGAACTGGGGACCGAAGAAGATGGCCGGCTTCCTGTGGCTGCGGCTGTCCCGGATCTGGCCGGTGCTGTTCTTCATGCTGCTCGTGTGGGGGGCCTACCACGCCTTCTCGCTGGAGGCGAACAACGACGGACGGCTGCAGGGTGCGCTGGACCCGTCCCGCTTCCTGTCGCACGTGTTCCTGGTGCACGCCTGGAGCACGGCCCACCACGACTGGAACCCGGTCGACTGGTCGCTGAGCGCCGAATGGCTGGCCTACCTGGCCTTCACCGTGCTGGTGGTGGTGCTGGCCCGGATGCTCGTCCACGTCAGCACCCGGGCCCTGCTGGTGACGGCGGGGATCCTCGTGGTGCCGATGGTGGTGATCGGCATGGGCTTCCAGGACGGCAGCGACCTGCTGTGGAACGGCGACACGATCGTCGCGGGGATCGTCCCGTTGCGGGTGCTCACCGAGTTCTTCGCGGGCGCGGTGGTCGCCCTGCTGGTGATGCGGCACGGTGCGACGGTGAAGCTGCCGTGGTTCCTCAAGCCGAGCGCGATCCTGGTGGCCATCGTCGTGGTCGTCTACGCCGTGCAGCGGTGGGACCCGGCGCCGCGGTTCCGCTTCGACCAGGACTGGCGGATCAACGGCCACCTCATGTGGGGCTCGACCGAGACCGTGGTCGTGGTGCCGCTGTTCCTGCTGCTGATCGGCTCGCTGGCGGTCAGCCGCCGCGACCCGGCGACCCGGCTGCTGGCGAGCCGGGTACTGGTGTGGGGCGGGAAGATCTCCTTCGCGCTGTATATGGTGCACTGGTTGTTCCTCGACCTGGCGCGCAAGGTGATTTCGACGAAGTTCGTCATTCCCGATGAGCTGTCCGGCTGGCAGAGCTGGCCGTACCGGCTTACCGTGCTCGTGGCGATCGGGCTGGCGGTGCTGAGTGCCCACCTGGTGTACCGGTTCGTCGAAGAGCCCTGCCGCCGGATCATGCGGACCCTGCTGCCCTCCTCGATGAGGGTGTGAGCGTCGCGAGCCGGGACCTGGACGTGGATCGGAAGGACATTGCCATGCGCGACCTCATCCGCCGGAGCCTGCGGGCCGACCGGATTCGCCGTTCCCTGCGCGACAAGGTCGCGCGGGCGGTCGAAGAGGCGGTCGGCCGGCACTTCGCGGAGCAGTCCGCCAAGCTGGACGAGCTGAGCCGGGAGGTCGCCGAGCTGCGGCGCCAGGTGCCCGCGGAAACCGGCAGCCAGGCCGCGCGGGTGATCGAACGGCTGCTGGAGCAGATCGGCCACGTCGAGCACCGCGTCCGCCGTGACCTGGAGTTCGCGGGAGAAGCCGAGGCGGCGCAGCGCAGTGCCGCGTTCGTCCGGGACCACATGAAGTCCGCCCGGCCGTTCCCGTCGCCGCACAGCACGCTGGAGCACGGCCTGTCGCTCGCTCCCGAAGGCGGTCTGGCGCTCGAGTTCGGCGTGTACTCGGGCACCACGCTGAAGATCATCGCCAACGCCCGTGGCGGCGAGTCGGTGTACGGCTTCGATTCGTTCGAGGGCCTGCCGGAAACCTGGCGCTCGGGCTACCCCGCCGGGACCTTCGACATGGACAGCCTCCCCGACGTGCCGGGCGCCGAGCTGGTCGTCGGCTGGTTCGACGAGGTGCTCCCCGGCTTCCTGGAGGAGCACCCCGGTCCGGTGGACCTGCTGCACGTCGACTGCGACCTGTACTCCTCCACGAAGACCGTGCTCGACCTCGTCGGCCCGCGCCTGCGGCCGGGCTCGATCGTGGTGTTCGACGAGTACTTCAACTACAGCGGCTGGCAGGAGCACGAGCACCGGGCGTGGCTGGAGCACGTGGAGAAGGCCGGGCTGGAGTTCGAGTACCTGGCCTACACGGTCGACCACGAGCAGGTCGTCGTGAAGGTGCTCGGCTGACGTTCAGGCCACGCCTTCGCTCGGCCGCTTGTGGTAGCTGTCGACGTACTCCTGGCCGGAAATCTCCAGGATCGCGTACATGACCTCGTCGGTGACCGAGCGGCGGATCGCCGGCGCGTAGTCCTGGCCTTCGTAGCGCGAGAAGTCCAAGGGCTTGCCGAACGTGATGCCGATCTTCGCCAGGCGCGGGATCTTCGCGCCCTTCGGCTGGAGGTGCTCGGTGCCGGTCAGCGCGACCGGCACCACCTTCGCGCCGGTCGCCAGGGCCAGCGCCGCGACGCCGGTGTGGCCGCGGTGCAGCCGGCCGTCCAGTGAGCGGGTGCCCTCGGGGTAGATCGCGAAGACGCCGCCCGCGTCGAGCACCTTGCGGGCCGCCTCCAGTGCGGCGAGCCCGGCCTGGGCGTTGCCGCGTTCGACCGGGACGTACCCGAGGCCGCCGAGGAACCCGGCCAGCGCCTTGCCCTTGAGGCCCTTGCCGACGAAGTACTCGGCCTTGCCGAGGAACTTGACCTGCCGCGGGGTCGCGAAGGTGATCACGCCGGTGTCGAGGGCGGCGCGGTGGTTGGCCGCCAGGAGCACCGGGCCGCTGAGCGGCACGTTCTCCACGCCGTGCACTTCGGGCCGGTACACCGCCCTGACCAGCGGTCCCAGCACGAACCGGACAAGCAGCGCGATCAAGTGGTCCTCCTCCTCGGTTGCGGTGCCCCCAGCATGGCACGATCGCTACTCGTGAGTTGGTTCGAGCGGCGTACGTGGCAGGAGCCCGGTTGGACGCCCGCGGACATCTTGGCCGCGAAGGGTGACCGGACGGTTTCGGTGGTGCTACCGGCCCTGGACGAAGAGCGGACGGTGGGTGACGTCGTCGCGTCGGTCCGCCCGCTGGTCGGTTCGGTCGTCGACGAGCTGGTCGTGGTGGATTCGGGGTCCACCGACGCCACGGCGCGGGTCGCCGAGGCCGCGGGCGCGCGGGTCGTGCGGCGCGAAGACGTCCTGCCGGACCTGCCGCCGGTGCCCGGCAAGGGCGAGGTGCTGTGGCGGTCGCTGGCCGCGACCAGCGGCGACTTCGTCGTCTTCCTCGACTCCGACCTGGTCGACCCGGACCCGGCGTTCGTGCCGTCGCTGCTCGGGCCGCTGGTCGCCGAACGCGGTGTCCACCTGGTCAAGGGGTTCTACCGCCGTCCGCTGCGGCTGGAGAGCACCGGTGGCGGGCGCGTCACCGAGCTGCTGGCGCGGCCGGTGCTCTCGGCGTTGCGGCCCGCTCTCGGCGGCCTGATCCAGCCTCTCGGCGGCGAGTACGCGGGCACGCGCGAGTTCCTCGAGTCGGTGCCGTTCGCCGGCGGTTACGGCGTCGAGATCGGGCTGCTGCTCGACGCCGAGGCGCGCTACGGCCTCGAGGGGCTCGCGCAGGTCAACCTGGGCGTCCGCAAGCACCGCAACCGCTCGCTGGCCCAGCTCGGCGTGATGTCCCGCCAGATCCTCGGCACGGCGTTGAGCCGCTGCGGTGTCCCGGCCGCCGACGCGCCGTTCACGCAGTTCGTGCCAGTCGACGAGGAGTGGCTGCCGGACATCACGGACGTTCGCGTCGCCGACCGGCCGCCGATGCGGGAAGTACTCGCCCGTCCTCGAGGGTGAGCACCTCGTCGAAGCCGTCGAGGTGCTCGGGGCGGTGGGTGACGAGCACCACGCTGCCTTTCGCCTGCGCGAGGACGCGCTTCAGGACGGCGTCGCCGTGGGCCGGGTCGAGGCCTTCGACGGGTTCGTCGAGCACGAGCACCTTCGGCGCGGCGAGCACCGCGCGCGCGAGGACCAGCCGTTGCCGCTGGCCGCCCGACAGCGATTCGCCGTCCGGGCCGGTGTCGCGGTCGAGGTCCAGGTCGAACCCGGCGGTCTCGCAGGCGGCCCGGAGTTCCTCGTCGCTCGCGTCCGGCTTGGCGAGCAGGAGGTTCTCGCGGACGGTGGTGTGGAAGACGTGCGCGTCGGCCTCGGCGCCCGAGACGATCGCGGACAGGCCGGCGTAGCCGCCGAGCGGGTGGCCGTCGAGGGTGACCCGGCCTTCGGTGGGCGGTTGGCTGCCGAGCAGGAGGCGGAGCAGGGTGGTCTTCCCGGCACCGCTGGGCCCGAGGATCCCGACGCGCTTGCCGGGTGGCAGGTCGAGGTCGACGTCCTTGAGCGCGGGCGCCCGCCCGGGGTGCCGCACGCCGGCTTTGACCAGCCGGAAATGGCCTTCCCGGGCGGTCCTGGTCCCGGCCGGCGGGGCGGGTTCGGACAGCACGGCGCGCACCCGGGAGGCGGAGGCCCGGATCTCCGGCACGCGCCGGGCGGCGCCGACGAGCGGGAGGACGACTTCGAAGCAGGTCAGGGCGCCCAGGGCCAGCGCGGCGGTCCAGGGAACGGAGGCGTGGGCGAGCAGCCCCACGCCGACGGTGGTGCCCAGCTGGACGAGCACCCCGGCGGCGGCGAGCAGCGCGGTCCACCCCGAGGCCACCCGTTCCCCGGCGGCCATCTCCCGCACGACGCGCGCGGCCCGGTCCCGCTGTTCGCCGAGCACCCCGGCGGCGACGAGCTCCCGGTGCCCGGTGACGAGCTCAACGGCCCGTTCGGCGAGTTCGGCCCGCCGCGGGGCGCTTTCCTGCGCGGCCTTCCCGGTGACGCGCACGACGAGCCACGGGAGCAGCACCCCGGCAACGAGCAACCCGAAGGCAAGCACCCCGGCGGCTTGCCCCGACGCGAAGGCCGTGACGACGACGGCAACGGTGCCCACGACGGCGGCGACGGCGGAGGGCAGGAGCCAGCGCAGAAGGGCGTCCTGGAGAGCGTCCACATCGGACACCAGGCGGGTGACGAGGTCGCCGCCGGAGTAGCGGGTTCCTGGTCCCGTTCCCGTTCCCGTTCCCGGGATCAGGGCTTGGTAGACGCGGGTTCGCAGCGAGCCGAGCCACCGGAGAACGACATCGTGGCCGGCGAGCCGTTCGGCGTACCGGAGGCCACCGCGAAGAAGGGCGAGGGTCCGAACGGCGACGATGGCGACGGTGAGGGCGGCGAGAGGCGGTCGTTCGGCGGCTCGAAGCAGAAGCCAGGCAGCGGTGGCCATGAGGGCAAGGGCGGCCAGCTCGGCGGCAGCCCCGAGGAGAGCGGCGCGGATGAGGCGACCAAAATCCTTTGTGGACACACCCCAGACCCCAAAAGCAGCCCTCGCCCGTCCCGGGGGGCGTCCCCGGTTCCATCCTACCGCCCCCACCCCGAAATCAAGGGCCGCTCGGCGATCTGTGGACAACTGCTCGCCTGTGGATGGTGAACTTGACATCACGCCGAAACCTCCGCACAAACCCGGCCCCCGCGCAGCTCGATCACCCGGTCCGCCAGCGCAACCATCGCCGGGCGGTGGGCCACCAGCAGTGCCGTCCGGCCGGGCAGCAGCCGCCGGGTGGCGGACAGCACCGCGTCCTCCGTCCGGGAATCGAGGCGGGCCGTCGGCTCGTCCAGCAGCACCAGGCCCGCCGCGGTCCGGGCCAGCGCCCGCGCCAGCCCGACCCGCTGCCGCTGTCCGGCCGACAACGCCGATCCGAGTTCGCCCACCGGGGTGTCGAACCCCCGCGGCAGCCCCGCCGCCACCGAATCCAGGGCCGCCGCCCGGGCCGCCGCGGTGAAGTCCGCCGAGGGCACGCCGAGCGCGATGTTCGAAGCCAGCGACCCCCGGAACAGCGTCGGCCGCTGCGGTACCCACGCCACGTCGGCCAGCCAGTCCGCGGGCGACAGGCAACGCAGGTCCACCCCGTCCACCAGCACCCGCCCCGCGGACGGCGGCACGAACCCCAGCAGCACCGCCAGTACCGTGCTCTTCCCCGACCCGCTCGGCCCCACCAGCGCCACGCGCGAACCGGCGGGCACCGAAAAGTCCACATCGGACAACGCCGGCACCCCGCCGTAGGCCACCGAGACCCGGTCGAAGACCACCGAAGGCGCGCCCCGCCGCCGGGTGAGGGCCGCCGGCCGGGGACGAACGACCGGCACCGAAAGGGCCTCCCGCAACGCCGTCAACCCCTCCGCCGCCGCGTGGAACTTCGTGCCCGCCGCCCGCAGCGGCAGGTACGCCTCCGGGGTCAGCAGGAGGATCAGCAACGCCGGACGCGCTTCCAAGCCACCGGAGAGCAGGCGGAACCCGATCGGCACCGCCACCAGCGCCACCGAAAGCGTCGCCACCAGCTCCAGCACCAGCGCCGAAAGGAACGCCACCCGCAGCGTCTTCATGGTCGCGTCGGCGTGGGCCGCGGCCATCGAACGCACCGTCGCCGCCTGCTCCGCCGCCCGGCCGAACACCTTCAACGTCCCGAGCCCGCGGACGACGTCCAGGAAGTGCCCGCCCAGCTTCGTCAGCAGCTCCCACTGCACCGACGCCTTCGCGTGCTTCCCGACCAGGACGGCGAACACCGGGATCAGCGGCAGCGTGACCACGACCACGAGCGCGGAAACCAGGTCCGTGGTGAACAGCCGCACGATCACCGCGACCGGCACCACCACCGACACGACCAGCGACGGCAGGTACCCGGTCAGGTAGCTGTCCGTGGCGTCGACCCCGCGCGTGATCTGCGTCGCGACCACCCCCGCCCGGTCCGAAGCGGACTCCAGCAGCCGGAGCCGCAGCGCGCCGCGGACCGACGCCGCGAACCGTCCACTGAGGACCGAGTGGCCCCACGAAAGCGCCACCCGCGCCGCGATGGCCACGATCAGGGCGAGCACAACCCCGCCGCCGGTGAGCAGCGTGGCCAGCCCCTCGGCTTGGAGGAGCACCGACAACGCGGTGAGCACGCCGAGCAGGCACAGGAAGAACAGGTACCGCCGGAGTCCGGGCAGAGCAGGCACGGCGTCCCCCTAGAAGTGCAGCAGCGAGTGCCGGTCGACGGGACCGCGGTGCGCGCGCCAGGTCAGCCACTGCACCACCAGCAACACCAGCACCGACGGCGGCGCGAACCAGGCCAGCACCGCGAACGTCTCCGGCGTCGTCGCCGCCTCGTCGAGGGTCAGCGCCGGTGAAGCCAGCACGGTGGGGAACCGCAGCGTGCCGGCGAGCAGCGCCGGGCAGGCCGAAAGCACCATCGACCCGACGAGCGCGAGCCGGTACCGCCGCACCGCCAGCCCGAGGCGCGTCACGGCGAAGGCCGCGAAGGCCAAGACGACCGCAACCAGGCCGAGCGCGGAAACGCCGTCGAGGGCGAAGTACCCCCACCCCGCGGCGATCACGAGGAACGCCAGCACCGGCGCCGAGAACGCCCGGGCCAGCCGCACCGCGCGGCCGGTGAGCTCGGCCGGCGCCCGCACGGCCAGGAAGGTCGCGCCGTGCAGGCAGAACAGCGCGACGAACCCGAGGCCCCACAGCACCGCGTACGGGTTGAACAGGGCGAGCACGTCGGCGACCGGCGGCAGCCCGAGCACCAGGTTGCCGAGGAACAGGCCCCACGACAGCGCTGTCACCAGCGCGCCGCCGACGATGCCCGCCGTCCAGGCGCCGCGGCGGGCGTCCGGGCGGCGGCTGCGCAGCTGCATCGACGCCGTGAACGTCACCAGGCCGAGCAGGAGCGTCACGACCAGGACGTACGCCCCGGCGAACACCTTGCCCTCCAGGTGCGGGAAGGCGCCGAACAGCAGGCCGACGGCCGCCACCAGCCACACCTCGTTGGCCAGGAAGAACGGCCCGAGCGCGCCGAGCGTCTGCCGCCGCTTCCGCTCGTCGGCCTCGAACCCGGGCAGCAGCATGCCGACGCCGTAGTCGTACCCCGCCAGCGCGAAGTAGCCGCAGGTCAGCAGGCCCAGCACGGACCACCAGAAGATCGCCACCGGTCAGACCCCGCTCAGGACGGGCTGTTCGGCGGGCACGCCGACCGGGTCCGGGCCGCGCTTGGCGACGCGCGCCATGAGCACCCAGTCGGCCACCGCGAGCGCGGCGAACAGCAGTGTGAAAGCGATGAAGGAGAACAGGATCTGGCCGGCCGGGACGTCCGCGATCGCGTCGGCGGTGCGCAGCTTGCCCCAGACCAGCCACGGCTGGCGGCCGAGCTCGCGCACCAGCCAGCCGAGGATCGCCGCGGCGAACGGCAGCGGGATCGCCGCGACCATCAGGTAGTGCAGGAACCGGGCCTTGGTGAGCCAGTTCCGGAACAGCAGGAGCGCGCCCAGCAGCGCGCCGAGGAACATCAGGAAGCCGAGCCCGATCATGGCCCCGAGCGGCGCGCCGACGCCGGCGTCCTTCAGCTTGTCCGGCTGGTACTTCGCGAGCTCGCCGAACTGCGCGAAGCCCTGGTTGACCACGAAGACCGAGCCGACGAGCGCCGCGACGACGCCGATCCGCATCGACCGGCGGAAGAACTCGACCTCGGTGGTGCGCTTGAGGAAGTGCCACGCGCTGACGCCGACGACGAAGAACCCGCCGGTCACCAGCGCGGCACTGAGCACGTGCGGCAGCGACGCCGCCAGCGCCGGGTTGGCGAACAGCGCGCCGAAGTCGTCGAGGCGCAGTGCGCCGTTCTCGACGTGGCTGCCGACCGGGTTCTGCAGGAACGAGTTCGCCAGCATGACGAACAGGGCCGAGGCGTACGCGGTCAGCGTGACCAGCCAGATCAGCGCCAGGTGCAGCCCCTTGTGCAGCCGCCCGAAGCCGAAGATCCACAGGCCGAGGAAGGTCGATTCGAGGAAGAACGCGACCAGCGTCTCGATGGCCAGCGGCGCGCCGAAGACGTCGCCGGCGAAGGTCGACAGCCCGGTCCAGGTCAGCCCGAACTGGAACTCCATCACGATCCCGGTCGCGATCCCGAGCGCGTAGTTGATCACGTACAGGCGGCCCCAGAACCGCGTCATCCGCAGGAGCTCGGGCTTGCCGCCGAGCGTCCAGCGCGTCTGCATCACGGCCACCAGCGTGATCAGCCCCAGTGTGAGCAGCACGAACAGGAAGTGGAACGAGGTCGTCGTCGCGAACTGGAGTCTCGCGATCGGAAGAGCGTTCATGTAGACAGGCTACACATAGTCTGCCTACATGTAGCGAGCCGACGTGTAGACTGCGTACCCATGAAGGCGGACACCCTGCGCGGACACCTCGACGCGTTGCTGCTGGCCGTGCTCGACGGCCGGAAACTGCACGGCTACGCGATCATCGAGGCGCTCCAGCTGCGCAGCGACGGCGCGCTCGACCTGCCCACCGGCACCGTGTACCCGGCGCTGCGCCGGCTCGAGCGGGCCGGCTGGCTGGCCAGCGAGTGGGACGTCGTGTCAGGTCGCAAGCGGCGGACCTACCGCCTGACCCGCTCCGGCGAGCAGGCACTGGCCGCCGAACGCGCGGACTGGCGGGAGTTCACCGCGGTCATCGGGGGAGTGCTGGGGACATGATCGACGAATACCTGGGGGAGCTGGACCGCAGGCTGCACGGCTGCGGCCGGTTCAAGGCCGACCTGCTGGAAGAAGCCCGCGACGGGCTGCACGACGCCGCCGACGCCTACCGCGCGAGCGGCTGGACCGACGAGGAAGCGCAGCGGCGGGCGGTCGCCGACTTCGGCCCGGCGGCCGTCGTCGCCCGCGACTACCAGGCCGAGCTGGGCATGCTCAGCGGCGTCCGCACGCTGTGGAAGCTCGTCATCGGCGTGCCGGCGATGCAGATCCTCTGGGACTACGCGCGGATCCTCACCTTCGGCGACTGGACGAAGCTCTCGACGCCGACCCCCGAGTGGTACAAGGTCGTCGCGCACGCCTCCCACGGCGCCGTGTTCGTCGTGCCGGTGATCGGCGTGCTCGCCCTGCTCGGCATCCGCTGGCTCAGCCGCCGCCTCGACGGCACCGGGCTGGCCCGGTTCTGCGGGGTCCTCATCGCGCTCGCGGTCGGCGTCAACCTCGCCTCGGTCGGCATGCTGATCGCCGCCACCGGCGTCGTCGACGTCTCACGGCTGTTCCTGAGCATCCCGTGCGCGCTGCTGATGGTCGCCTGGGTGGCACTTTCCGTCCGGCTCGTCGTGCTCGCGAGACGTTCGTGGGGTGGGTATGCCACGATCGTCGCGTGACGACCGCGCTGATCTACCTCGTAGTCATGCTGCTGGTGGCGGCCGTGGTGTTCCTGCTCGCCGCGGTGGTGTTCGGCCGGGGTGAGGAGCTCGCCCCGCTGCCGCCGGGCAGTTCGCCCACGCGGCTGCCCGCCGAGGACATCACCGGCGAGGACCTGGCCGACGTCCGCTTCCAGCTGGTGCTGCGCGGCTACAAGATGTCCGAAGTGGACTGGGTGATGCGGCGCCTCGGCGTCGAGCTCGACGAGCTGCGCGCCCGGGTCACCGAGCTCGAGCAGCGCGAACGCGAGCGGGAGAGCTCGCCAGAGGCCTCCCCGTGACGGATCTGATCCTTTCGGTCGACGTCCGCGCCCCGGCCGGCACCACCTGGCTCGCGCTGACGGACTGGGCGCGCCAGGGCGAGTGGATGCTCGGCACCGACGTCGAGGTGGTCGAGGGCAACGGCCGCAGCGTCGGCTCGCGGCTGTCGGCGTTCACCGGCGTGGCCGGCCTCGGCTTCACCGACACCATGGAGATCACCAGCTGGGAGCCGCCGGTGCGGTGCGCGGTCCGGCACCTCGGCAGCTTCGTGCAGGGCACCGGCGTCTTCCAGGTCGTGCCGAAGGGTGCGGCGCGCTCGACGTTCGTCTGGGCCGAGCACCTGCGGCTGCCGTTCGGGCCGCTGGGCAGGCTCGGCTGGCCGGTCGTGCGGCCGGTGTTCGCGCTGGGGGTCCGCCAGTCGCTGCGGCGGTTCGCGCGGTTCGCGGAAAACTATTCGGTGGGTGGGGATGAGTGAGCTGATCGGCGCCGACGGCGTCGCGCGGTGCAGCTGGGGCAATTCGACCCCGGACTACGCCGACTACCACGACAAGGAGTGGGGCACGCCGCTGCACGGGCAGGACGAGCTGTACGAGCGGCTGTGCCTCGAGTCGTTCCAGTCGGGCCTGTCGTGGATCACGATCCTGCGCAAGCGCGAAGGCTTCCGGAAGGCGTTTAAGCAGTTCAAGCCGGCGAAGGTGGCCAAGTTCGGCGAGGCCGACGTCGAGCGGCTGATGCAGGACGCGTCGATCGTGCGGAACCGGGCGAAGATCCTGGCCGCGATCAAGAACGCGCAGGCCATCGCGGCACTGGACCAGCCGCTGGACGACCTGCTGTGGTCGTTCGCGCCCGCATCGCACCCGCGGCCCGCGTCCATGGCCGACGTCCCGGCCATCACCGACGAGTCCAAGGCGATGGCGAAGGAGCTGAAGAAGCGCGGCTTCGTCTTCCTCGGCCCGACGACGTGCTACGCGCTGATGCAGGCCACCGGCATGGTCGACGACCACGTCGCCGGCTGCTTCCGGGCCGCCTGAGCCCGGAAGCAGCCGCGGCGTCACTTGCCCTGGAAGTTCGGCTTGCGCTTGCCGACGAAGGCCTCGACGGCCTCGGTGTGGTCGGCGGTCGCGCCGAGCGCCGTCTGGGCGGCGTCCTCGGCGTCGAGGGCCTCCTCGAACGTCGACTGCGCGGCCAGGTTGAGCACGCCCTTGATCTTCGCGTAGGCGACGGTCGGGCCGGCCGCGAGCTTCGCGGCCACCTGCTGGGCGCGGGCGGCGAGTTCGGTGTCCGGCACGACCTCGCCGACCAGGCCGAGCCGCAGCGCCTCGGCCGAGTCGACGGTGCGGGCCAGCAGCATCAGCTCGGCGGCGCGGCCGTAGCCGACCAGCCGCTGCAGCGTCCAGGACGCGCCCGAGTCCGGGCCCAGCCCGACGTTGGCGAAGGCCATCAGGAACGACGACGACTCGGCGGCGATCCGCAGGTCGCTGGCGTAGGCGAAGGCGGCCCCGGCGCCCGCGGCGGTGCCGTTGACCGCCGCGATCACCGGCTTCTCCATCGACACGATCGCCTTGACGATCGGGTTGTAGTGCTCCTTCACCGTGTGTAGCGGGGCGGGGTCACCCGCTTGCAGCAGCCCGACGTGCTCCTTGAGGTCCTGCCCGGCGCAGAACGCCTTGCCGGAACCGGTCAGCACGACCGCGCGGACCCCCTCGTCGCCGGACGCCTCGCGCAGCGCCGCGAGCAGTGCTTCCTTCAGCTCCACGGTCAGCGAGTTGTACGCCTGCGGCCGGTTGAGGGTCAGGGTGCGCACCCCGTCGGCGTCGGCGGTCAACAGGACGTCGGATGTGGTCACGTCTTCTCCTTGCGCGGAAAACTTCGGTCGGCCGAGAGTCTTTCACCTCGCGCGGGCCGCATACCAGCACCGATACAGCGGCAAAAGATCCCCTCCGCTGATGCGCCCGGCCGCTGATGAGGGACAATGGACAGCAGACCCGGCTGGCTTTCACGCGAGCGCGACCCGGGCGCGCCGGTTGAGACGGAGGGAGCACGCTATGGCGGCCATGAAGCCCCGGACCGGAGATGGTCCCCTCGAAGTGACTAAGGAGGGGCGGGGCCTCGTGATGCGCGTACCGCTCGAGGGTGGTGGGCGACTCGTCGTCGAACTCTCCGCGGAAGAAGCGAAGGACCTCGGCGCCGCACTGGCGGAGGTCACCGGCTGAGCCTGCCTTCCCGATCCGTCCTTCCGTCGCACCCCGGTCTCCGTTCGGAGGCCGGGGTTGCGGTTCCTCTGCGCCCGAAGGTTGCTCACTGTGCGTAATCCGCTACCGCCCGTTCCGGCTACTCTGATCGACATCGAGGTCGCGGAGCAGCTCCGCCGCGGCGCTCCGACGGCCCGGCTGGTGGCCGCACCCGACAGTGATCCCGGCAACGATCCCGGCAACGATGACGTCGAGCCGCTGGAGATCGAGGGCGTCCGGATCACCGGCAAGGCGGGCGACGTGCAGACGGTGCCCGGCGACGGGCCCCGTTGGGTCGCGGGACTGGGTGGCGGCGAGCCGAAGGAGTACCGCAAGACCGGCGCGGCGCTGGTCCGCGCGGTGAACGCGGGCCTGGCCGAGGACGTTCAGGCCGGCGGCAAGGCGTTCCGCGCAGTGCAGCTGGAGCTGCCCGAAGAGGCGGCCGGCGAGCACGTCACCGAGCTGGTGCTGGGCCTGCTGCTGGGTGGCTACCGGTACAAGGTGACCGGCGAGGACCCGGCGCCGTCCGTGCGGACGGTGCGCCTGGTGGGAACCGACCCCGCGCTGCCTTCGCTGGTGGCCCGTGCCTCGGCGCTGGCCGCGGCGACGGCGCTGACGCGCGACCTCGCGAACACGCCGTCCAACGTGAAGACCCCGGCGTGGCTGGCCGACACGGCCGCCCGCGTGGCGGGCCCGCGCGTCGAGGTGACGGTCCGGGACGAGAAGTGGCTCGAGGCGGAGGGCTTCGGCGGCGTCCTGGCGGTCGGCGGCGGTTCCGCGCGGCCGCCGCGGCTGATCGAGATGGCGTACCGGCCGGCCGGGGCGTCCCTGCACCTGCTGCTGGTCGGCAAGGGCATCACGTTCGACACGGGCGGCCTGTCGATCAAGCCGGCCGACGGCATGCACCTGATGCGCACGGACATGGCGGGCGGCGCGGCGGTGATCGCGGCGATCCGGTCGATCGCGGCCCTGGAGCTGCCGGTGCGGGTGACGGCGCTGGTCCCGTGCGCGGAGAACCACGTGTCGGGTTCGTCGTACCGCCCGGGCGACATCGTCCGGCACCACGGCGGCAAGACGACCGAGGTGAGCAACACCGACGCGGAGGGCCGGATGGTCCTGGCGGACGCGCTGGTCTACGGGATCCGCAGGTTCACCCCGGACTACGTGGTCGACGCGGCAACGCTGACGGGCGCGATGAAGGTCTCGCTGGGCCTGCGCACGGGAGGCTTGTTCGCCTCGGACTCCGCATTGGCGGCGGCGGTGATCGAGGCGGGCGCGCGCGTGGGCGAGGCTTGGTGGCGCATGCCCCTGGTGGAGGACTACGCGGAGAACGTCCGCGGCGAGTTCGGCGACGTCCGCCAGACCCCGGCCGGCCCGGGCGGCATCACGGCGGCGTTGTTCTTGCGCGAGTTCACCTCGGGTGTGCCGTGGGCGCACCTGGACATCGCGGGCCCGGCCCGATCGGAGAAGAACTACGACGAGGTGGTCCCGGGAGCGACGGGCTTCGCGGCGCGAACGCTGGTGGAGCTGGCGGCTTCGCTGGGCTGAGGGGTCGCCAGCACGTGGTCGCGGAACCCGGTGACCGCCGGCGTCAACGGCTCCTCCGCCCGCCACACCAGCCCGATCGTCCGGACCGGCGGCGGTGACAGCGGCACCTCCGCCACGCCCGCCGGCGTCCCCGGTCCGAACCGCGGCAGCAGCGCCACCCCGAGCCCGGCCGCCACCAGGCCGCGCACGGTGTCCGACTCCTGGCCCTCGAACGCGATCCGCGGCGTGAAACCCGCCGCCGCGCAGAGCTCGTCCGTCAAGGTCCGGACGCCGTAGCCCTGCTCCAGCAGCACGAACTCCTCGTCCGCCAATTCCGCCACCCGCACTTCGCGGCGCCCCGCCAGCCGGTGGCCCGCGGGGACCGACAGCAGGATCTCCTCGTCCACCAGGCCCGCGCAGGCCAGCGCCGGAACGTCCGGCAGCGGCGCCACCAGCGCCAGGTCGAGCTCGCCGCCCGCCAGCCGGTCGACCATCTCCTGCCGTGAGCCCTGCACCAGCGTGAACCGCACGCCCGGGTAGCGCGCCCGGTACCCGCGCAGCAGCGAAGGCACCAGCGACCGCCCGAGCAGGTGCAGGAACCCCAGCACGACGTGCCCCGACTCCGGCGACACCTCCTCGCGCGCCAGCCGGACGCCGGTGTCGAGCGCCGCCAGCCCGCGCTCGGCCGCCTCGGCCAGCAGTTCCGCCGCGCGCGTCAGCCGGATGCCGCGGCCGTCCGGGACCGTCAGCGGCGCCCCCAGCGCGTCCGCCAGCGCCGCGAGCCGGCGGCTCACGGTCGGCTGCGGCACGCCCAGCAGTTCGGCCGCGCGTGTGACGTTCCTCGTGTCGCGGAGGGCGACGAGCAACGGCAGGTGCGGCGCGACCTGCGCGGACAGCGAGTCATACGTCATTGCATTGATTCTGCCAGCTGGCTGCATTAGACGTATTGATTAGTGTTGCTTACTTTCAGGTCGTGACCTCCACCCGCCGAGTCAAGACGGCCGTCGCCGCGGCCGGGATCTCCTCGTTCGCGCTGCTCTACGCGCCACAGCCGGTCCTGCCGCAGCTGGCGGCGCAGTACCACCTCGACCCGGGCGGCGCGGCGCTCGCGGTCAGCGTCGCGACCGGCGCGCTGGCCATCGCGGTCCTGCCGATCGCGGCGCTGTCCGAAGTGGTCGGCCGCCGCCCGGTGATCCTGACGTCGGTCGTCGCGTCGGTGGTGTTCGGCCTGCTGCTGCCGCTGATGCCGACGTACCCGGCGCTGCTGGTCCTGCGCGCGCTGCAGGGCGTCGCGATCGCGGGCTTCCCCGGGGTGGCGGCCGCGTACCTGGCCGAGCGCCTCGGCCGGGCGGGCGTGGCGGCGGCGGTCGGCGCGATGATCGCGGGCAACACGATCGGCGGCATGCTCGGCCGGCTGGCCAGCGGCTTCA
This sequence comes from Amycolatopsis sp. NPDC004747, assembly GCF_053601335.1. Classification (NCBI taxonomy): domain Bacteria; kingdom Bacillati; phylum Actinomycetota; class Actinomycetes; order Pseudonocardiales; family Pseudonocardiaceae; genus Amycolatopsis; species Amycolatopsis sp. NPDC004747. The sequence goes on along the minus strand of NZ_JBSGBQ010000038.1, from coordinate 11,465 downwards.
CGGCGGGGCCACTGGGCTGGCGCGGCGCGCTGCTGGTGGTGGCGGGCGTGGGCGCGGTGTGTTCGGCGGTCACGGTGGTGACGCTGCCGCCGGGCCCGCGGCCGTCGGGGAACGTCTTCCTGCGGGACGTCACGCGGGGGCTGGCGACGGCGCTGAGCAAGCCGGTCCTGCTGGCCCAGTACGGCGTGGCGCTCTTGGCGATGGGCTCCTTCGTCGCGCTCTACAACGCGGCCGGCTTCCGGTTGACCGGTTCGCCTTTGGGGTTGTCGCCGGCGATCGCTTCCCTGGTGTTCTTGGCTTACGCGACGGGCTCGGTGTCGTCGGCGGCGGCGGGCCGGCTGGTGGCGCGGGTAGGGCGTCGCCGGGCCGTGATCGGGGCCCTGCTGCTGACGGCGGCCGGTGCGGCGCTGACGCTGCCGGACTCGTTGCCACTGGTGATCACGGGGTTCTTGGTCCTGACGTGCGCATTCTTCGCGGCGCACGCCGTGGCGAACGGCTGGGCGGCGGCGGACGCCCCGGAGACGGCCCGCGGCCAGGTGGGCGGCATGTACACGGCGACGTACTACCTGGGCAGCAGCGTGGGCGGCGCGGCGGGGGCGTGGGTGTACGGGCACGCTGGGTGGTCGTGGCTGATCGCCGTGGTGGCGGTGTGGCTGCTGCTGGCGGTGGCTGCGGTGTTGGCCGGGACGAGGGTCCGGGCCGGGCGGCTCGAGCTGGTGGAGGTCAGGTAGCCGCGGCGACCAGCAGCCCGCCACCCACCGGCAGCAGCGCCGGGACCAGGCGTTCGTCCTCCCGGAACGCCCGCGCCACCTCGCGCAACGCCAGCGTCTCCGGATCCCGGTGCGCCGGATCGATCACCCGGCCGCCCGCCAGCACGTTGTGGAACGCGATGATCCCGCCCCGCCGCAGCAGCGACACGCCCAGCTCGTAACACCCGGGGTACTCGATGTGCGCGGAATCGACGAACACCAGGTCGTAGCCGCCCGGCGTGAGCCGTTGCAGCACGTCCAGCGCGCGGCCGATGATCAGCCGCGTTCTGCCCGGCGCGAAGCCAGCTTCGCGGAACGTCGCCCGCGCCGCCCGCTGGTACTCCGGCTCGACGTCGATCGAGGTCAGGACGCCGTCGGGGGCCATGCCGCGCAGCAGGCTGAGGCCGCTCACCCCCGCGCCCGTGCCGACCTCGACGACGGCCTTCGCGCACAGCGTCGCGGCCAGGAAGCGCAGCGTCGCTCCCGCACCCGCGCTGAGCGGGGTGCAGCCCAGGTCTTCGGCCCTTGCCCGCGCCGAAGACAGCACCTCGTCGTCGGGCAGGTACCCGTCGACGAACCCGGAATCGGCCGGTGCGGCCGCAGGGGTGGGCGTGTTCACGCACGGAGGTTAGCGTTGGTTGTCGATAAATCCGCGCAGGCTCCCTGGTAAGCACCTCGGAAGAAGTTCTCAGCCTGCTCTCAGTCCAGTCTCACTAGAACCATAAGGAACCCGGAGAGACTGAAATCCGAACACACGGGAACACCGTGCCGAGGACCCGCGTTGGGTGGAGCAGACAGGAGAAACGCTGATGGAGGTGCCTGCTCCCGCGATGCAGAACGCCGTTGCCGACGCCGGGGCCCAGCCCGTGACCCTGGACGAGGCGGCTTGGACGCCGCCGTCCTGGGACGAGGTCGTGCGCGAACACGGTGACCGGGTCTACCGGCTCGCCTACCGCCTGACCGGCAACACCCACGACGCCGAGGACCTCACGCAGGAGACCTTCATCCGGGTCTTCCGCTCGCTGGCGTCCTACAAGCCCGGCACGTTCGAGGGCTGGCTGCACCGGATCACCACCAACCTGTTCCTCGACATGGCCCGCCGCCGCTCGCGCGTGCGGATGGAAGGCCTGCCCGAGGACACCGACCGCATCGTGGGCGACGACCCGAGCCCCGAGCAGGTCTACTCCGACACCCACCTGGACCCGGACCTGCAGGCGGCGCTCGACGAGCTGCCCCCGGAGTTCCGCGCCGCCGTGGTGCTGTGCGACGTCGAAGGGCTGTCGTACGAGGAGATCGGCGCGACGCTGGGTGTCAAGCTGGGCACCGTCCGCAGCCGCATCCACCGCGGGCGTCAGGCGCTGCGCGCGTCTCTCGAGCGTCGTCGCGCTCACGCACCGCAGTCTGCGAAGGTGACGGTATGACCGCACCGCGAGGCTGGGCACTTCCCGAGTCGCACCTGCTGCCGGACGTCGTGGTGGCGTTCGTCGACGGCGAGCTGTCCCACGGCGCCCGCGATCGCGCGGCGTCGCACATCACGCGCTGCGCGGCCTGCGCGGCGGAGGTGCGCGCGCAGCGCCAGACGGTCGAGGCGATCCGTCGCGCGGGCGCGCCGTCGATGTCGGCCGGTTTCTTGGCGAGCCTCCAGTCGATCCCGCAGCACACGGAGCTGCCGAGCACCCCGGACAACCTCGCGATCACGGCCGACGGCCAGCTGGTCGCGGTCCAGCGGCCCGACCGGGTCGCCGGCCTGCACGATTCGGGCGTCCTGGGTGGTGTGGCGCCGTTGGGATCATCGGCCCCGCTGGGCCAGTCGCCGAACGTCCTGGGCGCCGGCCGCTTCAAGCGCCGCGCGGCGCAGGGGGCGGGTGTCGTGGTGTCCGGACTGGTGCTGAGCGCCCTGGCGCTGGTGGGGACGTCGGCGGACGGAGACGGCTCACCCGAGACGGGCGGCGGGGTGCCGCAGCCGGCGAACCTGCTGCCGGCCCAGATGGCGGTGCCGCAGCAGCCGGTCCCGGTTTCGACACCGGTGAGCACGACACCGGCGGTGGTTCCGGCGGGTATCCGCTGAGTTGACTCGAAGGCCGCTGCGAAGCCACTTTCGCGGCGGCCTTCGGCTTGTCCGGGTCTCAGTGCTGTCCCTGGGTTCCGGCTGAGTCGGTTGCTGCTGGGGTGTTCGTGGTGGAGCGGGTGTGCCGGCCTGCGTCCGGGAGCCTGGGCGGTGCGGTACGTGGTGCCCACCACCCCTATCGGCACCCTCCGACGAAAACGGCCGTTCAACGCCCCGTGAAGCCGTTTTGTCCACATCCGTGGTGGGCTGTGGATGACAGCCCAAGAAACAGCCACTTCACCCGTGGACCGGCAGACTCGGAGCACTGGGCTTGGGTATCGTCACGCCCAGCCACCTGATCTTCTGCACCGGGGAATGATGACCGAGCCGAACGTGAATCCCGAGCAGCCCGGCGCGCGCGATGCCGACAGGCTGGGCCCGCGGCCGCTCGCGCGGCCGGCCGTCGATCCGGCGCAGGCCGCCGTGTTCGGCAGGCCGCAGGGCGTTGATGGGGCGTTCGACCAGCTCTACTCCCCGCAGAAGACCAACGGCGTCAACCTCGCCCCGCCCGCGCCCGAGTCGCTCGCCGAGGCCTTCCGGCGGCCGCCCGGGGCCGATGGTGTGCTGCTCGAACGGCCGCGGGAAGCCACCGGTGACGCGCCGGCCGTCGAACCGCCGCTGTGGACCGGCACCCGCGACCCGTGGCGTGATCCCGGGGCCGCCGCGGTGCTCGCCGGGCCCGCCGTGCCCGCCGAGGACGAGGCGAAACCCGCCAAGCGGCCCCCGGGTGCCCTGCTCAGCCTGCCCGAGGTGCTCTTCGGGCGGCGCGTGCAGCCGAAGGCGCTCGTCCTGCTCGGCGTCGTCGCGCTGCTCGTCGGCGCCGCCGGCGGCTTCGTCGGCTGGTGGGTCGGCGACACCGGCACCCAGCTCACCGGCTCCGCCACCATCGCCGAGGCCGAGGCCGGCAAGGAACGCCCCGCCGGGTCGGTCGCCGAGATCGCCAAGCGCGTCGCGCCAGCCGTCGTCTCGCTCGAGGTGTTCAAGCCCGGCGCCGAGTCCGGTGAGCAGGGCTCCGGCGTCATGATCGACCCGCAGGGCTACATCCTCACCAACGAGCACGTCATCGCCTCCGCCGCCGCGGACCCGGGCGTCAAGGTCACCGCCGTCTTCATCGACGGCACCCGCACCGAAGCCAAGCTCGTCGGGGCCGACCAGAAGACCGACCTCGCCGTCGTGAAGGTCAACGTCACCAACCCGACCGTGCTGCAGGTCGGCAAGTCCGCGGACCTGCAGGTCGGCGACACCGTGATGGCGATCGGCTCGCCGCTGGCGCTGCAGAACTCGGTCACCGCCGGCATCGTCAGCGCGCTGAACCGGCCGATCACCGCGGGCGGCGACAACGGCGCCCCGCCGGTCACCTACGAGGCCATCCAGACCGACGCCGCGATCAACCACGGCAACTCTGGCGGTGCGCTCGTCGACTCCACCGGCGCGCTGATCGGCATCAACTCGTCGATCCGCTCGGCGGGCGCGGACGGCGGCAGCATCGGCATCGGCTTCGCCATCCCGAGCGACTACGCGATCAAGATCGCGAAGGCGCTGATCAAGGACGGCAAGGTCCGGCACGCCGACATCGGCATCAACGCGTCGTCGACGGTCGCCGGCTCGTCCACGATGGGCGCCCAGGTGAAGAACGTCGCACCGGGCGGGCCGGCCGCCAACGCGGGCATCAAGGAAGGCGACGTCATCACGAAGATCGGCAACCGGCTCGTCCGCGACTCCGCGGAGCTGACGGTCGCGGTCCGCGCGCACGACGTCGGCGAAGTGGTCCCGGTGTCGCTGGCGCGTGACGGCGCGAGCTTCGTCGTGGACGTAACCCTGGCTTCCGACTGAGTTCCCGCGTTCGGCCTGCCGGAGCGAGGCGGGCGGCGGGTACCCTGGGCGGGTAGGTTCTTCTTCGGAGGTTGACTGGTGTTCGAGAGCGTCGGGTGGGGCGAAATCCTCGTCCTCATCATCGCCGGTCTTTTCATCCTCGGCCCCGAACGGCTGCCGGAGGCGGCATCCTGGCTCGCGAAGAGCGTGCGCAAGGTCCGCGAATTCGCGACCGGCGCGAAGGAGCAGCTGCGCGAGGAGATGGGCCCGGAGTTCGACCAGCTGCGCAAGCCGCTGGAAGACCTGCGCGGACTGCGGAACTTCGACCCGAAGCGAGTCGTGACGCAGCACCTGTTCGACGGCGACGCCGACCCGCTCGGCCTGAAGGGCATCACCAACGGCAGCAGCACGCCCACGAACGGGACGAACGGCTCGAACGGCTACCTGGCCGGCCAGACCCAGTCGGCGCCGGAGCCCCTCAAGCCGGGCGAGCGCCCGCCGATCGACCCGGACGCAACCTAGCCTCAACCGGCCCGACGCCTGCGGCCGAACCCTTGACGCGACCGGCGGCCGAACGGACGGCGCGAACCGGCGCCCGGGAGCGCAAGGCGACCATCCACCTCACCAGACCTCCCCCGCCCCTCATCCCAGCTATCCCTTCAGCCGGCGGGCGGGTTTGTCAAGGCACGCTTTCCCGCCTTGACAAACCCGACCGCCGGCTGAAAATCCCACCGGAGGGGCGGGGGAGGTCGGACCCGCCCCAGCCGCGGCAGAACAAAACCACGGCAGAGCCACCCTGCCGCAGCTCTAAAGACTGTCCTCGCCGGACGGGCAGGCTCCGGGATGACCACGGCTAACGCTCCCACCCCACGTGGAGGAGGTGGGCCGCGAGGTGGTCATCCCGTCGCCTGATCGAGGCCTATCACTTTGAGCCGGGCCCGCAAGCGTGCGCTGTCCCCCTCGCCTTTCGCTGTGCGTTGCGGGCCCGGCTCAAAGTGATTTGACGGCCTCAGGCGACGGGATGACCACCTCGCTCCTTCATTGGGTCAAGAGCGGGCTGCGTCCAGGGCGTCTACCAGGCCGTGGCCGTAGTACGAGTTGTTCTTTGCCGGGCCTGTGCACTGCGGGTCCGTGGCCGCGCACTTCACCACGTCTGCCTCGGTCTCCAGGAGTTGCTCGATGAACCTTGGGGGTGCCCCTCGGTACTTCGATGCCAGCAGGGCCGCTACGCCTGCCACGTGCGGTGAGGCCATTGATGTTCCGCACTTTGCTCCGTACGTGCCGCCGACCACCGTTGACAGGGGGCATGCCGGGCCCGCGCCCGCCGGTGGGGGCTGGAGGGGGTCGCCGCCCGGGGCTGTTACGTCGATTTTGCCGTAGTTGCTGAAGTACGACTTCGTTCCCGCGTAGCCCACCGATGACACCGTCACCACGCCGTCGAGCATGCCCGGGAGGATGGCGCACGATGCGTCCACCGGGTGCGGGCGGACCTTGTCCGTCGTCTGGTTCGTCGTGTCCAGGCTGTCGTTGCCCGCCGCCGCCACGTTCAGCACTCCGCGGTGCGTCGAGTACTCCACCGCCCGGCGGACCGCCTCGAACGCCGCCGCGTCGCCCGGCTGCTTCGGGCAGTAGAACATGCCCGGGTCGATGAAGTAGCTGTTGTTCGTCACCGCGAAACCGTGCTCGGCCGCCCAGACGAAACCGCAGACCGCCGCCTCCGGGAAGATGTAGCCGCCGTCGTTGACGACCTTCACCGAGGCCAGCCGCACGCCCGGTGCGACGCCCGTGAAGCGCGCCACCGCGTCGCGGCCCGCGATCGTGCCCGCCACGTGCGTGCCGTGGTCCGACGTCGTCGGGGCCCAGGCCGCCGGGGACGCGTCCGGCGCGCCGGTCAGGCAGCCCGCCGACGAGCCGGCGTCGATGGCGTCGCGCAACGCCGGGTGCGTCGCCTCGATGCCCGAGTCGAGCACGCCCACCGTCACCGAACGGCTGCCCGGGAGGATCTTGTTCGCTTCCGGCGCGTGGATCGCCTTCATGTCCCACTGCTGCGCCGAGAGGTCACCCTCGGCCGCGACGGACCGGGTGTCCTCCAGCGTCCGCACCGCACCCAGCGAGGTCCGGGCGGAAGAAGCCGCCGAGGCCACGTCCTTGGCGCCCGAATAAGCCCGGTAGAGGCCGATTTTCTGCTGGAAGTCCGCGTTGCGCGAACTGGCGATCGCGACCCCGATCGGGGCGTAGTAGGCGACCTTGGTGCCGCACTTGGCCGCCAGCTCCTTGTCGACGGCCGACGCGCGGGTGCCCGGCTGGTACGTCACGACGTAGGTGTACGGCGTGCTCGTCGTGTCGCACGCGGCCGGCGCGGCCTCCGCCGCCGGGGCCGCCGCGAACAGGCCGCCTCCGACGGCCAGCACGAGCGGTGCCGCCATTCGACGTAAACGGGACATTCCACCTCCAGGTTCGGTGGCGCCAACGTAAACCGGCCCGCGGGGCCGCGCCACCGACCAAGGAGGGGATTCAGGCGTCGACGCGGGAACCGGCGCGCAGCCCGCGCCAGCCGAGCACGCCGATGATCGTGCCGAGCACGAACGACACGACCGTCAGCACCGCGTGCACGACGAAGTAGGCGGTCGGCGAGCCGTCCGGGGCCCAGGCCCGGTCGCTGTCCCACAGGTTCTTCGCGAAGGTGATCCAGATGATCCACGACCACACACCGAAGGCCAGCAGGAACAGCGAGGTGCCTCGTGACATGCGCATGCCCCTGAGTATGCGACGCGGGCCGCGGCGCTAGATTGCGTGGGTGCACTCCGCTGTCTCCCGGTCGCTCAAGGTCTTCACGACGACGCTCGCCGCCGCCCTCCTGGCCCTGAGCACGCCGGCGCTGGTGGCCGCGGCGCCGCAGCAGGGCCAGTGCGCGAACCGCCAGGCTCCCCCGCCGCCGGTCGACACGTCGGAGAAGCCCGCGCCGGGCAAGCAGGTGCCCCCGCCGCTGGCCGTGCCCGCGGTCCCGGTCGGCGGCAGCCGGATGGCCGAATGCGGCCTGATCACCCCGGACGGCGCGCTCAACCCGCCGGACGGCAACACCGCGGCGTCGTGGCTGGTGCAGGACCTCGACACCGGCGCGGTCGTCGCGGCGAAGGACCCGCACGCCCGGCAGCGGCCCGCGTCGCTGATCAAGACGCTGCTCGCGCTGGTCGTCGTCACCCAGCTGGACCCGCAGCAGCCGCTCGTCGCGACGAAGGAGGACGCGGAGCAGGAATGCACCTGCGTCGGCCTCGTCGCCGGCGGCCAGTACACCGTCGACCAGCTGCTGCACGGGCTGCTGATGCACTCGGGCAACGACGTCGCGCACGTGTTCGCCACGGCGCTCGGCGGGGTCGACGCCACGGTGGCGAAGATGAACGCGCTGGCGGCGAAGATCGGCGCGCTCGACACGCGCGCCGCGACCCCGTCGGGCCTGGACGGGCCCGGCATGTCGACCTCGGCCTACGACCTCAGCCTGATCTTCAACTACGCGATGAAGCAGCAGGAGTTCGCGAAGGTCGTCGCGACGAAGAACTTCGAGTTCCCGCCGGCCGGGGGCAAACCGGCCATCCCGATCTTCAACGACAACAAGCTGCTCGGCGTGTACCCCGGCTTCCTCGGCGGCAAGACCGGCTTCACCGACGACGCCCGCCACACCTACGTCGGCGCGGCGCAGCGCAAGGGCAAGCGGCTCGCGGTCGTCATGCTGCGCGCCGAGCAGAAGCCGACCAAGGTGGTCGACCAGGCGGCGAAGCTGCTCGACTACGGCTTCGCGCTCGAGGAGGACCGCGCCGCGCCGGTCGGCCAGATCAGCTACCAGGCGCCGGCCACGGCCCCGGCGAGCGGTGACCCGTCCGTGCTCGCCGACGGCGGCACCGGCAACGGCGGCACGTCCGCGGCCGCGTCGGCGGCGAAGGAGGACCCGTTCGGCGTCACCGGCTGGATCATCACCCTGGTGGTGTTCCTGATCATCGTCGGCGGGTTCGTCGTCGGGCACCAGCGCAAGCGGGCCGCGGGCTAGCGGTACCCGGGCCCGGGCTCCGGCGTCACCCGGTCGGTGGCGATCGCGCCGCCGCAGTGTCCACAAGCGACGTACGTACCGGCGACCTCGCCGCAGTCCTTGTGCCGCAGCAGGATCGGCGGTCCCTCCGGACCGACGAGGTGCCGGTCGCCCCACTGCATGAGCGTGACGACGGCGCCGAACAGCTCGCGCCCGGCGGCGGTCAGCACGTACTCGGGCACCGGCTCGACGCGTTCGAGCACACCCGCGTCGGCGAGGGTCTTCAGCCGGGCGGACAACGTCGGGCGCGGGATGGCCAGGTTGCGCGCGAACTCGCCGTAGCGGCGCACGCCGAAGAACGCCTCCCGCAGGATGAGCAGGCTCCACCGCTCGCCGACCAGGTCGAGTGCGCGGCCGACCGAGTCCGCGGTGAACCGGTGGCCGAGGTCGGTCACAGCTGGTCCGTCCGGGCCGGGACACCCAGCAGGAGCTTGCCGGGCAGTTCGTAGCTGGCCGGGTTGACCTGGAAGTGGGCGGTCGCGGTGTGCGCGTCGCGGAACCGGCGTTGCAACGGCGAAGTTTCGTAGATCGCCGCGCCGCCGCCGAGGTCGTACACGCTCGCGGTGACCTTCGCGGCCGTGCGCGTCGCGTGCGTGGCGGCCAGCCGCAGGCCGGCTTTGAGCGCGTCCGGCACCGGCTCGGTGCCCTGCGCGGCTTGCCAGGCGTCGTCGATGCTGCCGTAGAAGAGCAGCCGCGCCGCCCGCAGGGCCGCCTCGGCCTCCGCGACGGCGGCCTGCGTCGCCGGCCGCTCGGCCAGCGAGCGGCTGGAGCCGAGCGGGGTACGCGTCGAGGCGAGTTCGACGAGGTCGTCGAGCGCCCCGCGCGCGTTGCCCAGCGCGGCGGCCGCGACCGACAGCGCGAAGAAGCCGAAGAGCGGGAACCGGTGCAGCGCAACGGCTTCCGGCGGCGGACCGGCCATCACCGAGAAGACGCGGTGGTCCGGGACGAACAGGTCGTCCGCGACGCAGTCGTGGCTGCCGGTGCCGCGCAGGCCGTTGGTGTGCCACGTGTCGAGCACTTCGAGCTCGGCCTTCGGCAACGCGGCCACGTAAAGCGCCTTCTCGTGCACGAACCCGGCGAAGAGCCAGTCGGCGTGCGGGATGCCGCTGCAGAACGCCCACCGGCCGCTCACGACGTACCCGCCGTCGACCTTCCTGCCGGTGCCGCGCGGCGCCCAGACCCCGGCGGCGACCGTGCGCGGGTCCCCGAAGACCTCCTCGGCGCACTTTCCCGGCGCATAGGCCGAAAGCAGGCTGCTCGTCACGGCGATCGAGACGCACCAGCCGGCCGAGGCGTCCCCGCGCGCGACCGTCTCGGCGGTTTCGAGGCTGACCGCGGGCGGCGCTTCGGGGCCGCCGAGGTAGCCGGGGACGCCGGTGCGGAACAGCTGGGCGTCGGTCAGCTTCGCGACCAGTTCGGGCGGCAGCGCCCGCTGCCGCTCGGTGACGGGTGCGAGGGTCCTGGCGAGGTCGGCACACTCGCGGGCGGCGTCCAGCAGCACGAAACCCCTCCGGTTCAGATTTCTTACCGGTTCAGTTTCTTTACCGCGTGGCCGGGTGTCAAGACCTGCGGCGGCCACCCAGCCACGCGAGCAGCGCGCCGGCGCTGAAGGCACCCGCAACGGCGCCGAGGCCCGGCCCGCGCTGCACGGTGACCCGCTGCTCGAGCCGCACGGGCGGCGGCGGCGCGATGACCTCGTGCTGGTTCTCCTTCGCCGTGGCGGTCCACGCCGTGATGAGCAGGAGGAAGCGCGAGACGAGGTTCGCGAACACGAGCAGCCCGATGACCGGCCCGAACAGCGCGGCGGACGGCGACTTGGTGACGCTGGCGAGGTAGATCGACCCGACCTGCTGCAGGACGACGAACCCGACGGCGGCGACCACGGCACCCTTGACGGCACTGCGCAGCGCGACCCGCTCCCGCGGCAGGCGGGCGATGACCCAGACGAAGACGAGGGTGTTGGCGAGCAGCCCGAGCACGATGGTGGCCCCGCGGAGCAGGACGATCGCCCAGGTGGCGTGTTCGAGCCCGACGAGTTCGAGCAGGAACTGCCCGACCCCGCCCCCGACGGCGGTCAGCGCGAAGGAGACGACGAGGGCGACCCCGAGCCCGATCAGCGCGACGAGGTCCTTGAGCGTCTGCTTGACGATCGGCTGCGGCTGCTTTTCCTGGCCCCACTGGGCGGTGAGCGCGTCCCGCAGGTTCGACATCCAGCCGATGCCGGAGTAGAGGGCGATGAGCAGGCCGAAGACCCCGATCCCGCCACCGGAGTCGAGCGCGCCCTTGACGATGCCGTTGACGAGGTCCTTGAGGCCCTCGGGCACGGAGTTGTTTATGCCGTCGGTGATCTTGTGGATGATCGTCTGGTCGTGGTTGACGACCAGCCCGACCACGGCGAAGGCGACCATGAAGAGCGGGAAGACCGACAGCACGCTGAAGTAGGTGATGGCGGCGGCGTAGTGGTTGCCGTACCGCTCGCTGAAGGCTTCGTTGGCCCGGATGAGGTGGTCGAGCCACGGGTACTTCCGCCGAAGCCGCGGAAGCAGCTTTTCCTTCTCTTCGTTCGCCACCGTGAAACGCTAACCACGCTTGGTGAGCCCCGCAACGCGAGCGGCTCGCGCGGGGGGGGTGTCCCTATGTGGTTGTCAAGCCGCGGCGGGCGCGGGGTGTCGGTAGTGGGTGCCGTTGCGGAGCATGGAGTAGAGGACGTCGCAGC
>NZ_JBSGBQ010000037.1:0-95991 GCF_053601335.1 Amycolatopsis sp. NPDC004747 | reverse complement strand
GGGCCCGCAACCCACAGACCAACGCGACCAGACGACGCAAGCTTGCGGGCCCGGCTCAAAGTGATAGGCCTCAATCAGGCGACGGGATGACCACCAGCGGCCCACCTCCAGAAGCCGAGCAGACAGCGGCAGCCGTGGTCATCCCGGAGCCTGCCCGTCCGGCGAGGACATGCTTTTCTTCCAAGCCGCGGCAGAAGTGTCCTGGTTCGCCAACCGAACCCACGCATTACTCGTCTAGGCCGCTTCGGGAAGGGCGTCGCCGGTGTCGCGGGCGTCGAGGTCGCCGACCTCGCCGTCCTTCGCCGCGCGGCGGCCGAGCGTGAAAACGTAGGCCAGGAACGCGATTTCGACCACCACGCCGATGCCCACGCGCAGCCACGTCGGCCAGCCCGACGGGGTCACGAACGCCTCGATGACCCCGGACACGAACAGCACGCACGTCAGCCCGAGCGCGATCACCACCACCGACCGGCCCTGCTCGGCGAGCGCCGCGGTGCGGGAGCGGCGGCCCGGGTCGATCACCGTCCAGCCGAGCCGCAGGCCGGTGCCCGCCGCGACGAACACCGCCGTCAGCTCCAGGAGGCCGTGGGGGAGCAGGAGGCCGATCATCACGTCGCCGCGGCCGGCCGCGCTCATCGCGCCGATGATCAGCCCGGCGTTGAGCGAGTTCAGCCAGAGCGCGGCGAGCACCGGCAGGCCCAGCGCGACGCCGAGGAACAGGCAGGTCGCCGCCACCCACGCGTTGTTCGTCCACACGCGCGCCGCGAAGGACGCCGCCGGGCCGGTCGAGTAGTAGGTCTCCGCCTCGCCGCCGGGCTTGGTCAGCTCGCCCAGCTCCGCCGGGGTCCCCAGCGACGCGCGCACGACCGGGTCGCGCGCGACCCAGACGGCGATCACCGCCATCACCGCGATCGACACCACCGCGGCCGGGATCCACCAGCGCCGCGACAGGTACACCGCGGCGGGGAACCGGCGCGTGAAGAACAGGGCGACCTCGCGCCAGGCCGGGCTGTGCGACCCGGAGATCGCCGACCGGCCGCGGGCCACCAGGTCCGACAGCCTGCCGAGCAGCGCCGGGTCCGGTGCGACCGAGCGCACGATCGACAGGTGCGTCGCGGTGCGCTGGTAGAGCGTCACCAGCTCGTCGGCTTCCGGCCCGGTCAGCTTGCCGCCGCGCCGGCTCAGCTCGCCGAGCCGGGTCCACTCCGCCGTGTGCGCGGCGACGAAGACGTCCACATCCACACAGGCCACCCTATCCGCCGATACGCTGGAGTCCGTGCACGAGGAATCGGAGCTGGTCACCGGCGAAGCGGTCGTCCTGGACCTGCGCGTGGCCAAGCTCGCCAGCCGGGCACTGGCGATGGCGCTGGACGTGCTCGTGCAGTTCTCGCTGCTGGTGGGGGCGGCGATGGTGCTCTCGTTCGCGCTCCCGCTCGGCGACGACTCGCTCTTCCTGGCCCTGCTGCTGGTGTTGACGGTGCTGATCATGGTCGGCTACCCGGTCGTGTTCGAGACGCTCTCGCGCGGCCGGTCGCTGGGCAAGATGGCGGTCGGGCTGCGGGTGGTGCGCGTCGACGGCGGCCCGATCCGGTTCCGGCACGCGCTGGTGCGCGGGCTCGCCGGCTTCGTCGTGGACTTCTGGGCGCTCGGGCTGTTCGGCGCGGTCGCGGTGATCGTGTCGCTGTGCTCGTCGGACGGCCGCCGCGTCGGCGACTTCCTGGCCGGGACGCTGGTGGTCCGCGACCGGGTCCCGGACGGCGCCGGGTACGCGGCCGCGGTCGCCATGCCGCCGGGGCTCGAGGGCTGGGCGTCGCAGCTCGACCTGACCCGGCTCCCGGACGGTCTCGCGCTCTCGAGCCGTCAGTTCCTCGCGCGGTTCCGGGAACTGAGCCCGGAAGCGTCGCACGCGCTGGGCTGGCGGCTCGCCCAGGAGATGGGGAACGCGCTCGGCACGCCGGTGCCGCCCGGGGTGCCGCCGTGGGCGTTCCTGGCGGCGGTGCTGGCGGAGCGGCGCAACCGCGACCACGCCCGGGCGTTCCAGGCGTACGCGGCCCAGGTCCAGGCGGCGCGCGGGCAGCTGCCGCAGACACCGCCGCCGGGACCGGACCGGCCGGGGTTCTCGCAGACGGGGTACGCGGCGAGCGTCCAGCCGGCTTTCGCCTCGTCCCCGGCTCCGCCCGTCCCGCCCGCGGCGCGGCCGGAGCCGCAGACGCCGCCGTCGGGGACGCCGGTGCCGGTGGAGAACCCGTTCACCCCGCCGAGCTGACGGCTTTCACGAGACGTCGCCCGACGGCGAGAGCCACGTGTTGCACTGCTGGTTGCGGTTTTTCGTGGCCCCGTGCTGCCACCAGGAAATATTGTGCTTGGCGGTGCCGTGGTCGCGCTTGCCGTTGCGGGCGTAGTCGTCGCCGCGGTCCTGGGCGTTCCAGGCTTCGTTGTAGACGTTCTTGTCGACCGAGCCGCCGGAGACCGACGCCGAGCCGAGGAACATGCCGGAGAAGCACTGCGCCTCGAGTTCCATCCGCCGCGACAGTTCCAGGCCGGCCGCCGAGTCGGCGCCCGCGTCGTACCGCTGGTTGCCGTACGCGTCGGAGATGCCGGACAGGTTCTGCACGTGGTGGCCGTATTCGTGGGCCAGGATCGACAGGTACGGGCCGGGGTGGTTGCCCCACACGTCGAGCTCGATGCGGTCCATCGGCATGTAGATCGTGTTGTTCGACGGGCAGTAGAAGGGCGTGACACCGGTGGTGGTGCCGCCGCTGCCGCACGGCGTCGACGATTCCGACAGCGACCGCGGCACCGACAGGTTCGGCGTCCGGAACGGCAGGTCGACCGCGCCGAGCATGCGGGACCACATCGCGTCGAGGCAGCCGATGCCGGACTGGAAGAACCGCTGGACGCTGTTCTGGTCGGTGGCCCAGCGGCTCAGCGAGCACGGGACGTTCTGCAGGCCGTAGTCCGGGCTGCCGAACAGCGGGTTGTTCCCGGTGGCCGCGACCGGGCGCGGTCCGGAGGGGGTCTGCGAGGTCGGGGTCCGGCGCTCGGTGGTGCGGGCGGTCGTCGTCTCCTCGGCCGACGTGGTGGCCGAGGTGGTGCTCGCTTCGGTGGTGGTTTCCTCGGCGGTGGTGCTCGGGTAGGTGCTGGAGTACCCGGCGTCGGCGACGTGCCGCTGGTGGTTCCCGGACAGCGCGACGGCGGCGATGAGCCCACCCGCGACGGCGACGATCGCGAGCACGGCGACGGCGACGATCACCCCGGTGTTCGACTTCCTGGCGACGTAGGGGGTGTAGCCGGGCGCGAACCGCGGACCGAAAGCGGGCGGCCGGGCATAGCCCGGGGCGAAGACGGGCGGGGCCGCGGCCGGCGGCAGCGGAGCCCGCGCGGGCGGCGGAAGGGGCCGGGCGAACGGCCCGCTGGGCGGAGGTCCGGGGCGGCCGGGGCCCTGCGGGGGCATGCCGAACGGGTTCGGTGGCCCACCTGGCCCGGGCGCGCCTGCGGGGCTTCGGGGCGGTTGCTGCGGAGGCGTGCCTGGCGGGTTTGGTGCCCCACCTGGCCCGGGTCGGCTTTGCTGCGGAGGCGTGCCTGGCGGGTTTGGTGCCCCACCTGGCCCGGGCCGGCTTTGCTGCGGAGGCACGCCTGCAGGATTCGGTGGCACCCCTGGTCCGGGACCCCCGCTCCACCCCGGCTGCGGCCGGCCCTGCGGCAGCGGCCGGACCCCCGGCGGCGGCAGCGGCCGCGCTCCCGGTGGCGGCACCGGCCGGCGCGGGTCGTGCGGACCAGGACCAGAGCCAGGGCCAGGGCCAGGACCAACCCCAGGACCCTGCGGGCCGTGCGTCATCGAGTGGAACCCCCCGTGCGATTTCCCCGTCGAAAGCGGCGTACCTGCGGTGATCGCGCCGTTCCGGCCGTCAGCATAGATCGAGTGCTCTAGGGTGTGGTGCTGTGTCGAAGAAATGGGGGACCGCCGCCGCGATCGCCGTCGCGGGGGTGCTGCTGACCGCCGGGCCCGCCGTCGCGCAGGGGCCGTCGGCCGGGCCGGTGCTGCCGAACCTCCCCGACGACCAGTCCAAGAAACCGCAGCTGCTCACCGGGCAGGACGTCCGGCCGGCCGACGGGCCCACCGCCGACGTCGCCCTCAAGGTCCAGCGGGACGGCACCCTCTCCGTCACCGAACGCGTCACCGTCCCCGGCGGGCAGCGGCTCGTCGCGCGCGTTCCCCTCAAGGTCCCCGCGGGCGACGACCAGGACCGCGTCTTCGCCGTCCGGGACGTCAGGACCGACGGCTCGGCCACCGGCGAACTCACCGGAGACCAGCTCGTCCTCACCTTCGCCGGCGGCACCGGGAGCGCCACGTTCACCGTCGACGGCGCCATCGCCGACCTGAACGGCCGCCAGCAAGCCCGGTGGCAGATCGCCAGCGGCTTCGACGCGCCGCTGGCCAAGCTGACCGCGTCGCTGCTCGCCCCGTCGCCGCAATTGTCCCCTGTGGACTGTTTCGCCGGCCCGGTCGGTTCGAACCAGCGCTGCACCCTCGCCGAGCTCGACCACACCGGTGTCGTCCGGCTCGAACAGAACGACGTCCGCCCCGGCGACCGCGTCGACCTCCTCGTCGGCCTGCCCGCGGGCACCACCCCGGCGAACGCGAAGTTCGCCGCCATCGGCCTGCTCGCCAACGCCTTCGCGCTGACGCCGCCGACCGGCATCGCCTTCGCCGTCCTGCTCGCCTTCCTCGTCGCCGCCGCGCTCTTCGTGTGGCGGCGCCGCAAGCAAGACGCCGGCGCGCTGCGCACCGCCGGCGGCCCGGTCGAGGTCCTCCTGCGCGACGGCGACCGCGTCTTCTTCGCCAGCCCGGACGGCGTGCTGCCCGGGCAGGTCGGCACGGTCGTCGACGAGACCGTCGACGTCGTCGACATCAGCGCCACCGTGGTCGACCTGGCCGTCCGCAACTACCTGTGGCTGGCCGAAGTCCCGGGCCCCGACTGGCAGATCGCCCGCCGCAACCCGCCGGACGAGCACCTCCACGACTTCGAACGCGCGGTCTGCGAAACGCTGCTGCCGCCGGGCACCGACAGCGTGCTCGTGTCGCAGCTGCGGGCCCGCGGCGGGCTCGACCTGCGCCGGATCAGCGACGCGATGTACGCCGACGTCGTCGGCAAGCGCTGGTTCTCCCGCCGCCCGGACACCGCCCGCGGCCGGCTGACCTGGCTCGGCGCCGGGATCTTCACCCTCGGCCTGGTCGCCACCGCGGTCCTCACCTTCACCGCCGGGTACGCGCTGCTGGGCGTCGCCGTCGCGCTGGCCGGGCTCGCCGTGGTCGCGGTGGCCGCGCTGCTGCCGTCCCGCACCGCCCGCGGCCGGGCGCTGGCCGGGCAGGTCCGCGGCCTGCTCGACTACCTGCACACCGCGCGGGCCGACGACATCCCGCCCGCCGACCGCGAGCTGGTGTTCTCCCGCTCGCTGCCGTACGCGGTCGTGCTGGGCGACACCGAACGCTGGCTCGGCACCTTCGCCGCGCTCAACCCGTCGGCCGACGGCTCGGCCGGGCTGTACTGGTACGGCGGCATGGAGGCCGAACCCGACCTGCGCCGCTTCGGCGCGCACTTCCCGTCGTTCCTGACCGCGCTCGACGGCGTGCTCACCGCCGCCGCGGCCCGCTGACCGTGCTCGCCGGGGCGCTGCTCGCGCTCGCCCTGGCCGCCGGCCCCGCGGACCAGCCGCCGCTGCCCACGGTGCCGCAGAGCGCCGAGATCCAGCTCAAGGTCCAGCGCGACGGCTCGCTGTCGGTCGTCGAGGCGATCTCGGTCCCCGAGGGCCTCACCATGGACCGCCGGGTCGACCTGCGCGTCCCCGCCGCCCACCACCGCGACCGCGTCTACGGCGTCCGCGACGTCGTCCTCGAAGGCCGCGGGTCGGCGAGCGTCGACGGCGACGCGTTCACCGTGCACCTCACCGCGGGCACCTCGATCGTCCGGTACACAGTGGACGGTGCGGTCGCCGGGGACCGGGTCACCTGGGAACTGGCGGGCGGGTGGAGCGCCGAGCTGAAGTTCCTCCGCGCGTCCTTCGCGGCGCCGAAGATTCCCACCGCCGTCGACTGCCTCGCCGGCGACCTGCCGTGCGGGGCCGCGCAGATCGACCACGCCGGGCTGACCCGCTTCAGCCAGCAGAACCTCGCCGCGGGCGCCCGGATGACGGCGACCGTCGAACTGCCCGCGGGAACCGTCCCGGCCAACGAAGTGCTGGTCCCGGCGAAGACGATCGCCGGCGCGTTCGTGCTCACCGCCCCGGTCGCCTGGGCCTGGGCGGGCTTCGGCGCGCTCCTCCTGGCCTCGGCAGCGCTGGTCTGGGCGGCCCGCCGCCGCGACGCCCGCCCCGGGGCGCCGGAGAAGGCGAACCTGGTCACCGCGAACGGCGAGTTCGCTTCGCCCGAGGGCGTGCTGCCCGGCCACGCCGGCGTCCTCCTGCGCGGCCGGGCCGGGCCGCTCGACCTGGCCGCGACCGTCCTCGACCTCGCCGTCCGCAACTACCTCTGGGTGAGTGACGACGGGACCCGGCTGACCCGCCGCAACCCCGCCGACGAGCACCTGTCGCCCTTCGAACGTGCCGTCTTCGAAACCGTCCTGACCGACGACACGGTGACGCTCGCCGAACTGCGGCAGCGACGCGTCGAAATCCCCCGCGCCGAGCTGGAGGCCGACCTCGTCCGGCGAGGCTGGTTCGGGACGCGGCGGCTTCGCCGGACCGGGCTCCGGATCGCCTGCTACGGCGTGTTCCTCACCGTCCTGCTGGCCCTGACCGCCGGGTACGCCCAGCTCGGCGTGATCCTCGCGCTGGCCGGGGGCGCCGCCGTCGCCGCCTCGGCCGCCTTGCCCGCGCGGCGGCGGGCGGGCGCCGAGGTCGCCCGCCGGCTCCGCGGCGTCACCGCGATCCGGGCGAAGGACTTCGACAAGACCCAGCGCGAGCTGGTCTTCTCCCGCGGTCTGCCGTACGCGCTCGCTCTGGGCGAACTGGCCCCCTGGGTGGCCGCGTTCGACGGTCTCAAGCACCCGCCGCGGGTCTGCTGGCACGCCGGCGACATCACCCCTGACCAGGCCGGATCCTTCGCGACGGCGCTGGCCGGGACGTTCGCCGCCGCCCGCCGTGGTCGCCTCCAGAGCCTCGTGAGTGGTAAGGCGGGTTAGAACCCTCCTTACCACTCACGAGCCGGGACGCCGGGAAGGGCGGGGTCGTCGTAGGGTGGGGCCATGGCCGATCCCGAGCTCGTCCGATACACCCTCGACAACGGTCTGCGGGTGGTTCTCGCCCCCGACGCGACCGCGCCGGTGGTCGGCGTCAGCGTGCACTACGACGTGGGTTTCCGCTCCGAGCCGGAGGGGCGCACCGGTTTCGCGCACCTCTTCGAGCACCTGATGTTCCAGGGCTCGGAGAGCCTGGAGAAACTCGCGCACTTCCGGCACGTGCAGTCCAGCGGCGGGACCTTCAACGGGTCCACCCACCCGGACTACACCGACTACTTCGAGGTGCTGCCGAGCGCCGCGCTCGAGCGGGCGCTGTTCCTCGAAGCCGACCGGATGCGCGCGCCCAAGCTGACGGCGGAGAACCTGGCGAACCAGATCGACGTCGTCAAGGAGGAGATCCGGCTCAACGTGCTGAACCGGCCGTACGGCGGGTTCCCGTGGATCACCCTGCCGCCGGTGCTCTACTCGACGTTCCCCAACGCGCACAACGGCTACGGCGGCTTCGAGGACCTCGAGAGCGCCACGGTCGACGACTGCGCGGCGTTCTTCGACACCTACTACTCCCCGGCGAACGCCGTGCTCACGGTGGCGGGCGACTTCGAGGTGGACACCGCCAAGAAGCTGATCGAGGAGCACTTCGGCGACGTCCCGCACCGGCCGGCGCCGGAGCGGCCGTCGTTCGCCGAGCCGCTGCCGACCACCGAGCTGCGCGGCGAGGTCGAGGACGCGCACGCCCCGCTGCCCGCGCTGGGCATCGGCTACCGGATGCCGGACCCGATCAACGACGTCGACAGCTACCTGGCCTACCTGGTGCTGGCCGGCGTGCTCACCGACGGCGACGGCTCCCGCCTGCAGCAGCGGCTGGTGCACAAGGAGCCCCTGGTCGTCGACATCGGGGCGGGTGCCGGGCTGTTCGGCCCGTTCGAGGCGCGCGACCCGGACACGTTCACCATCACCCTGATCCACCCGCACGAGGTGCCCCGCGAGCGCGTGCTCGCCGCGCTCGACGACGAGCTCGAGAAGCTCGCCGAGACCCCGCCGAGCGAGGAAGAGCTGCGCAAGGTCACCGCCCGCTGGACGGCGAGCCTGCACTCGGAGCACGACAGGCTGGTCTCCCGGACCCTGGCCCTCGGCTCGTTCGAACTGCTCTACGGCGACGCTTCGCTGGTGTACCGGCTCGCGGACCGGATGTCCGCCGTCACCGCGGAGGCCGTGTCGGCGGCGGCGAAGGCGCTGCGCCCGGACGCGCGCGCCGTGCTGGTGGTCAAGCCCGCTTCGGAAGGGAACAACGAGCAGTGACTTCAGCAACGCACCGCACCGCGGAGGAGATCGGCCGCACCGCGCGGGGACCGCGGCCGCTGCCGCCGCTCGGGGAGCAGCGGGCCGCCGCCGATCTGTCCCATGTGGACACCACGCTGGCGAACGGCCTGCGCGTGCTGGCCGTGCGCAAGGCGACCGTGCCGCTGGTCGAAGCCCGGCTGTGGATCCCGTTCGCGGGCGACGACGCCCTGCACCCGGCCACGGCCGAGGTGCTCGCCGAGACGATCCTGACCGGCACGGCGCGGCGCAACCGCATCGAGATCGACGCCGAGCTGGCCCTGATCGGCGGCGACATCGGGGCCGGCGTCGACCCGGAGCGCCTGGTGCTCACCGGGTCCGCGCTGGCCGACAAGCTGCCGACGTTCCTCGACGTCCTCGGCGACGTCCTCACCGGGGCGACCTACGCCGACGAGGAGATCGCGCGCGAGAAGGAGCGGCTGGTCGAGCGGATCGCCGTCTCGCGCACCCAGCCGCGCACGATCGCGCGGGAGGCCCTGCAGAAGCACCGCTACGGCGACCACCCGGCCACGCGCGAGGTCCCACGCGCGGAGGATGTCGCCGTCGTGACGCCGGAGCAGGTCCGGGCGCTGCACCAGGCGTCGGTGCTGCCGCGGGGTTCGGTCATGGTGCTGGTCGGCGACCTCGACCCGGCCGGCGTCGTCGGGGAGCTCGAGAAGGTGCTCGGCGGCTGGGCGTCGGACCGCTCCGCCGTCCGGCTGCCGCCGCTGCCGGACCTGACCGGGCCGGACGTGCTGCTGGTGCCGCGCGCGGGCGCGGTGCAGTCGCAGATCCGGCTCTCGGCGCAGACGATCCCGCGCACGGACCCGGGATACGCGGCGCTGCAGCTGGCGAACCTGGCGTTCGGCGGGTACTTCTCGTCGCGGCTGGTGGAGAACATCCGCGAGAACAAGGGCTACACCTACTCCGCGCACTCCGGCTTCGAGTTCACCGACGGCACGGCGGTGGTCAACGTCGACGCGGACACCGCGACCGACGCGACGGCCCCGGCGCTGCTGGAGACCCGCTACGAGCTGGGCCGCCTCGGCCAGGTCCCGCCGTCGGGCGACGAGCTGGAGTCGGTGCGCCAGTACGCGATCGGTTCGCTGCTGACGTCGACGTCGTCGCAGGCCGGGCTGGCCGGCCAGGTGCTGGCGCTGGCGTCGACCGGGCTGGGCCTGGAGTGGCTGAACGAGCACCCGGCGCGGGTGGCCGCGGTGACCGCCGACGATGTCGCCGAAGCGGCGCTGAAGTACTTCGCGCCCAAGCGGTTCACGGGTGTGGTGGTCGGTGACGCAGGCGTCCTGGAGCGCAAGCTCCTCGCGCTGGGCGACGTCGTCGTGGGCGAGCCCGCCTGATGCCGGTCCCGTTCACCCTCGGTGCCCTGCCGACCCTCTCCCGGTCCACAGTGGACCGTCAGGAAGGCCTGCGCACCAACCCCGCGCGCCTGGCCGCGCGCTGGGCCGACGCCCGGGTCGTCCTCCTGGACGACGCCGGGCGCACCCCGGTGGTCGAAGGGGCCTCGGCACTGGCGTTCCGCAAGGCCGTCGACTTCGGCGCTTCGCCACCGGCGGACGCGGTCTTCCTCGGCGAGTGGCAGGACGTCGACTACTGGTCGCTGCCGGGTGGCCCGTCGGGTGACGCCGACACGGTGAAGATGGCCGGCAGCTGGGGGTTCGTCGAGGAGGTCCCCCGCGCGGACGGCGAGGTCTGGGTCGAGCTGCGCGGCTACGGAGACCTCCTGGACGACACTTCGGCCGGCCTGTTCACGACGGCGCAGGCGTTGCGCTACTGGCGGCGGCAGGCGAAGTTCTGCACCCGCTGCGGGAGTGCGACGGAGCTGGTCCAGTTCGGCTGGGCGAGCAAGTGCACGGGGTGCGGCCGCGAGGAGTACCCCCGCACGGACCCGGCGGTGATCTGCCTGGTGCATTCGCTGGAGGGGGTCAACGGGTCGCACGTGCTGCTGGCGCGTCAGCCGATCTGGCCGGCCGGCCGGTATTCGGTGCTGGCGGGGTTCGTGGAGGCGGGGGAGTCCCTCGAGGCGTGCGTGGTCCGGGAGATCCGCGAAGAGGTGGGCGCTTTGGTGTCCGACGTGCGGTACCTGGGCAGCCAGCCGTGGCCGTTCCCGCGGTCGATCATGCTCGGGTTCACGGCCCGGGCGGACCGATCGGCACCATTGGTGCCGGCGGACGGCGAGATCGAAGAGGCGCTGTGGGTGTCGCGGGCGGAGGTGCGCGCGGCGTTCGAGAACAGCGCGGACCGCGGCGAGGGTTCGAAGCCGACCCCGATCGCGGACGGGACGGCGGAGATGATTCTGCCGGGGAACTCGTCCATCGCCCGCGTGATGCTCAAGGCCTGGGCGGACGCGGAGGAGTAGCCACCCGCCACTGAACGCGACCACGAAAACGGCCCCGGCTACCCGCCGGGGCCGTTTTCGTTGCGCTCCGCGCATGTTTCCGCCAGGTGGCCTACCGCGACCCCAAGCGTTACCTCCCTGTTTCCCGAGACCGTTGACGGCTGTGCCGCCGCTCACTACAGTCCCCGGAAACCGTCTGTAAAGTATCCTAATTAAGTCCGGAGGAACGAGTGCGAGCCGGTAGCCCGCGGATGCTGCGCGAGATCAACGATCGCGCCGCCATCGAGGTCCTCCTGCGGGAGGGGCCGCTCACGCGGGCCGAACTCGAACTCGCCATCGGGCTGTCCAAGCCCGCCACCGCGCAGCTGCTCACCCGGCTCGAGCAGGACAACCTCGTCACGAAGGCCGGCGTGCGGGGCGGTGGCCGGGGGCCCCGCGCCCAGCTCTGGGCGGCCAACGGCGGCCTCGCCTTCGTCGCCGCCGTCGATCTCACGCCGCACCTGGCCGACTTCGTCGTGGCCGATGTCGCCGGGGTCGTCCTCGCCGAGTACCGGACCCCGCTGCCCGTGCACGCCGGTGCCGACGTCGTCGGGACCTTCGGCGAGGCCCTTTCGAAAGTCGCCGAAGAAGCCGGAATCAAAAGGGAAGACCTGGCCCACGTCGTGATCGGCGCGCAGGGGGCGTTCGATCCGCGCACCGGCCTGCTCTCCTCCGCCCCGCACATCCCCGGCTGGCTGGGCTTCGACGTCCCGCAGAAGCTCTCCGACGAACTCGGTGTCGACGTCCTCATCGAAAACGACGTCAACCTGGTCGCCGTCGAAGAGATGACCGTCGGGATGGCCCAGGACGTCGACGACTTCGTCATGGTCTGGCTGTCCGAAGGCGTCGGCGGTGCCGTCGTCATCGGGCGGCGGCTGCTGCGCGGCGCCACCGGCGGGGGCGGCGAAATCGACTGGATGCGGGTGCCCGACCCGGCCACTGTCGACACCGGCGACGTCTGGCCCGCGGCCGGCGCCCGGTTCGGCAACCTGGTCGACTCGCCCGCCATCTGCCGCCTCGCCGCCGCCCACGGCATCCGGGCCGACACCGCCTGGGAAGCCGTCACGAAGACCGAACCGGACCACCCCTTCCGGCACGATCTCGCCAAGCGGGTCGCCGGTGGCGTCGCCAACCTCGTCGCCGTCGCCGACCCCCAGCTCGTGCTCCTCTGCGGCGACACCAGCCGGGCCGGCGGGGAGGACTTCGCCGCGCTCGTCCAGGAAAAGCTGCACGACCTCGTCCTGCCGCGCACGCCCGTCGGCTGCGCTTCCGTGCAGGGCAACGCCGTTCGCGCGGGCGCGCTGCAGTCGGCGCTCGCCACCACCCGTGAGGACGTCTTCGGCGTCGTCACCCCCACGCTCCTCGGGTCGCGCCGGCCCGAGGGCGACAGCACCCGTCCCCGACCGACTAGCCCCGACCGATGAGGAGGAGGGCCATGCCCCCGACCACCCGGACCCGCCGTGGCGCCTTGCTGGTGGCCGCCGCCGCGGCGTCCGTCCTGCTGACCAGCGCCTGTTCCGGCGCGGCCGCGCCGTCCACAACGGACGCCGCCGCCGCGCCCGGCAAGGACGACAAGCTCACCATCACGGTGTACTCCAAGTTCACCGACCGCGAGTACGGCGTGGTCACCGCGGGCCTCAACAAGCTCAAGGCGAAGTTCCCGAACATCGAGATCAAGCACGAGGGCAACCAGGACGACGACAAGCTCACCCAGTCGATCCGCGGCGGCAATCCACCCGACGTCGCGATCTCCTTCTACACCGACAACCTCGGTGCCTGGTGCTCCACCGGCAGCTTCCAGGACCTCAAGCCCTACATCGAGCGCGACAAGATCGACCTGAACCAGATCCCGGACGCGGTCCGCAACTACACCGAGTACCAGGGCAAGCGGTGCGCTATGCCGATGCTCGCCGACGTCTACGGGCTCTACTACAACAAGGACATGTTCGCGGCGAAGGGCATCACCTCGCCGCCGAAGACCACCTCGGAACTGTTCGAGGCCACCAAGAAGCTGACCGAGTTCAACCCGGACGGCTCGATCAAGGTCGCCGGCTTCCTGCCGTCGATGCCGTTCTACGCCAACCAGGCCCAGTACTGGGCGCCGAACTTCGGCGCGCCCTTCCTCGGCCCGGACGGCAAGTCGGACCTCGCCACCAACCCCGGCTGGAAGGCGATGTTCGAGTTCCAGAAGCAGCTCATCGACTTCTACGGCGGCCACGACAAGGTCGAGCAGTTCAAGGCCGGCCTCGGCGACGAGTACTCCGCCGACCACGGCTTCCACAAGGGCAAGCTCGCCATGATCTACGACGGCGAGTTCCGCACCGCGTTCCTCAAGGACCAGGCGCCCAACGTCAACTACGCCACCGCGCCGGCCCCGGTGCTCGACAGCATGGCCGACCACTACGGCGGCGGCTTCACCACCGGCACGATCATCGCGATCCCCAAGGGCGCCAAGAACCCCGGCGCCGCGTGGGAGCTAATCAAGCAGGTCACCCTGGACACCGACACCCTGGTGGAGATGGCCAACGGCCTGAAGAACGTGCCCAGCACCAAGGCGTCGCTGACCTCGCCGAAGCTGGACCTGCAGCCGCAGTTCAAGACGTTCCTCGACATCTACGACAGCGGCAAGCTGGTGGCCAACCAGACCACCCCGATCGGCGACGCGCACCTCAAGGCGGTCAACGACTTCGCCGAGAAGTGGCAGGCCGGCTCGATCCCCGACCTGACCGCGGGCCTGCAGAAGGTCGACGCGCAGATCGACGACGAACTGAAGCAGAAGGGCGCGGGCGGATGACTCTGTCCGATGGGGTCTCGGCGGTAAAGAGTCCCTCGACCCGCACCCTCGCTGCGAAGACCGACGGTTCCCCGTCCGCGCCGAGCAAGGCGCGGGCGGGGGCCCGCCGGGCCAAGCGCCGCCGGACCGTCCTGTTCTTCATGGCCCCGGCGTTCATCGGGTTCCTGATCTTCTTCGGCTACCCGCTGATCGCCACGGTCTACTACTCCTTCACCCGCTACGACCTGATCAACCCGCCGCAGTTCATCGGCTTCGACAACTACGTCCGGATGTTCACCACCGAGCCGCTGGTCGGCACGGCCGCGTACAACACGCTGTGGCTGGTGGTCGTCCTGACGGTCTGCCGGGTGGTGTTCTCCCTCGGCATCGCGTCGGTGATCTCCCGGCTCAAGTCGGGTGTCGGCCTGGTCCGGACGCTCTGCTACCTGCCGACCCTCGCCCCGCCCGCGGCGGCGACGCTGGCGTTCGTCTTCGTGTTCAACCCGGAGTTCGGCCCGGTCAACCGGTTCCTGCGGCTCGTCGGCATCGACGGCGGCCTGTGGTTCAACAGCCCGGCGATGTCGAAGCCCGCGCTGACCCTGCTGGCCCTGTGGGGCTCCGGCGAGCTGATGATCATCATCCTCGCCGCGTTGCTCGACGTCCCCACCGAGCAGTACGAGGCAGCCGAGCTCGACGGCGCCGGCCCGATCCGCCGGTTCTGGCACGTCACGCTGCCGTCGATCTCGCCGGTGCTGCTGTTCGGCGTGGTCAACTCGATCATCTACGCCCTGCAGTTCTTCACCCAGGCGATCGTGGCGGCCTCCGCGAGCGCCGGCACCGCGGACGTCGCCGGCAACTCGAAACTCATCGGCGCACCGCAGAACTCGACGCTGACGTACCCGATCTGGCTGTACGTCCAGGGCTTCCGCTACTTCAACATGGGCTACGCGGCGGCGATGGCCGTGCTGCTGTTCATCGTTTCCTCGGGCTTCACCTGGATTCTCGTGCGGCAGTTGCGGAAGTCCCAGCACCAGGAGGAGGGCGCATGACCGCGCTGGCCGAAGCGCCGCACCGCGCAACCGGCGTACCGCCGAAGGTGCGGTTCAAGCGGAACTGGGACAAGCGGCTGTCGTTCATCGCGCTGCATTCGGTCGGCATCGCCCTCGGTGTGATCTTCATGCTGCCGATCCTGTTCGTCTTCCTCACCGCGGTGATGAAGAGCGACCAGGCGATGACGGCGAGCCTGTGGCCGACCGAATGGCACTTCGAGAACTTCGTCAAGGTGTTCCAGAAGGCGCCGCTGCTCGAATACTTCGGCAACAGCCTGCTGTATTCGGCACTGGCCACGGTGGGCGCGCTGCTTTCGGCGATCCCGGCGGCGTATGCGCTGTCGAAGCTCAAGTGGCGCGGGCAGAACCTGTTCTTCATGCTGACCGTGGCGGCGATGCTGCTGCCGCCGCAGGTCACCGTCGTGCCGCTGTACGACCTGTGGGTGCGGCTGGGCCTCACCGGCACGCTGGTGCCGCTGATCGTGCCGTACTTCTTCTTCGACGCGTTCTCGATCTTCCTGCTCCGCCAGTTCTTCTTGACGATCCCGAAGGACTACCTCGAAGCGGCGAAGATCGACGGCTGCAACGAGTTACAGGCGATGTACCGCGTGCTCATCCCGATGGCCAAACCCGGGATCGCGGCCACCGCCATGTTCTGCTTCCTGTTCACCTGGAACGACTACTTCGGGCCGCTGCTCTACACCGGCGAGAACCAGGACCACTGGCCGCTTTCGCTGGCCATCGCCTCCTTCCGCGGCATGCACCACGTCGAGTGGAACATGACGATGGCGGCGACCGCGCTGATCATGGCGCCGGTGATCGTGCTGTTCGTCTTCGCCCAGAAGTCGTTCGTCAAGGGCATCACATTCACGGGGGTCAAGGGATGAAGCTGGCAGTCGTCGGTGGCGGGTCCACCTACACGCCGGAGCTGATCGACGGGATCGCCGGCCGCCGGTCCACTTTGGACGTCGACGAGATCGTGCTGGTCGACCCGGACGCCTACCGCGTCGAAGCCGTGGGCGGGTTCAGCCAGCGCCTGCTGTCGCACGCCGGTCACCCCGCGCAGGTGCGCACGACGCAGTCGCTGGAGGAAGGTGTCGACGGCGCTTCCGCGGTGCTGATCCAGCTGCGCGTCGGCGGGCAGCGGGCGCGGCGCTTGGACGAGACGTTCCCGCACGCCTGCGGCTGCGTCGGCCAGGAGACGACCGGTGCGGGCGGGCTGGCGAAGGCGCTGCGCACGGTCCCGGTGGTGCTCGACATCGCCGAGCGCGTCCGCAAGATCGCCGGGGACGACACGTGGATCGTCAACTTCACCAACCCGGTCGGCATCGTCACGCGTGCCCTGCTCAACGAGGGCCACCGCGCGGTCGGGCTGTGCAACGTCGCGATCAACCTGCAGCGGCAGTTCGGGAAGCTGCTGGGGGTGGGCGCGGACGACGTCAAGCTCGTCCACACCGGGCTCAACCACCTGAGCTGGGAGCGCGGCGCGCTCGTCGACGGTGTCGACCGGATGCCCGAGCTGCTGGAGAACCACCTGGACTACCTGTCCAACGAGGTCAGCGTGCCCGAGAAGTGGTTGCGGCGGATGAACGTCGTGCCGTCGTACTACCTGAAGTACTTCTACGCGCACGACGAGCAGGTCACCAAGCAGCGCACCGAACGCCCGCGCGCGGACGTCGTGTCAGACGTCGAGGAAGAGCTGCTGAAGATCTACCTCGACCCGGAGCAGAACACGAAACCGGAGTCCCTGGAGAAGCGCGGCGGGGCGTACTACTCCGAGGCGGCCGTGCAGCTGGTGCACGCGCTGACCGCGGGCGGCCCGGCCGAGGAGCACGTGGTGAACGTCCGCAACGACGGGACCTTCCCGTTCCTGCCCGACGACGCCGTCATCGAGGCTCGGTCCACTGTGGACTCAAAGGGGGCCACGCCGATCCCGCAGCCGCCGGTGGAGCCTCGGTTCTCGGGCCTGATCTCGGCGACCACGGCGTACGAGTACCTGGCGCTGGAGGCGGCGCTCAAGGGCGGCCGCGACCGCGTGGCGGACGCCCTGCTGGCGCACCCCCTGGTCGGCCAGTACACGAAGGCCGACACGCTGGCGGATTCGCTGGTGCAGATCAACCGCGAGTACCTGCCCTGGGCGCGCGGATGAGGCCTGCAGTCATCGCGATCGACGGCGGCAACAGCAAGACCGAGGTCCTGGTGGTCTCGGAAGACGGCGTGGTGCTGGGGAAATCGAGGGGCCCCGGCGCTTCGCCGCAGAACATCGGCGTCGCGGGTTGTGTTGCGGCACTGGAAGACCTGGTCCTGGCGGCGTATCCGGGCTTCGGGACGCAGCCGGACGCGGTGCACACCTCCGCGTACCTGGCCGGGCTCGACTTCCCCCGGGAAGAAGAGGTGCTGCACGAGGCCTTGGCGGCCCGCGGCTGGAGCGACACCCTGGCCGTCGGCAACGACACCCTCGCGCTGCTCCGGGCGGGCAGCGCGGGGGTGGGCGTCGCGGTCGTCTGCGGCGCCGGGATCAACGGCGCCGGCGTCGGGCCCGACGGCCGCGTGCACCGGTTCCCGGCGCTGGGCAAGATCTCCGGCGACTGGGGCGGCGGCTACCGGCTCGGCGAGGAGGCCCTGTGGTGGGCCGTGCGCGCCGAGGACGGCCGCGGCCCGCGAACGGCCCTGATGCCGGCGGTGGCGGCCTTCTTCGGCAAGCCGACGCTGCTGGACGTGGTGCAGGGCCTGCACTTCGAGGAGATCGACCCGGCGTCGATCCACGGCCTCTGCCCGCTGCTGTTCGAGGTCGCGGCGGCGGGGGACGAGGTCGCGCAGGACATCGTGACGCGGTTCGTCGAGGAGGTCAGCGTGTTCGCCGCGGTGATCCTCCGCGAGCTGGACCTCACCGAGGACGCGCCCGAGATCGTCCTCGGCGGCGGCGTCCTGACCGGCGTCGGCGCGCCGGTGATCGCGGAGATCGAGAAGCGGTGCCTGAAGGTGGCCCCGCGCGCGGTGGTCCGCGTCGTCGACGTGAACCCCGTGGTGGGCGCGGCCCTCTTCGGCCTCGACACACTGGGGGCGCCCGAGGCCGCGAAGGCGGCGCTCAAGGCGGCGACCCAGCGCGTCTGAAGACTCTGGCGGAGCCTGCCCCGAAGCGGCGCGGGACCGGCTCCGCCAGACCCCCTTACGGTGCCGGGACGAGGATTTCGCCGGTCTCCAGCAGCGACTTGAGGTCCGAGAGCACCCAGGCCCAGCCACCGCCGGCGTTCTCGCCCGGCCCGGCGTTGACGTCCTCGTGCACCCCGCCGACCATCTCGGCGGTCAGCGGCGCGCCGGTGAGGTCGTGGGTGATGGTGAGCCTGGTGCCGGCGGTCTTCGTCGCCTCGATGTCGTAGGTGAGCGTCGTGTACGGCTCGGCGCCCATCCCCTCGGGCCCCATCAGCAGCTTCCAGGTGATGACGAGCTTGCGCGGCGGATCGACTTCGAGGACTTCGCCGTCGACGAGGTCGCCGGTCCACCCGGCGTCGATGAACTCCTGCGTCGGGCGGGTGCGGTGCTTGCCGCCGACCTTGAGGTCGAAGTCGGCGAGGCCGGTGTAGCCGTACTTCCGCGTCCACTCGGGCTGGGTGATGGCCTCCCAGATGCGCTCCGGGGTGGCCTTGATGTAGACGCGGTGGACCTGCACGGTGGTCGTCATGGTTCTTCGCCTTCCAGCTCGTTCTTGAGGTCGAGGAGCGCGGTGACCCGGCGCTCGGTGTACTTGTCGATCCACCGGTCGTGGATCTGGCGGATCGGGACCGGGTTGAGGAAGTGCCGCTTCTCGCGGCCTTCCTTCCGGGCGACGACGAGGC
This sequence comes from Amycolatopsis sp. NPDC004747, assembly GCF_053601335.1. Classification (NCBI taxonomy): domain Bacteria; kingdom Bacillati; phylum Actinomycetota; class Actinomycetes; order Pseudonocardiales; family Pseudonocardiaceae; genus Amycolatopsis; species Amycolatopsis sp. NPDC004747. Next base: position 77,383 of record NZ_JBSGBQ010000037.1, on the reverse strand, counting down.
CGGCTTCCTCGAGGAGCTTCAGGTGCTTCATGACGCCGAAGCGGGTCATCTCCACCTGGGTCTCCAGCTCGGTGAGCGTGCGGCCGTCACGCTCGAAGAGCAGGTCGAGCAGGAACCGGCGGGTCGGATCCGCCAGTGCCTTGAACACCAGGTCGTCGTCGGGCACCCGGCGAGAATAGGTGACCAAAAGGTCACATGTCAACGTGCGAAGAAGGCCGCCACCCGCGGTGGGTGACGGCCTTCGTTCGCGGCTAGACGATCAGCGACAGCGGCAGGATCAGTGCGATCGCCACCACGGAGATCAGCGTCTCCATCACCGACCAGCTCTTCAGCGTCTGGCCGACCGAGAGCCCGAAGTACTCCTTGACCAGCCAGAACCCGGCGTCGTTGACGTGCGAGAAGAACAGCGACCCGGCGCCGATCGCCAGCACCAGCAGTGCGCTGTGCGACGGGTCCATGGTCGCCGCCAGTGGTGCCACGATGCCCGCGGCGGAGACGGTCGCGACCGTGGCGGAGCCCGTCGCCAGCCGGATGGCCACGGCGACCAGCCAGCCGAGCAGCAGCGGCGAGAGGTTCGCGTCCTTGGCCAGCCCGGTGATGACGTCGCCGACGCCGGCGTCGACCAGGGTCTGCTTGAACCCGCCGCCCGCGCCGACGATCAGGATGATCCCGGCGATCGGGCCGAGCGAGTCACCGACCACAGTGGACAGCTTTTCCCGGCCGAGCCCGGCCGGGCGGCCGAGCAGCACCATGCCCACCAGCACCGCGGCCAGCAGCGCGATCAGCGGGTCGCCGACGAAGTCGAGGACCTTGCGGACCTGGGCGTCCTTGGCCAGCAGGATGTCCGAGAGCGCTTTCGCCAGCATGAGCACGACCGGCAGCAGCACCGTCGTGAGCGTCGCGGCGAAGCTCGGGCGCGGCTTGTCCGGGTCGGCGCGTTCCGGGATCAGCCGTTCCGGCGGCGCGGCGTCCGGCACCAGCCGGGCCGCGAGCCGTCCGAACAGCGGGCCCGCGACGACCACCGTCGGGATGCCGACGAGCAGGCCGAACGCCAGCGTGATGCCCACGTTCGCGTTCAGCGCGCCGGCCGCGGCGAGTGGGCCGGGGTGTGGTGGGACGAGCCCGTGCAGCACCGACAGCCCGGCGACGGCGGGGATCCCCAGCAGCATCAGCGGCTTCCCGGTGCGCTTGACCGCCAGCAGCACCACCGGGATCAGCATCACGAGGCCGATCTCGAAGAACATCGGCAGCCCGATCAGCGCGGCGACGAGCGCCATCGCCCACGGCAGGCTCTTGTCGCGGGCCCTGCCGAGCACGGTGTCGACGATCTGGTCGGCGCCACCGGAGTCGGCCAGCAGCTTCCCGAGCATTGCGCCGAGGGCGATCAGGATGCCGACGGAGGCGACCGTGCTGCCGACCCCGGTCGTGAAGCTCTTGAGCAGCTTGTCGACCGGCATCCCGGCGGTCAGCCCGAGCGCGAGCGAGCCGAGCACCAGCGACAGGAACGGGTGCAGCTTCACCTTCGTGATCAGCACGACGATGATCGCGATGGCGACGACGGTCGCGATGATCAGGCGGGTCGAGTGGCCGGTCCAGCCGGCGGCGAGGACGGCGTTCACGCGTGCTCCCGGAAGGCGGTCAGCACGGCTTCGGTGACCTCCGCGGGGGTGCCGCCGGTGTTGTCGAAGACGGCGCCCGCCTCGTCCGGCTCGAGGGGTTCGAGGTCGGCCAGCTGCGAGTCCAGCAGCGAAACGGGCATGAAGTGGCCGGTGCGGGTCTTCATCCGCTCGGCCAGCTGCGCCCGGTCGCCGTGCAGGTGGGCGAACCAGACGTCGCCGCCGCCGCGCAGCACGTCGCGGTAGCGGCGCTTGAGCGCGGACGACGTCACGACACCGCCGGCCGCCTGGTGCTCGCGGATCCAGCCGGCGATGGCTTCGAGCCAGGGCGCGCGGTCTTCGTCCGTCAGCGGCGTGCCGGCGGTCATCTTCTCGATGTTGGCCTTCGGGTGGAACGTGTCCGCTTCCGCGTACTCGACGCCCAGCGCCTCGGCGAGCGCCGTGCCGATCGTCGTCTTCCCGGAGCCTGACACCCCCATCACCACGATGACGGTCATCCGCACCTCCCACTTCGTTGTGCCCAGGTGAGTGAAACTCAAAAGTACTACTTATTCAAGATGAAGTACTACTTAATCGAGTCAGACGGTTAAGTTGATCGGGTGAGGCACGAGCAGGTCCTGGACGCCCTCGGCGCGGCGATCGCGAACGGTTCCCTGGAACCGGGCACCGTGCTGCGGTCGGAAGACCTACAAGAACGCTTCGGCGCTTCGCGGACCGTGGCCCGCGAAGTCGTCCGCGTGCTCGAGACGATGCAGCTGACCACCAGCAAGCGGCGGGTCGGGGTGATCGTCCGGGACCCGGCGGAGTGGAACCACTACGACCCGCGCCTGATCCGCTGGCAGCTCGACGGCCCGGCCCGCCCGGCGGCGCTGGCCACGCTGAACGAGCTCCGGTCGGCGATCGAGCCGTGCGCGGCGCGGTTCGCGGCCCTGCGCGCGACGCCGGAGGAGCGCGGCCGCCTGGGCGCGCTGGGGGAGCGGCTGGCCCGGACGGCCCGGGCCCGGGATCTGCGGGCGTTCCTCGGCTTCGACATCGCCTTCCACGACCTGCTGCTGGCGGCGTCCCGGAACCCGATGTTCGGGCAGCTGTCGGAGGTCGTCGCGGAGGTGCTCACCGGCCGGACCGGGCACGGCCTGATGCCGCCGGAGCCGCAGCCCGAGGCGGTGGCGCTGCACGTCGAGGTGGCCGCGGCGGTCGCCGCCGGGGAGGCGGACCGGGCCGAGCGGGCGATGCGCGACATCGTCGTCCAGGCCCGTGACGAGATCGCCGCCCTGGTGGCGGAGGGCGCTCCCGGGCCCGAGTAGCCTGCTCGGCGGAACTCGACTTTTCTTCCGCCGGGGGGCACGGGTGAGCGCGGCGCGCGCGATCGGACTGGTGTTGGGCGTGGCGGCCGACGGCGCCCTCGGCGATCCCCGCCGTCGCCTGCCGGTGACGGCGTTCCGCAGGCTCCCGCACCGCTCAGGGGTGGTCGTCGCGGGTGTGCTCGTCGCGGGCGGCGCGCTGCTGGAGCGGGCGAGCCGAGGCCGTCCCCTGCTGCAGGCATCGGCGACGGCGGTGACGACGTGGGCGGTCCTGGGCGCGGCGGGCTTGGCCCAGCAGGGCACGGAACTGGCCCGCGACCTGGAGGAGTGCCGCTTCGAGCCGGCCCGCGCCACGCTGTCCGAACTGGACCCCCGGGTGGCGGACGGCCTGGGCGCGATCGCGCTGTCCCGCGCTTCGGTGGAGACGCTGGCGGAGAACACGTCCGACGCGGTGGTGGCACCGCTGGTGTGGGGAGCACTGGCGGGCGTACCGGGCCTGCTGGGAGCGCGGGCGGTGAGCTTGCTGCGCCGCTCACGCGGGGGCCGGCGCGGCCACTGGGCGGACGAGCTGCTCCACCTCGTCCCGACCCGCGTGGCGGCGGCGCTGACGGTATTGGCGGCGCCGGTGGTGGGCGGGTCGGCGGGCGGGGCCTGGCGGGCGTGGCGCCGCGACACGACCGCCCACCCGAGCCCGAACGCGGGCCGCGTGGAGGCGGCGTTCGCCGGGGCCTTGGAGATCCGCGTCGGCGGGCGGACGGTGTATCCGCACGGGGTGCTGGAGCTGCCGGTGCTCGGGGTGGGGCGGAATCCCGACGCGGGGCACGTGACGAGGGCGGTGGAGCTGTCCCGGGTGGTCGGCTGGCTGGCCGCGGCGACGTCGGTGGGGGTTGCGCTGGTGACGGGGTTCGGGCGGCGCTGAGGCTCGCTCGGCCGGGATCGAGCGACCGCTGGAGCACGGCCGGCTGCTCACGCTCTTCGGATCACCCGTGACCAGCGACGAATGACTTTGCCGGAACCCTGCCCCGAATGGCCTTGTCAGAGGGTCATTTCCGGGCTACTTCTGATGACCGCTCTCGGCGAGTTCGTCCTCGGCGAGGATCTCCGCGACGGACTTCCGCCGGGACGGCGCCGCAGCGGCAGCGGACAGCGCGCCGCCCGGCTTCAGCTCGCGGACCGTGAAGTACAGCCAGCCGAGCAGGGCCATCGCCCCGAACGCGATCCACTGCAGCGCGTACGACAGGAACGGTCCCGCGTCGGTCTGCGGCAGCGGCAGCGCGCCGAGCACGCCCGGCTGGCCGACGTCGAGCTGGAAGTAGCCGGGCCGGATGTCGAGCCCGCCCGCCCGGGCCACCACCCGGGAGTCGACGACGTAGCTCTGCAGCCGGCCGCCGGTCGAGGCGTCGGCGAACGCGTCGCGGTTCTTCGGGTCGGTCTCGTCCGCGCGCACCCGGGCCGTCACCGTGACCGTGCCCGCCGGTGGCGGCGCGAACGGCAGCGCGGCCGACCGGCTGTCCAGCCGGACGTAGCCGCGGTCGATCAGCACGGTCGTGCCGTCGGTGGTGCGCAGCGGCGTCAGCACCTCGAAGGCACCTTCGCCCTGAACCGTCCGCAGCCGCGCGACGACCTCCTTGTCCGGCAGGTACCGGCCGGTGATCGAGACGAGGTGCCATTCGGTGCCCGGGCCGGGCACGGCGCCCGGCGGCAGCAGCTGCGCGAGCGGCACCGGCGGCGCGGTGAACGACGTCTCCAGCGCGGCGTTCTGCTGCTCGCGCTCGGCGTTGCGGCTGAACTGCCACGGCGAAAGCAGGGTGAAGCAGCAGACGGCGAAGGTGAACACCACCGCCGTCAGAGCCAGCCACCCGGGCCGGAGCAGGAACCGCAACCGCACCCCACCACGGTAGCCCGTGCCGCCCACCGCCCCGCGCGGGCTGTGACCTCTACCGCGGCGAACGCACCCAATCCAGCAAACCGGGCACCGCGCGCTCGATCATGCCGAGGACGTCCTCGAAGCCGTCGTCGCCGCCGTAGTACGGGTCCGGGACCTCGGCGCCTTCGGGGGCCGACGGGTCGAACGACCGCAGCAGCCGCACCTTCGCCGGATCGGCGACCCGCGCGCGCAGGAACTCGAGGTGCCCCTCGTCCGCGGCCAGCAGGAGGTCGGCGGCCAGGTCCTCGTCGGACACTTCGGACGCGACGTGCGCGGTCGCGTAGCCGTGCGCCTTCAGCGTCGCGCGGGCGCGCTTGTCGGCGGGTTCACCGGCGTGCCACGGGCCGGTGCCCGCGCTGGTCACGCGCACGGCGTCGGCGAGACCGGCGTCGGCGAGCTTGGTCCGGAACACCAGCTCGGCCATCGGGGAGCGGCAGATGTTGCCGGAGCAGACGAAGACGATGTGCGTCACGCCCCGAGGGTAACGACCGGGACGGCGCGGTCACCCGCCGAGGACCTGCGGGTGCGTCCCGTGCGTAACCGCCGCGTTCACCCGGTCACCCGCCCGCTCGGCGGTATCCGCGGCCCGCGGCGCCCACTTAGCGTCGATCGGGCGAGGACGCGAACCGGAAGGAGAGCGATCATGCACGGGTGCTGCTCGAAGTGCACCGGCCAGGGCTGCGGCTGCTGCGGCAACTGCAACTGATCCCACCCGGCGCCCGCGGCGGCCCGAAGCCGCCGGGGCGCCCCTAAGCCGAACAGGTCGCCGAAGTCGCTTCACCGAGAGCGCGCGCGTGCAGTGCGTCGAACCGGTGGAGCAGGTCCACCACGTTCGCCGTCACCAGCTGCCGGACGGGGCACGAGCGCGCCGCCCTGGCCGGCCCCGTCGCCGCCAGCTCCGTCAGCAGGCCCGTGTTGAGCCCGTCGATCACCGGGCGGAGCTGCCCGAGGTCCGGGCGCGTCGACGGCGCCTCCGCGGGGTGGGCGTCCCAGCGCGCGTAGAGCCCGCGCTGCACCAGCTTGTTCGCCTCGATCTGGGCGCGGAAGAACCGCACCGCCTCCGCCGGGTCCAGGCCGAGGCCGGGCGCGCGCGACGCCACCGAGTCGTAGATCTGCCGCTCCCGCACCGGGTCGTCGATCGGCGACGACGTGCCGTACTTGGCCGCCGCCACCTGGTCGGCGATCGCGACGCGCTGGGCCGCCAGGTCGGTGAGCCGCCACAACGACGACGAACCCGAAGCCGAAGCGGGCGCTGCGAAGAGGAAGGACGCGGCGAGGGCCGCCGTCACCGTGACGAGCAAGGACCGAAGGCGCATGACCCCGGAAGGTACATGCGAAAATCACCGCGTGTCCGCGCCATCCGCCCTTTCCGAAGTCATTTCCGTGCTGGAGCGGGCCTACCCGCCCGAGCTCGCCGAGTCGTGGGACGCCGTCGGTCTCGTCTGCGGCGACCCCGCCGAGCCCGTGAGCCGGGTGCTGTTCTGCGTCGACCCGGTCGCCGAGACCGTCGACGAAGCCGTCGAGCTCGGCGCGCAGCTGATCGTCGCCCACCACCCGCTGCTGCTGCGCGGGGTGCACGGCGTGCCCGCCGACACCGCCAAGGGCTCGCTCGTGCACCGGATGATCCGCGAGGGCATCGCCCTCTACTGCGCGCACACCAACGCCGACTCGGCCGACCCCGGCGTCTCGGACGCCCTCGCGCAGGCGATCGGGCTCCGCGTGACCGGGCCGCTGGAGCCCAAGGCCGACGGCGTCACCGGCATCGGCCGCATCGGCGAACTGCCCGAGCCCGAGCCGTTCGCGGCGTTCGTCCGGCGCGTCGCCGACGCCCTGCCCGCGACCGTGCCCGGCGTGCTCGGCGCGGGCGACGCGGACCGCCCGATCCGCACCGTCGCCGTGTCCGGCGGCGCCGGCGACTCCTACCTCGCCCGGGCCACCGAGGCCGGTGTCGACGCCTTCGTCACCGCCGACCTGCGGCATCACCCCGCCGGCGAGCACCTCGCGGGCCGGGGCCCGGTGCCCGCGCTGGTCGGGCTGACCCACTGGGCCAGCGAGTGGCCCTGGTGCGGGCAAGCCTCGGCGCTCGTGGCGCGGGCCTTTGCGGGTAACGTCGACGTTCACGTGTCCACGCGGTGCACCGACCCGTGGACCGTCCGCGCCGAGCGCACATCTAGCTAAGAGGAGCACCGTGAAGGCCGAACCCGCCGTGCAGCGCCAGTTGCTCGAGCTCGCCAAGGTGGACGCCGAGCTCTCGCGCACCGCGCACCGCCGCCGCACCCTGCCGGAGCTGGCCGAGATCGACGCGGGGGAGAAGACCGTCCGCGAGCGCCGCGACGCGCTCGTGTCGGTGGAGACCGCCGCCTCCGACCTCGACCGCGAGATCGCCCGGCAGGAGAAGGAGATCGAGTCGGTGCGCGCCCGCGAGGACCGCGACCGCAAGCTCCTGGCGTCGGGCTCGGTCAACTCGAAGCAGATGACCGACATCGAGCACGAGCTGCAGTCGCTGGAGCGCCGCCAGCGCGCGCTGGAAGACGACCTGCTGGAGCTGATGGAGCAGCGCGAGGCCCTCGGCCTGGACGCGCAGCGCACCGGCGCCGAGGTCGACAAGGCCGAGGCCGAGGTCGCCGCCGCGATCGCCCGCCGCGACGAGGCGTTCAAGGACCTCGACACCACCCGCGCCCGCCGCGCCGAAGACCGCGAAAAGCTGGTGCCGCGCTTCCCGGAACCGCTGCTCAAGCTGTACGAGCGCGTCCGCGAGCACAAGGGCATCGGCGCCGCGCTGCTGCGGGCCCGCCGCTGCGGCGCCTGCCAGCTGGAGCTGGACCGCAACACGGTCAACGAGATCAAGGCCGCGCCGGAGGACGACGTCATCCAGTGCGAGAACTGCGGCGCGATCCTGGTCCGGACGCTGGAGTCGGGTCTGTGACGTCGCACGTCATCGTCGAGGCCGACGGCGGCTCCCGGGGCAACCCCGGGCCCGCCGGCTACGGCGCGGTGGTCCGCGACAGCGACGGCCAGGTCCTCGCCGAGCGCAAGGAAAGCCTCGGCGTCGTCACGAACAACGTCGCCGAGTACAACGGCCTGATCGCGGGCCTCGCCGCCGCGGCCGAGCTCGGAGCGTCCACTGTGGACGTCCGGATGGACTCGAAGCTCGTGGTCGAGCAGATGTCCGGGCGCTGGAAGATCAAGCACCCGGACATGCAGCCGCTGGCCGAGCGGGCCAAGGAGCTGGCCGGAGGCTTCTCGCGCGTCAAGTACGAGTGGATCCCGCGCGCGCAGAACTCCCACGCCGACCGGCTGGCGAACGAGGCCATGGACGCGGCCACCGGCAAGCCCGCCGCCGGGCGCCCCGACACCGCCGGCCGCGCCTCCCGGCACGCCCGGCAGTCGTTCCCCGTCGAGCCGGGCCCCACCGCCACCCGGGACGCCGCTGCCCCGGAGTCGCCCCTGCCCAAGCTGCCGACCCGCAAGCCGGACCGCGCGGCCGTGGCCTGGACCGGCGCGAAGGGCACCCCGACCCGGCTGCTCCTGCTGCGCCACGGCCAGACGGAGATGTCGGCACTGCGCCGCTACTCCGGCCGCGGCGACGTCCCGCTGACCGAACTGGGCCGCACGCAGGCCGCGGCGGCGGCGAAGCGGCTGGCCGCGATGGACGGCCTGGTCGTGGACGGCGAGGCCGTCCCGATCATCTCCTCGCCGCTGACCCGCACGAAGCAGACCGCGCAGGCCGTCGCCGACGCGCTCGGCGGCCGCGTCGAGACCCACCCCGGCCTGATCGAGACCGACTTCGGCGAGTGGGAGGGCCTGACGTTCGCCGAGGCCGCCGACCGCGACCCCGAACTGCACCGGTCGTGGCTGAGCGACAGCTCGGTGCCGCCACCCGGCGGGGAGAGCTTCGACGTCGTGCACCGGCGGGTCCGCAAGGCCCGCGACGAGCTCATCGCCGAGTACGGCGGCAAGACGTTGGTGCTGGTCAGCCACGTGACGCCGATCAAGACGCTGCTCCGGATGGGCCTCGACGCCGGGCCGCAGCTGCTGTTCCGGCTGCACCTGGACCTGGCGTCGCTGTCGATCGTCGAGTTCTACCCGGACGGGAACGCTTCGGTCCGCCTCGTCAACGACACTTCGCACCTCGTCTGACCAGTGAAAATGTGGGGTGGATCACGCTCAAGCCCGACGCGTGGCCGACCCCGGATGGGGTATTGGCTACAGTGTCTCGACCGCGTCGCCGCGGTGGCGGGTCGGCAAGATCGACCCAGTCAGGGGGCGCCAGCTCGCGCGTATCCCACCGGCAGAAGCCTGCGGGCGGAACAGTGACGAGGACATGACGGCTAGCGCACTCACCGAGACCTCCCCGAGCGACGTCCCCGAGGACCCGGCCACCACCACGGCCACCCGCGGCTGGGGCGCGCGCCTGGCGCCGGTGCTGGCCGTGCTCGCCGGCGTCGCGGCGGTCGCCGTGCACGCCACCCGCTACGGCCACTGGATCGTCGACGACGCCGCCATCACCTTCTCCTACGCCCGCAGCTTCGCCGACGGCCTCGGCCCGGTGCTGCAGCCGGGCGCGCCGCCGGTCGAGGGCTTCTCCGACCCGACCTGGATGGTGCTGCTCGGCCTCGGCAAGCTCGTCGGCCTCTTCGACCACGGCGCCCTCTTCGGCATCCCGGACTACGTGCTGTTCCCGAAGGCGCTGGGCCTGCTGTTCACCGGCGGCGTCCTGACGGCCTGCCACATCGCGGCGAAGCAGATCTTCACCCGCTTCGCGTGGCTGGCGACGCTGATCGCCGGCCTGACGCTGGCGACGATCCCGTCGTACGTCATCTGGGTCGTCTCGGGCCTGGAAAACTCGCTGTTCGCGTTCGCCGTCGTCACCCTGGGCGTGACGCTGTTCGTCTCGGTGAAGCGGGACGTGCTGCTGACGCCGAAGGTCGCGGTGTGGGCCGGGGTCATGGTGGCGTTCGCCGCGCTGACCCGCCCGGAAGGCCTGATCTACGCGGGCGCGTACCCGCTGGCGGCGCTGTTCCTGCTGCGCTCGGGGCTGTTCTGGAAGAGCTTCCGGCTCGCGCTGCTGTCGGTGGCGGCGTTCGCCGTGCCGTTCGGCGCGTACGTCGTGTGGCGGCACGCGGAGTTCGGCCGCCTGCTGGCCAACCCGTCGGTGGCCAAGCAGCAGGGCCTGCCCGGGTTCGACGCGGTGAAGCGGCCGTTCGAGCTGGTCGGCTACGCGGGCTGGGCGGGCGTGATCGTGCTGGCCCTGGTGATCTTGTTCGCGCTGGTCAAGGCGCCGTGGCGGCGTCCGCTGATCGCGCTGCTGGTGCCGCTGGGCCTCGGCATCGTCGCGTACGGCGTGATGGTCGCCGACTGGATGTACCAGCACCGCTTCGCCAGCCCGATCTGGCCGCTGGCGGTCATCGCCGGCACGCTCTCGGCCGGTGAGCTGCTGCGCCACCGGCAGGCGCTGCTGCGCGTCGGCGTGGTCGTGGTGCTGGTGGGCGCGTTCGTCCCGTCGGCCGTCGGCTTCGCGGCCGCGGCGGACAAGTTCGCGAAGAACCCCAACATCACGGCGTGCCTGGTGGCCGACCGCTTCGGCCGCGGCTTCAACACCTACGCCGACATCCTCGGCCTGCAGAAGGCGTCGCTGCTGCTGCCCGACCTCGGCGGGTCGTCGATGACCAGCCGGCTCGAGCTGGTCGACATGGCGGGCCTGGTCAACAAGCCGATCGCGGACCTGGTGCACGACAACGACCTGGCCGGCCTGCGCAACTACGTCTTCGACACGGTCAAGCCGACCTTCATCCACTCGTGGGGCCCCTGGGCGGCGGGCAACGGGATCGCGCTGGACCGGCGCCTCGACCGCGACTACGTGCTGATCTACTCGTCGCCGATCGAGGGCCTCCGCAACGGCGACTGGGTGCGCCGCGACGCGGTGACCGACCCGGCCAAGCTCAAGGCGGCCCAGGACTACGCGGCGAAGACGATCCCCGAGGTGGCGGCGGACCGCTTCGGCGGCCCGCTGGACGACTGCGGCGCGACGATGAAGCCGGGCCAGACCATCACGATGCCCAGCTGAGGCCCAGCCAGAGCGCGACGGTCGCCGCGGCCAGGCTCAGCGGGGTGGTGAGCGCCCCGAGGACGTGGAACGTCTTGAAGGACGGCGGCTTCGGGAGCGTCCGGCGCCACAGCAGGGTCGCCAGCGAGCCGAGGTAGCTCGCGTTCGGGCCGATGTTGACGCCGAGCAGCACCGCCAGCAGCACGCCCGGCGCGGGGTGCGGGCCCAGCACCGACAGCAGGATCAGCGTGGCGGGCAGGTTGTTGACCAGGTTGGCCAGCAGCGCCGCCACCCCGGCGGCCACCAGCAGGTCGAGCAGGCCGGTGGCCGTCGGCAGGACGTCGCGGAGAACGCCGCCGAGGACGTGCTCCGACACGGCTTCGACGACGACGGCCAGGCCCAGCACGAACAGGCACAGCTGCGGCGCCGCCTCGCTGACCAGCTGCCACGGCCGGATCTTGCCCCGCGCGACGGCGCGCACGCCGAGGACCAGCGCGGCCAGCGCGGCGATCCACCCGGGTTCGACGTGCCCGAGCTGCCCGACGGCGAACCCGGCGAGCGTCAGGCCGAGGACGACGAGGGCGAACGTCGGCGTCTCGAGGTGCTGCCGCGGTTCGGGCGTCTCGCGCGGCCGCAGGTCGGCCTTGAAGAACCACAGGAACACGACCAGTTCGATGCCGATCGTGACCAGCCACGGCAGCGCCATCAGCGCGGTGAACCCGGCGAAGGTCAGCCCGGAGGCGGCGAAGGCGAGCAGGTTGGTCAGGTTCGAGACGGGCAGCAGCGTCGACGCCGAGTTGGCCAGGTGCGCGCAGGCGTAGACGTGCGGCCGCGCGGGCAGTTCCAGGCTGGTGGCGGTGGCGAGGACGACCGGCGTGAGCAGCACGACGGTGGCGTCGAGGCTGAGGATCGCGGTGACCCCGGCCGCGGCGGCGAAGGTGAGCACCAGCAGCCGCCGCGGCCGCCCGTGGCACGCTTCGGCGAGCCGGTTGCCGAGCCAGCTGAAGACCCCGTCCACACTGGCCAAAAAGGACAAAAGCAGGATGGCGGCCAGAAACCCCAACGTGGGCAGGATTTCGACGGCCCGCTCCCCGGCCGCGCCGGGACGAACGAGCCCCAGCAGCAGCACAACCCCGGCGGCGGGCACGGCGGCAACGGCTTCGGGCCACCCCCGCGGCCGCACGATGGCGAAGACGAGCACACCGGCGAGGAGCAGCAGGCTGGCCACGCCCGCGAGGAGGTTCACCCGGTCACGCTAACCGCGCCCGGTTTTTGTCGGTGCCACCGGGTAGCGTGGAATTCGGGGGGCGCCCCCGCGGGCGGGAGTCCAAACCGGACGCACCGGCTGAAGCAGGCTGCGGCTCGGCGATCGTCCCGCGCGGCTCGCGTTTCCCGGACTCGGAAGCTCGCCCACCCGAGTACGAGTGGGCGGCCGGTCGTCCGCGGACCAGGCTCAGTGACCGCGACCGGCCGCGCTGCCAGAGCGCGCCGCCGTGCCCGCCACCCGAGGTTTGGTGAGCGGCCGCGCTGTCGCGCCGCAACCCAGCCTCAGCGACCATCCACCCGCTGCGAAGACTTCGCCAGCGCCCCGCCGAGCTCCGCCCGCCCCGGAATCCCCAGCTTCCGGTACGCCCCGGACAGGTGCAGCTCCACCGTCCGCCGCGTCAGGTGCAGGGCTGTTGCGATCTCCCGGTTCGTCAGCCCCTGGGCCGCCATCACCGCGATCCGGTTCTCCTGCCGGGTCAAGCCGTGCTCGTTGTCCTTCGCCGGCGTCAACGCCCGCCGGGCCGAGCGGAGCTCCTCCGCCGCCCTCCGGGCCAGCGGCCGGGCTCCGCACTGCTCGCTCAGCTCCACCGCCTGCCGCAGCGTCTCGATCGCCTTCTCCGACTGGCCGTGGCGGGCCTGCAGCGTGCCGAGCTCCGTCAGCGCCGTCGCCAGCTGCAGCCGCGCCGGGGACGAGCGCAGCGTCGTGATCGCCTTCTGCAGCGCCCGCTCGGCCTCGTCGTCCTCGCGGACCAGCCCGAGCGTCGTGAGGGCCGTGCCCAGCGGCCGGGCCGCGCCCCAGCGGGCCGAGGCGTTGATGTCCTCTTCGGCCAGGCGGGCCGCGTCGTCGGTCTGGCCCAGCGCCAGCGCCGCCCGGGCCGCGTGCGCTCGCCAGGGCACGAACCCCGGGAACCGCATGCCGTGGTGCGCCAGCCGTCGTCCGCAGCTGAGCAGGTCCTCGAACCCGAAGCGCGTGTACCCCGTCGCGACGCGCAGGCGGCCCCGCGCATACAACAGGTACGTGTGGGTGAACAGGCCCTGGCTGGCGACGAAGTCCATCCGGTCCAGCAACGACGTCGCCGCCTCGAACCGGCCGAGGTCCACCCAGCACTCGACGAGCTTGGCCGCGCACAGCACGCCGACCGGGCAGATCGTCGTCGCCCCGCGCTCGTCGAACCGGCGCAGCAGCGACTCGAAGTGGACGCTCGCGCGCTGCAGGTCGCCGCTGGCCTGCAGGGCGATCCCGCGGGCCAGGGTGGGCAGCGCGCCGTGCGGCACGTGGACGTCCCACGGCTCCCGCTCGACGTCGAGGACCCGGCACAGCCGGTCGACGTGCGCCGGCTCGTCCGCCAGCACCGCCGTCGCCAGCGTGAAGAAGTAGTGCTGCTCGAACAGCTCGCCGCCGTCGCCGCTCCGCTCCGGGACGCCGCGGGGCGCGGAGTCCCCGGCTTGGCTCAGCGCGTCGGCGAAGTGGCCGACGGCGTCCTGCACCGACTCGCCGCTGCGGACGGCGTCCAGCGCCAGCAGCGCCGAGCGGCTCCGCTGGGCCGCCGGGTCGGTCAGCGGCGCCCACTGCTCCTCGAAGTCGCGGAACTCCGGGGGCGGGCCGAGCCGGCTGCCGGCCTCGGCGAGGTAGGTCATGCACAGCAGCGGCCACACGGCGTCCGGGCCGCCCGCGTCGAGCCGGGCCGCGATCTGGCCCGCCGCGCTGATCCCGAGCCGGGCGTCCTGGCCGCCGCAGAGCGACAGCAGCATCGCGGTGGCGATGTAGGCGGCCGTCTCGCGGTTGCCGACCGTGTCGACCGCTTCCCGCACCCGCCGCGCCGCGCCGGGCGGGTCGAACTGGAACTCCGCGTGGGCGAGCTGCAGCAGCACGGCCATCCGGCGCCCCGACGTCAGCCGCTCCTCCAGCGCCCGGCGCAGGTGCCGCGCGGCCAGCTCGGGCCGTCCGGAGAACACGGCGTCGCGCGCGCTCAGCCGCAGCACGTCCACCGCCCACGGGATCCGGATCGACGTCGCTTCCAGCAGGTGGGCGGCCACGCGCTCGGGCAGGGCCCCCGCCTCCGTCAGCAGCTTCGCCGCCCGGGAGTGGTTGACCGCCCGGGTGGTCTGCGGCATGTCCTTCAGCAGCGAGTTGCGGACGAACGAGTAGGTCAGCGCCGGCTGGTCGCTGTTGTTCAGCACGTGCAGCCGGACCATCGTGTCGATCGCCTGCAGCGCGTCGAGCTCGTCGACGCCGGCCAGCCGGGCCAGCAGGTCGAAGCCGGCGTCCTCGCCGAGGATCGCCGCCGCGTGCAGGATGGCCGGGGTGTGCGGGAACTCCTGGAGCCGGGTGGTGAGCACCTGTCCGATCAGCGACGAGCCGAGCTCGTGCGGGTCCGCACCGGGCAGCAGCCGCGGCCGCAGCGCCTGCAGCAGCACCGGGTTGCCGCCGGTCGCCTCGCGGCAGGCGGAGGCCAGCTCGCCCGGGGCGAGGCCGAGGATCTCCGCCGCGGCCGCGTCGCCGAGGCCGTTCAGGGTGATCGTGAGCGGCGTGCTCCCCACCATGTCCAGCAGCGAGACCTCGCGGTGCTGGGGGTAGCCGACGACGGACGTCAGGACGAGCAGCACCGGCCGGTCGAGCACGCGGTTGCGGAGGTAGGCCAGGCACCGCATGGACCAGGCGTCGGCCAGGTGGATGTTGTCGATCCCGAGGAACAGCGGCCCGCGGTCGGTCGCGTCGCGGACGATCCGGAAGAAGAGGTCGAGCGCTTCGCCCTCGCCTGCGGTCCCGCACAGCTCGGCGACGGGCGGGCGCGGCGGGGCCTCCGGCCCCTCGAGCGCGTCGGCCAGCTGGCGGACCAGCCCGCCGGCCAGGTGGCTTTCCAGCCGCGATCCGGTGGCCATCGCGACGGTGAAGCCCGCGTCCGCGGCGAGCGCCGCGGCGGCCCGCAGGATGGCGCTCTTGCCCATGCCGAACTCGCCGGCCAGCACCGCGCTGGCGGCGGTGCCGCCGAGCACGCCCGGGAAGAGACCGGTCAGGCGGCCGAGCTCGGGCTCGCGGCCGGGCAGCCGCGGGGCGGGACGCTTCGGTACCGAAGCCCCGCTGGCGGGGTGCTCGGGATTTACTTCGGTATCCACCGTAAGGACTTTCATGTTGGGTTGGGGCAGACTACTGGAAACCGGCCGACCACGGGAGACACCGCGGAGCGCGGCCGGTACCGGCCACGACCTGACCAGGGGAGACGATGGACGCAGCGGATGCGAACCGGATCTTCCCGGGAGCCGGCCGGGCCGCGCAGAGGGCCATCGTGGCCACGCCGAGCGTGAGCAGCAGGAGCGGGCCGGCCGCCGGGCCCCGCAGCCCTGCCGCCCCGGCGGGCTTCCGGCGCCGGGCCGCACCGTCACCCGGTGCCAGGTAGCCGAGCCGCACCGCTTCCGCCAGCGCCCCGGCCACCGGGGTGAACCCGGCGACCCGGCCCCGGCAGCGGGCGCACCCGAGCAGGTGGGCCTCGAACTCTTCCGGATCGTCGTGGACGCCGAGCCCGTAGGCCGCGGCCTCCCCCTTCCGCCCGCTCATCGGATCGTCACTTCCCCGAGTGCCTTCCGCAATTGCCGCATCGCCGTGTACAACCGCGATTTGACGGTTCCCTCCGGAATTCCGAGAATTTCCGCCGCCTGCCGAACGGTGTTTCCGGCGAGATACGTCTCGTAGATGACGGACTGATATTTCGCATCCAGTTCCCGCAATGCCCGAGTAATCGTTAGCGCGGCTAACGAGCTGTCCGTGCGGTCCGTGGACTCGGCGTTTTCCGGGATCTCCAGAGCGACCTCCTGCGGGCGGACGCGGCGATTCCTCCAGCCGTCGATGACGATCCGCCGGGCCACCGTGAGCAGCCATCCGCGCAGCATTCCGGGCTCGCGCTCGAGCGTGTCGGAGTGCTGCCAGGCGCGGATCATGGTCTCCTGCACCACGTCTTCCGTCCACTGCCGGTCGTGGTTGGTCAGGCTCAGTACCTGCGCAAACAGGGTCGCGCGGAAGTCCTTGTAGAGCAGCGGGACGAGGTCGTCTCCTGCGGCGGGGCCAGTGTCGACCGCCGTCGCGGACGACGCGTAGCCGACGTGGCCGCGACTTTCTCTTCCCGGTGCTTCCATAAAGCTCGCAACCTCACCTGACTGGCGGACCGTGGGGTCATCGGAGCGTAGCGCAAAAACACTTAATAGGCCATATGTATTAGTTTCCCCGCCCAATTCGACGCGGCTTCGACGATCGTCGCCGCGGACCGGTTCAGAATGTGTCTTGTGATACAGGTCACAGGTCACTAAAAGGTGACGGCGAGAACCGCGACACGCCTTCGCCCCGTAACAGGAGGTGAGGACTCCTTTGCGAAGGGACAACGGGGATGCCGCTCCGATTCGTGGCGCTGCTGGCCGCCGCGGCCGCGTTCGCGCTGGGCTGTGCCCTGCCGGCGTCGGCCGGGGAACTGCAGCAGACCGATCGCGCCCTGCTGACCCGGCTCAAGCAGCACGCGCTGTGGGCCGTGCCGTCGAGCAGGCTCGCCGTCGACCGGGCCACCAACCGGCGCGTGCGCGCCGTCGCCGTCCGCATCGCCGACGACCAGGCCCGCCTCGACGTCGCCCTGCGCGCGGTCGCCGACCGCCTCGCCGTCACCCTCCCGGGGGAGCCGACCGACCAGGAGCGCGCCTGGGCCGACGAGATCGCCGGCGACTCCGGGGACGCGTTCGACCGCGCCTACGTCAACCGCCTCCGCGCCGAGTACGGCACGCTCTTCGCCCTCGCCTCCGACGTCCGCGCGGGCACCCGCGACGACGACGTCCGCGCGTTCGCCCAGACCGCCGTCGACACCTCGCTCGGCCACCTGACGCTCCTCGAGAGCACCGGCCTCGCCGAAACCACGTCCCTGCTCGTCTCCGCCACCGAGGACGACACCCTCGGCGGCGGTGCCGTCGCCGCCGGCGCCGTTCTCGTGGCCCTCGCCGCCGTCGCCACGTTCGGCCTGCTCCGCCTGCTCGGAACCCCCGGCAGGCCCGCGCCGCGCTCCCGGAGGTAAGCCGCACCATGTCCCCATCCGCCGCGCTGGTCCCGGTGTCGCCGCACGACACCGGGATCGCCGAGGCCGCCACGCTGTCGGGCCGCCTCACCTACGTCTGCATGTGCCTGACCCTGTGCTGGGGCGTCCTCGCCGCCACCGGCTGGGTCCGCCGGTTCAGCGGCCAGGACGCGATCCGCAGCGGGCACGTCGTGCTCGCCGCGTTCACCCTCGCCACCGGCACCCTGCACGGGCTGACCTTCCTCTTCCTCGAGGACGACCCGTTCGGCGTCGCCGACCTGCTCGTCCCCTTCTACGACGGCACCCCGCGGCACGCGCTCGGCATCGCCGGCCTCGAACTCGTCGTCGCCGTGTCCGTGACGGCGGGGCTGCGCCGCGGCGTCCGCGACGGCCGCTGGCTGCGCTTCCACCAGGTGGGGTACCTCGCCGTCGGCCTGCTCGCCGGGCACGCCTGGCTCGGCGCCATCTCGAGCGGGCACCTCGCCGTCGTCTGGCTCGCCGGCATCACCCTGCTCGTCCCGCCGGTGCTGATGTCGGTCCTGCGCGTGCTGCCGGCCTCGGTGCTCGCCCGCGCCGGGCTGGTCACGCCGCCGCCCGCCGAGGACGGCCTGGAACCGGTCACCGTGCGCGTCGACGTCGACAGCCAGCGCTGCCACGCCTACGGGGTCTGCCAGTCGGAGGCGCCCGAGGTCTTCCGGCTCGGCCAGGACGGGCAGCTCGCCTACGAGAAGCGCCCGGGTGCCCAGCTGGTCCCGAACGTCCAGGCCGCCGCGCGGGCCTGCCCCATGAGAGCCATCCACCTGTTGGGAGCCACCCGATGAGCGAACGCATCGTCATCGCCGGAGCCGGCCTGGCCGGCCTGCGCGCGGCCGAACGGCTGCGCGAACTCGGGTTCGACGGCGAAGTCGTCGTCCTCGGCGCCGAACCCGACATCGCCTACCACCGCCCGGCGCTGTCCAAGCAGCTGCTCACCGGCGCGGTCAGCCGCGCCGACACCCTGCTCGCCGACCCCCTCGAAGTCGACGCCGAATGGCGCTTCGACACGCCGGTCACCGCGCTCTCCCCGCACCGGCAGGTCGTCCACCTCCGCGACGAGGAACTGCCCTACGACGGCCTGATCATCGCCACCGGCGTCGAGCCGCGCCGGATGCCCGGCGCGCCGCACGGCCACCCGCGCGTGGTCGTCGTCCGGACGCTGGCCGACACGATCGCCCTCCAGCGCGCCCTCGGCACCAACCCCGGCCCGGTCGCCGTCATCGGCGACGGCTTCATTGGCTGCGAAGTCGCCTCCAGCCTGCGCGAGATGAACCGCGAGGTCGTCCTCTTCGGACGCGGGAGATCGCTGCTGGCCGACGTCCTCGGGCCCGACATCGGCGACTGGCTCACGGCCCTGCACGCCGCCCGCGGTGTCCGCCTCGAACCCGGCACCACGATCCGCCGCTGGCGGCCCGCGCCCACGCACGTCGGCCTCGAGTTCGCCGACGGCCGCGCGCTCGAAGTCGCCGTCGTCGTCGTCGCCGTGGGCAGCGTCCCGGCGGTGTCCTGGCTGCGCGGCGCCAAGCTGCCGCTCGACGACGGCGTCGTCTGCGGACCCACCTGCCACGTCGTCGGCTCGTCGACGATCGTCGCGGCCGGCGACGTCGCCCGCTGGCCCAACCTCCGCTTCGACGCCACGCCCCAACGGGAGGAGCACTGGCTCAACGCCGTCGAGATGAGCCGCGCCGCGGCCGAGAACCTGCTCACCGGCCCCCAGGGCGCCCTGGCCTACACGCCGGTGCCGCGCTACTGGTCCGAACAGCACGGCGTCCGGATCCAGGTCGCCGGCCGCCCGGCGCTGGCGACCGACACCGTGCTGCTCGAATCGCCGGTCCCGGGCACCCGGCCGATCACCGGCTTCGTCCGCCAGGGCCGGCTCGTCGGCCTGATCGGCCTGGACAGCCCCGCCGCCGTCCTGCACTGGACGGCCGAACTGGCCCGTCAGCACCCCGCGCCCGCCATGCCGCCGCCGCGGGTCGGCCCGCGCCACCACACCGAGGCCGTGGCGGGCCACTGAGCTACGATCCAGCTGCGGACGAGCTGGCAGGGCGGTCGCGGGCCGGGGTGACCCGGCCCGAGGAAAGTCCGGACTCCGCAGGGCAGGGTGGTTGCTAACGGCAACCCGGGGCGACCCGCGGGAAAGTGCCACAGAAAACAGACCGCCCCCGCCTCGTGCGGGGGTAAGGGTGAAACGGTGGTGTAAGAGACCACCAGCGTCCCGGGCGACCGGGACGGCTAGGTAAACCCCACCCGGAGCAAGGCCAAGAGGGAGCCTGCGGGCTCCTGCGCAGGCGTTCGAGGACGGCCCGTCCGAGCCTGCGGGTAGGCCGCTGGAGCCTGCCGGCGACGGCAGGCCGAGATGGATGGCCGCCGCCCCGCGAGCCGCAAGGCGACCGGGGAACAGGATCCGGCTTACATGCCCGCTCGTCCGCCTCCACCCCCTGCTCCACGGGCCATCACCCGTGATCAGCGGGTCAACTCGCGTGAACAAAGGGTCGACACGGCGGAACCGGCAGCTCGAAGCCGTGTCGACCTCTCAGTCACGCGTGTCGACTGCTCGATCACGCGTGATGCCCCTTCCAGGCCGCCGAAGTGTGGTTCCGCCGGGTGGTTACTCGGTAGTAGGGTGCGGGCATGGCGGGTGACGAGCAGCGGTTCAAGTCGGCTTTCGATTCCCTGCACGCCTTCGTGTACTTCGCCCCCGAGGTCGACGCCGCGCTCACCGGCACCGGGCTCCGGCCCGGGCGGATGCCGTACCTCGCGAGCCGGTCCGCGGCCATGGGGGCCGTCGGGCCCGAGGTCGTCGCGGCCACCTTCTACAACTTCAACCCCGAGGTCGTCGCCCGCGCCATCCCGCGCGCCTGGACCCTGGCGACGCCGGAGCAGGTCCTCGACGCCCGGTTCGACGGCGCCGACCGGGCGCTGACCCGCCTGCTCGGCGACCACGTGAAGAGCGACGAAGTCGCCGAGGCCGCCGAACTCGCCCACGAAGCCACGGCCGGCTGCCACGCGGAAGGCCGTCCGCTCTACGCGGGCCACGCCGGGCTGGCCTGGCCGGGTGAGCCGCACCTCGTCCTCTGGCACGCCGTCACGCTGCTGCGCGAGCACCGCGGCGACGGGCACATCGCCGCCCTCGTCCTCGAGGGGCTCGACGGGCTCGAGGCCCTGGTCACCCACAGCGCCACCGGACGCGGGTTCAACGTCGCCGTCGCAAAGCGCTCCCGCGGCTGGAGCGACGAGCAGTGGGCCGCCGCCGAGAGCCGGCTGAGCGCCCGCGGGATCCTCGGCGCCGACGGCGCGCTGACCGACGCCGGCGCCGCGTTGCGCGAGCGCCTCGAGGTGGCGACCGAGACCGCGGCGCGCGGGCCGTGGGACCACCTGGGACCCGAGCGGACCGCCCGGCTCGAACAGCTGTGCCGCGGCCTCAGCCGCCGGGTCGTCGAGGCCGGCGCCTTCCCGGACGGCGTCTTCGCGCTCGGGCGGCCCTGAAACCGGCCAAGATCACGCTATGTAGTGAAAAAGTTGTGAAGTATCGGACACCTCGTGACGGACAGCGCTCGCGGCCAAGATCGACATGGGTGCCGACCGGCCGACCGTCGTCACAGAGCGGACTCGCGGGACGCGGCCGTTCGTGTCATGCAACACTGTTCCAGGCCGCACAACGGCCACAGTGCAAGTACCCACAGTGAGCAAATCCCGGGCAATGGGGTGAGTTCGTCAGCACACTGAGAAGTATGGGTGGCCGGGGTTCAACCCGAGGGCCCTTGCCGCGATGATGGTGGGCGTGGAGTTTTCGCGTGCCATCCGCACCACGCCGGTTGACGAGCCAGCCGGTCTCTACGCAGCGCACTTTGACCACTACCCCTCGTAGCCCCCATGATGTTGTTCGAAGCACCGCCGGAGCCAGAACCGCGCGGCCCCCACCGCGCACCGGGAGTATCACGATGATGACCTTGACCACCCTCGACACGCTGGCCGCCGGCGAACTGGGCACGGGAAACGTGCGCACGTGGCTGCTCGACAACGTCATCCCCCTGGTGCTGCTGGCCGTCGCACTCCTGCTCCTGTGGCTGGGCGGCGGTAAGGGCGACAACGCCGGTGTCATGCGCCGGCTCGCCGGCGTGGTCATCGCGCTCGCCATCATCGGTCTCGCGGTCAGCGGCGCGGGCGTGAACGTGGGCCAGTGGATCGCCGGCCTGTTCACCGGCTGAGGCGGCCGGCGTGCGCATCAGGACCGACGACGAGGTTTACCGGGTCGACGCCGTGTGGCTCGGCCCGCCGAAAGCGACTTTTCCCTGGAGAGCCCGGTACGTCGCCTGGCTCATCGGCATCCCGACGTTCTTCCTCGTGCTCGGCGTCGAACGCTGGGCGGGGTGGAGCTTCGGGTTCTTCTCGACGGCGTGGGCGTTCGTCGCCACCATCGTGATCACCCGGCTGCTCACGGCCAAGATCAGCCACGAGCGCCCGCTCGGCGCCGTGGTCGCGATGGCGGGGCGCGAGCTGAACACGCCGCGGGTACGGACCACGGGCACGGGCGGCGCGGTCAGCGCCAGCCGCGTCCGGGTGCGGGCCGAGCGCCCGCTGCCGAAGCACAAGCGGAGGCGGCAGTACCGGCACCACGGCGGCCCGCCGGGTGCCGTTCCACCCGTGCCCCCGGCTTCGGCGGGGGCGTTTCGCGGCACTGCGTCGGTTCACCAGGGAGCACCACGAGCGCGCCGGAGCCGGGGCAACCCGGCTCGGGCCGGGAGGTAGTCGTTGTTCGGTCGCGGCGGTAGCCGAGGAAAACGGGGTCGGGACACCCACTCGGGCGCATGGCAACCGCCCGAGCAGGTCCGCGCGTCGCGGAACGGCTCGGGGAACAAGGCGCGCCTGCCCGGTGAGCAGGCGATTCCCGCGTATACCCCGTCGATCGCGGTGCGAAGCATCGACGGGCACCTGGTCCGCACCGGCGTCGAGGTCTACGCCTGGTACCGGCTGGCGCCGCAGCGCTGGTCGTTCCGCTCGGACTCGCAGCGGCGCGACCTGATCGCGGCCATCGCCGGCCAGTACGCCGAGCTGCAGGGCCGCTGGCTGCACCTGCGCGTGACGAACCGGCCGTACCCGATCCGGATGTGGGCCGAGGCCCACGTCTACAACGCCCACAACCGCCCCGGCGACGTCCCGGGTGCGCTGTCGTTCGACGACTACCTGATCGGCGAGCAGCAGCAGCTGATGGGCCGCTCGATGGCCGAAAAAGAGGTCTACCTGGGCGTCCAGGTGCAGACCCGGCGGATGGTCGACCGCGCGGTCGAGCGCGCCGCGCCGGTGCTGCGCAAGATCCTGCCCGAGGCCGTCGACGCCGAGCTGACCGCCCTCGACTCCGAGGTCGAGCACCTCGACCAGGTCATCGGCAGCGCCGGGCTGGAGGGCCGTCCGGTGCACGCCGAGGAGATGTCCTGGCTGATGCACCGGTCCTGCTCGCTGGGCCTGCCGGCGCCGCGGAACATGCCCGCCGTGCCGGGCGCGGCCTGGGAGCCGGAGGACCTGGCCAGCTTCACCGACGCCGCCGACTTCTACGCCGAGCCGTACGCGCCGACGGTGACCGTCCGCGGCCGCACCGGCTCCAACGCCGGCGTCTCGCGCCACCTGGCGATCCTCACCGTGGGGCAGATGCACGGCCTGCAGATCCCCGAGGTCGACGACCCGTGGATCCAGCACGCCGACCGGCTGCCCGCCGCGGTCGAGGTGTCCGCGCGCATCTACGTCCGGCGCCCCGAAGAGGTGGCGGGCGAGCTGCAGCGGCAGATGAACAAGGTCCGCTCGCAGGTCAAGCACTACACCGACGAGCACGAGCTGGAGCCGCCGCAGTCGCTGTCCCGGCAGGCCGGGCGCGTGCTGGAGATCGACGACGAGATGACGTCGGGCTTCACCGCGCTGGCCACCCGCGTCCGGTCCTGGTGGCGGCTGGCGGTGTCCGGCCCGACCGAGCGCGACGCGCTGCGCCTGGCCCAGCAGCTGCTCGACCTGTACAAGCCGAAGATCGCCATCGAGCACCCCGAAGCCCAGTACGCGATGGCCCGGGAGTTCATCCCGGGCGAGCCCCTCGCCTCGGCGGCGTACATGCGCCGCGGCTCGGTGGTCTGGGCGTCCTCGGCGGTCCCGACGGCGACGGCCGAGGTCGGCGACCGCCGCGGCATCCTCCTCGGCGAGACCTGCACGGCAACCCGCCGCCCGGTGGCCTGGGACCCGTGGATGGCCCAGGAGATCCGCGACGGCTCCGGCCTGACCGCGATGGTGGCCGGGCTGGGTGGTGGTAAGTCGTTCCTCGGCGGCGGCATCGTCTACAAGACCCTGCGCGCGGGGGCGAACTGGACGATCCTCGACCCGTCGGGGCCGCTGTCGCGGCTGTGCGACCTGCCGGAGCTGCGCCCCTACGCGCGGCCGATCAACCTGCTCAACGCGCAGCCGGGGATCCTGAACCCGTACCGGGTGGTCGCCGAGCCGCTGATCGAGCACTTCATGGACGAGGACGACCCCGAGCGCTCGTGGCGCCGCGAAAAGGCCCTCGCGGGCGCGACGCGGCGGCGTCTCGTGCTGGACGTCCTGACCGGTGTCCTGCCGTACGAGGTGTCCCGGATGGCGCAGACGCGGATCGTGCTGCTGCGCGCGGTCCGGGCCGTGGGCGGCCGCTTCGACGCCGATCCCGGCCAGGTAATCGATGCGCTCCGGCGGGATTCCTCGGAACACCACGAGCACGCGGGCGTCGTCGCGGACTTCCTGGACGAGATGCGCGAGCGGATGGCGCTGCTGATCCCGGAGTCGGACGCGGACCCGTATTCGGAGACCCGCGACGACCGGCTGACGGTCCTGACGATGGCCGGGCTGACCCTGCCGAAGGACGGCGTCCCCCGCGAGTACTGGACGGACGCGGAGTCCCTCGGCGTCGAGATGCTGAACCTGGCGGCGTGGCTGACCCAGCGGTCGGTGTACGAGAAGCCGAAGGAGATGCGCAAGGGCGTCTGGATCGACGAGGCGTTCTTCCTGTCCGAGGTCCCGACCGGCCGCGTGCTGATGAACCGCTTCGCGCGCGACTCGCGCAAGTGGAACGTCCGCGTCCTGCTGTCGTCCCAGATCCCGGCGGACTTCCTGAAGATCCAGGGTTTCGTGGCCCTGCTGGACTCGGTGTTCGTCGGTCGCCTGGACGACGACGACGCCCAGGCCGACGCGCTGCGGCTGTTGAAGGTCCCGGTCGGCGTCGGCTACGAGCAGGTCGTGGCCGCGCTGGGCCGTCGTCCGGGGGCCCAGCGGGGCTTGGAGCGGGACGTGGAGCCCCGCCAGTTCATCTTCGGCGACGGCGCGGGCGGCGTGGAGCGCATCCGCGTCGACTTCTCCGGCCCCCACCTGGACCACCTGCGGGCGGTCATGGACACGACCCCGGGTTCGAAGGACGCGGCCCCGTCGCGGCGTCCGGGCAACGAGCTGGCGCTGCCGGCGGAGGAGAAGAAGCCGTACGTCGCCGTGCCCCCGGAGGACGACATCGAGCTGGAGCAGGACTTCGAGCTGGCGGCGGAACTGGAGGTCGGCCTGGCCGACGAGAACCTCCTGGGCGCCCCGGACCCGTTGGCATCCGAGACCGGCGAGGTCGAGGGCGGCGTCCAGCCGTCGGGCGGGCAGCAACACGCCCGGTCAGGTGGAAAGGGCGGCACCGGCCGGGACGCCGCATGAACACCGTGCTGACGCTGGCGGCCCTGCTGACGTTGGCCGCGGGATGGCACTCGCTCAAGCGGCGGATCAAGGAAGGTCCGCGGCCGGGGCGGCGCACGCCGGGACGCAAGGCGACGATGTTCGCCGTCATGGTCGTGCTCGGGCTGCAGGCCATCGCGACCGCCCCGGCGGCGAGCGCGGCGGCCTGTGGCGAGGCACCCAACCCGGAACGCCCCGGCGCGGGCATGGTCGGCGCGATCGACCCCGCCGAAGGCCACGGCGAGGCGGGCAGCCCGTACGTCGACTACAGCTACGCCGGGTTCGTCTGGAACACCTTCGAGACGAACTGCTCCGGCATCAGCCTGACGCCGCCGGGCTCGACGCTCGACACCTGGGGCGGCAACCAGCTGTTCAACCTGGGCAAGAACATCGTCGGCGCGACGAACTCGCTGCACTACACCGTGCTCGAGGGTGGTCTGCTCAACCCGCTCTACAGCGCGGTGAAGTCGGGCGCGGAAAAGGTCTACAACAACATCTACGCCCAGCTGTTCGGGCTGGTCGCGCTGGTCATGTCGATCATGCTGTTCCGCAACATCTGGCGCGGTGACCTCGCGGCGGTCAGCAAACGGGCGCTGTACGCACTGGCGGGCGTCTGGCTCGCCGCGTCGTCGCTGGCGATGCTGCGGTACTTCGACCCGATCGACAAGGCGATCGTCCAGACCACGACGAACATCCAGGCCGGGTTCGTCGACGACGCGGACAACCGCGTCGTGCGGCACGTGCTGCCGACGAACCTGCACAACGAAATCGTCTACAAGAACTGGATCCGCGGGGAGTTCGGTTCACCGACCGCGCCGCAGGCCGACCAGTTCGGCCGCCCGCTGCTGGACGCGCAGGCGTTCACGTGGGCGCAGCTGCGCAACGGCGACGACGGCAACCAGTCCGTCATCGACGGCAAGAAGAACGCCTACAAGGACATCTCCACCAAGCTCGGCCCGGCCACCGGCTACTTCACCGGCGAGGCGGGCGGCCGCACCGGCGCCGGCTTCCTCTCCCTCGGCCAGGCCCTCGTCTACTCCCTCTTCCAGCTCCTGGCCAAGGCCAGCGTCCTGCTCGCCCAGGTCCTCATCCGCCTCTTCGCCCTCACCGCGCCGCTCATCGGCCTGGTCGCCCTGCTGCACCCGGAGATCCTGCGCCGCGTGCTCAAGGTCGCCGGCGGCGTTGCCTTCAACCTCGTCGTGCTCTCCGTGCTCGCCGGCGTGCACGCCCTTCTGCTGCAAGCCATCTTCGACGCCGGCAACTCGCTGAACATGCTCACGCAGATGGTGCTCGCCGGGCTCATCACCGTGCTGCTGTTCATGGTCGGGCGGCCGGTGCGCCGGCTGTGGCAGATGGTCGAGATGTCGGTCAGCATGGTCGGCGCCGCCGTGCCGTCGCCGGGCGGCGGGATCTTCTCGCGGTTCCGGCGCAACAAGAACGGCCCGACGCCGCAGGACGAGTTCTGGCAGAACGTGCGCGACACCGACGACGTCGTCGACGGCGAGCAGCGCGGCCCGCTCGGGGCCACCGCCGGCGGTGGCCGGTTCCGGCCGGAAGCCACCATCTTCGCCAGCGCGCAGCGCCTCGACAACGGTGCCTCCCGGCCGGCCGCGGCCTGGTCGGGCGCGTGGCCGGGAGCCGTGGCCCGCGGGGGCTCCGCGGGCGCGCTGCCCGCGGGCGGCCGTCCCGGCGCGCCGGTGTTCGGCCAGTACAACCCGGCCAACGGCGACGGCGGCGAGTACGTCGTCGTCGGCGCCGGTGGCCGTCCGACGACGCGGGAGGAGAGCCGGCGCGTCGACACCTCGCCGGTGGCCGACCGGCGCTGGAGCGACGAGCCCGAGCCCGTCGTCGTGCCGTCCGACCTGCGCCCGCCCGAGTCGACCTTCAGCGACTTCGCGCCGCGCACGCCCGGTGTGCGCGCCCAGCCGCGTCGCGTCGACCCCGAGGTCGTCGCGGGCAAGCCGGTGTTCGTGCTCTACCGGCCGTCGCGGGGCATCGAGGTCCGCGAGGAGCCGCGCGACACCGACCAAGTGCTGGGGCGGTGACCGATGCCGATCCGCACCAACCGCGGCCGCGCTGCGGTCTACCGCCGTCTGTG
The DNA here is from genome assembly GCF_053601335.1 of Amycolatopsis sp. NPDC004747. NCBI lineage: Bacteria > Bacillati > Actinomycetota > Actinomycetes > Pseudonocardiales > Pseudonocardiaceae > Amycolatopsis > Amycolatopsis sp. NPDC004747. The sequence continues at coordinate 50,323 of NZ_JBSGBQ010000037.1, read as the reverse complement.
GGGCTGGCCGCTGCGCTCGCCGCGCCACCTCGTCGGCGCGCTCGTGTTCCTGGCCATCCTCATCACCGCGCTCGGCATCGTGCTGCCGAAGGTGATCGGCAAACCGCAGGCCAAGGCGTCACCGGGCGGCCCGGGGACGACCACTTCGGCGACGTCGACCGCGCCGGGCATCGCGGCGCCGGTCCCGACGTCGAACCTGCCGACGCGGCTGTCGACCCCGCTGGCCACCCCGACCCCGACCACGCCGAACGCCGACGCGATCCGCGTCGCCAAGGAGTGGGCCGCGGCCTGGGTGCGGCACCCGGCCGGGATCACCTCCGAGCAGTGGCTCGCGCAGCTGAAGCCGTTCACCACCGAGGAGTACCTGCCGGTGATGTCGACGGTGGACCCGTCCAACATCCCGGCCTCGAAGGTCACCGGTGAGCCGGTCGTCGGCACGGCGTACCCGAGCTCGGTGCAGCTGACCATCCCGACCGACGGGCCGAAGCTGGCCATCACGGTGGTGAGCACCAACGCCGGTTGGCGGGTCGCCGACTACGACCAGGCGAGCTGACCGTGCGGCGCCTGGGGTTGTGGCTGGGGCTGGTCGTGTTCCTCGCGATCGGTGCCCTGGTCGTGACCGCGGTCGCCGCGAAGGTCGTCATCGACAACCAGCAGGCGCAGGCCCGCGGCGTGAACCTGATGAGCTGCGACGCCTCGGTCGGGCCGACCCAGCCCGGCCAGGGCGACCGCGGCAAGGTCGACGCGTCGAAACTGGACGACGAGCAGCGCGGCATCGTCGCGCTGATCATCTCCATCGGCAAGCAGCGGACGTTGGCGCCGCGCGCGTGGCAGGTCGCGATCCAGGCCGGGATGACCGAGTCCGGGCTGCGCAACCTGACCTACGGCGACCGCGACTCCCAGGGCATCTTCCAGATGCGGCCGTCGATGGGCTGGGGCTCGGTCGCCGAGGTGACGAACCCGACATACGCGGTCAACAAGTTCTACGACGTCCTGCTCGCGGTGCCGGACTGGGAGAACAAGCGCCCGGGCGACGCGGCGCAGGCGGTGGAGCGCTCGGGCTTCCCGGACCGCTACCACAAGTGGGAGCCGATGGCGGCGACGCTGGTGGAGACGGTCGGCCAGGTCGTCGACGTCGTCGCCTGCGGCACCGGCATGGGGGCGCTGCTGCCGCCCAGCCAGGCCGCCGCGAAGGCGATCAGTTTCGCGCTGGGCGAGCAGGGGAAGCCGTATGTGTGGGGCGCCACGGGACCGGATTCCTACGACTGCTCGGGACTGATGCTCCGGGCGTACGAGTCGGCGGGGATCATCCTGCCGCGCGTCTCACGCGATCAGTACCACGCCGGCGCGTACCTGCCGGTGCGGGACGCACAGCCCGGTGACCTGCTGTTCCTCGCCACGGACAGGTCGGATCCGTCGTCCATCCACCACGTGATGATGTACCTGGGCGACAACAAGGTCGTCGAGGCGCAGCAGACCGGTGTCCCGGTGCACACCCGGGCCTTCTCGTTCGACGAGCGCGAACTGGTGCCGCAGGCGGTCCGCCCCGGCGTTTAGCATGGGGCGCGAGGGCCTGGACACGATCGCACCGATTCACCGACGTCGCGGCGCTTCCACGAGCAGGCGGCCGCGTACTGGCAGAGGATGAGCACGTGGGACGCAAATTCGGCAGGCGGGGCAAGCCCGGAGCGGGCGAGCCCCGGGACCCGGCGGCGCTGTTCGGCGCGCCTCAGCCGCCCCGGCAGAGCGCCCGTCCCGCGTCCAGTACCCCGCTCGCCGACCAGCTCGGCCAGGGGTACCCGGGGGTGGACGCGGGGTACGTGGTGCTGCCGCGTTCGCTGGCGGAGGGCATGTCACTGCCGTGGCAGCACCAGATGGCGGCGCTGCTGGCCCAGTTCCACGCGCAGAACGCGGGGTTGGCGTGGCCGATCTACCGGGTCGTGCCTTCGCGCTACGAACGGCTCGCGGACCTCGACGAGGAGCAGCTCGCGGAGGCGGGCTACCTGGTGGAGATGGACGCGGACGGCGAGATGGTCTACCGCGAGCGGAGCGGCCGCAAGGTCGAGGACCCCGAGGACACGTCGGTGCTGGTGTCGTGCCTGGACCCGATCCCGAAGCCGCCCGCCCGCCCGGCACCCCCGGCGGCCGCCCCACCCGGAACCCCGGCGGCGGCCCCGGCCCCGATGAACATCGGCCCGGCCCCGGTGTGGCGAACGGTGCCCCACCCACCGCCGGCGCAGTCGGTACCGGGGACGCCGGAGCAGCAGGCCCCGGGAGCGTGGGCCCGGTCGTCGCCGGAGCAGGTGCAGCCTCAGCGGTCGGTGACGGTGGAGCAGGACCCGCCGGTGAAGGCACCGTCGCCTCGGCATGCGGCACCGCCGTCGCGGGGTTCGGAGCCGGTTGGGGTGCCGTCGGCTGGGGTGGGCCGTGGGCCTGAGGTGGGCGCGCCGGCGCCGGCTCGGGTTGAGCGGCCGGTGAGCGGCGGGCTTGACTCGGGAGAGGCTGTGCCCGAGCGGCCGGCGGCTGGTGGGCTTGAGCCGGGACAGCTCGTGCCCGAGCGACCGGCGGCTGGTGAGCCTGAGTCGGGGGAGGCCCCGCCGGGCCGGCCCGAGCAGCCAGCGGCTGGGCTTGAGACGGGGGAGGTCGCGCCTGCCCGCCCCGAGCGGCCGGTGGCTGGCGGGCTTGAGCCGGGTGAGGCCCTGCCGGCCCGCCCGGAGCAGCCGGCGGCTGGGCTTGAGCCGGTTGAGGCCAGGCCTGCCCAGCCCGAGCGGCCGGCGACCGCCCCTGAGCCGGAAGAGGTGAGCAGCGCGGAGGCGCAGGTGGCGCCGCGGCCGGCTGCCGCGGATCAACCCGAGGTGGCCGGGACAGCGGTGCCGGGAGCGACCGATCGGCCGGATGCTGCTGCATCGGAATCCGATGAGTTTGAGGTGAGGCCGGAGGAGGCTGCACCGGCGCCGCGCGAACCTGCGGATCGTCTGGAGGCCGCTGCACCGGCATCGACGGGACCGGTGTACCGGGACTCCGACCAGCCAGAAGTTGCGGCGCAGGAGGCGGACCTGCCGGAGGAGGCCGAATCGGCTACCGCCGAACCGGCACCAAGGGAAGCCTCCCGCCCGGAGGCGATCGAACCCGCAGCGATCGAACCCGAGGTGGCCGGACGCCCGGCGGGGCCCGCTGTGGCCGAGCCCGCAGCGATCGAACCTGGGGTGGCTGAACTCGCGGCTGGGCCTGCTTTGGCCGAACCTGCGGTGACCGAATCCGCGGCGGGGCCTGCTGCGGCTGAGCCCTCGGCTGGGTCTGATGCGGCTGATCCTGCGGTGATCGAACCCGCGGCGGGGCCTGCTGCGGCTGAACCCGCGGCAGGGTCTGCTGCGGCCGAACCCGCGGTGATCGAACCCGCGGTGGCGGGACCTGCAGCGGCCGAAGCCGTGGCGGCCGAACCTGCTGCGCCAGAAGCTGCACCGACCGAACCAGCGGCAGCCGCTCCTGGAGTGGCCGGACCTGAGGCGGCCGAGCCGGTGGCGTCGAACGAGCCCCAGCCCGAGGCAGCTGCCCCCGCACTTCCCGAGCCTCCGGCGAGCGAGCCGGGCCTCACCGAGGCGGCGGCACCCAGCCCGGCGGAGCCGGAGCCGGCCCACCCGATCGAGTCCGCTCTACAGCCGGGGCCGCCCACCGCGCCCCAGGAACGTTCGTCGGCCATTCCGCAGCTACCGGCTGCCGAGCCGCAGGTGGCTGCCGAGCTTCCGCAGCCGTCGGCCTCCTCGGGCGTGCAGCCGGGCGCGGAATCGCACGCCCCCGGTGCCGGTTCGCCCCCGACGGATGTGCCGGGTCGCGCGCAACCGGCACAGCCGCAGGCCGCACCCGATGCAGTTCCTCAGCCGGCTGCCGCCTCGGCGGATGCGGCTCGGGCTTCCTCGACAGAGGCGCCGGCTCCGATGGTCGGCTCTCACCTGCCCAAGCCGCCGTGGGGACCCGCAGGCTTGCCGGCTCCGAACGCCGCGCCGGGGCCTGGCCCGGGCGGCTCCTACACCGCGCCCAGCCCCGCGCAGGGAACCGACCCGATCGGCGCCCGGATCGCGCCCGGTACCGGCCCGGTCAGCTTCCCCACGGCGGCCGGCGCCACTCCGGCGGCCGGCACCACGCCGGCTCCCGGGGCAGCTCCGGCCGCCGACGGCAGTGCAACTCCCTGGGGCACTCGGCCTCCCGGGGCCAACCCTGCGCCCAGCGCCGCTCCGGCGGTTGGCGCCACTCCGGCCGCCGCCTCGGCGACCGGCGCCACGTCGGCTCCCAGCACCACCTCGGCGGCTGGCGCCGCCCCGGCGACCGGCGCCACCCCCGTGACCGGCCTGACCCCGGCCGCCGCCACCCCCACTCCGGCGATCGGCCCCAACCCGGCTGCCAGCACCACCCCGGCCACCGGCGCCACGCCCGCTCCCGCCCCAGCGCAACGCCCGACCCCCGAAGCCCCGGCCCCCACCCCAGCACCGATCACCCCGCCAACCACCCCGCCCCAGCCCGGCCAAGCCCAAAACCCGGCCCCGCCCACCCGCCCCAAACCGGTCTTCCCCGGCCCCGAATCCACCCCGCAGCCGTTCCCGGCCCGCCACGCCGCTCCGGCCCGGCCGGTCTTCCCCGGCCCGGGCACCATGCCGCCCGTTCCACCCCCGGCCCCGAACGCCCGCCCGGTCTTCCCCGGCCGGGACACCCCGCTGCCGCAGCCCACGCGCCAAGAACCCGAAACCCCACCCCGGGGCACCCCGCGTGGCTGGTTCGACGAGTTCACCGAAACCAAGGAACCCGAAGAACCGCCGGACTTCGGACCCACCGGGCAGCCGACCGAGATCCCCTACCGGTACAAGCGCTGAAAAACCGGCCCGGGGGTGCGAACCTAGGACCATGTCCAAAGACCCGAACCCGGACCAGGGGTGGTACTACAACACCCGCACGCACCAGGTCGAGCACCTCGAACGCAGCCGCAGCGTCGACCTGCTCGGCCCGTACCCCGACGAGGCCACCGCCCGGCGCGCCCTCGAGATCGCCCGGGAGCGCACCCGGCGGGCCGATGCCGAGGACGACGACTAAACCGGCAGCCGCGGGCTGAGCACGAACTCCGGGTCCACCTGCGCGGCGAGGTCGGCGCCGGCCCAGGCCGTCGCGTTGCGCAGGTGGAACTCGACCGCCTGGTGCTGGTACCTCGCCCAGTCGCGCTGCTCCGCGTCGACCGACGCGCGCATCAAGGCCAGCGTCTCGAGGTTGCGCGGCTCGAGCTCCGCGATCGGGCGGGTCGCGCCGCGCTCGGCCGCGCGGACGTGGCCCGACGCCGAAATCCAGCCCAGCAGCGCCGGGCCGACCTGGTCCTGGAGGAACTCCACGTCGTCGGCGTCGGTCACCTTGTTGCCCACCACCACGAGCCGCACGCCGAAGTCGCGGGCGTGGTCGGCGTACTGGCGGTACACGCCCACGCTGCGGATCGTCGGCTCGCACACCAGGAACGTCACGTCGAACCGGGTGAACAGCCCCGACGCGAACGCGTCCGCCCCCGCCGTCATGTCCATCACGACGTACTCGCCGTCGACGTCGATCATGTGGTTCAGCAGCAGCTCCGCCGCTCCCACCTTCGAGTGGTAGCACTTGACGCCGAGGTCGTCCTCGTCGAACTGGCCGGTGACGCCGAGCCGGATGCCGCCCAGCTGCCGGAAGCACGCCGCGAAGACCGGGTTGTCCTCGAACGGCCGGACCAGCCTCGACCCGCGGCCCGGCGGGGTCGTCTTGATCATCGACGCCGCGTCCGGGATCCGCGGGTTGTCGCCGCGCAGGTAGTCCTTGATCAGGGCCATGTTGTCGCCCAGCGTCGGCCAGGCGAGCGCTTCCTCCTCGGTCGCGCCGAGCGCCACCGCGAGGTGCTGGTTGATGTCGGCGTCGATGGCGAGCACCGGCAGCCCGGCGTCGGCGAGGTACGCGACGAACAGCGACGACAACGTGGTCTTGCCGCTGCCGCCCTTGCCGACGAACGCGATCTTCACAGGAGCCCTCCTAGTAATGATGACGGTTTTCATTACTACCGGAGCAACGTACACCCGACCGGCCCGCGCCCGATCGGGCGATCTCCGGGCCCGGAGCGGGTTAGGGTTGGGGGGTGCCTCCCCTCGTGATCAGGACACACTCGGCGGGCGGGGACTTCGGCCCCCTGCGTGCCGAGTTTTCGCTGCCGGAGTCGTTCGGGCCCGAGGTGCTGGCCGAGGCGGAGGCGGCGGTCCTCGACCCGCTCGCCGGCGCGGGTCCCCGCGAGGACGCGACCGACCTCCCGTTCGTCACCATCGACCCGCCCGGGTCCAAGGACCTCGACCAGGCGATGGTCGTCGAGAAGACCGCGCACGGCTTCCGCGTCCACTACGCCATCGCCGACCTCGCCGCGTTCGTCCCGCCCGGCGGCGCGCTCGACCGCGAATCCCGCCTGCGCGGCCAGACGCTCTACCTGCCCGACGGCAACGTCCCGCTGCACCCGCCGGTGCTGTCGGAAGGCGCGGCGAGCCTGCTGCCCGGCGAGGTCCGGCCCGCGGTGCTCTGGACCATCGAGACCGACGAAGCCGGCGAGCCGACCACCACCCGCGTCCGCCGCGCGCTGATCCGGTCCACCGAGCAGTTCGACTACGAGACGGTGCAGGCCGCGCTCGACGCCGGCCACCCGCACCCGTCGGTGGCCGCGCTGCCCGAGCTGGGCCGTCGGCGGCGCGAGCTGGCCGTCCGGCGCGGCGCGGTCGAGCTGCAGCTGCCGGAGCAGGAGATCACCGGCGACCCGGACGGCGGCTGGGTGCTCGCCCGCCGCCCGCGCACCGCCGTCGACGCATGGAACGCCGAGATTTCGCTGCTCACCGGGATGGCCGCGGCGCGGATCATGCTCGACGCGCGGATCGGTGTCTTGCGCACGCTGCCCGACCCGGAGCCCGAGGCCGTCGACTGGCTGCGCCGCTCGGCCGAGGCGCTGGGCATCCCGTGGGCGCCGGAGGCGACCGTGTCGGAGTTCCTGTCCGAACTGGACCCGGGGCAGCCGGCGTCGATGGCGCTCTACGCCGACACGACCCGGCTGCTGCGCGGCGCGGGCTACACGGCCTTCGACGGCGAGGTGCCCGCGTTGACGACGCACGCGGGCATCGGCGGCGCGTACGCGCACGTCACGGCGCCGATCCGGCGGCTGGTCGACCGGTTCGCCACGGAGATCTGCCTCGCCGTCTCGGCCGGGCGCGAGGTCCCCGAGTGGGTGCGCGCGGCGCTGGCGGACGTCCCTGAGCGGATGAGCGCGTCGGACACCCTCGCCGCGAAGGTCGAGCGGGCGTGCATCGACCAGGTCGAGGCGTGGGTGCTGGCCGAGCACGTCGGCGGCGAGTTCAGCGCGGTGGTGCTGCGCGCGGACGAGAACAAGGCGGAGATCCTCGTCGAGGACCCGACGGTGATGGCGAAGTGCGCGGGGGAGCGGCTGACCGCGGGGGAGCGGATCGCGGTCCGGCTGACCGCGGTGGACGTCGAAAAGCGGAAGGTGTCGTTCGAACGCGCATGACGTACCTGGTCGACGATCTCGGTGAACCGGTGCCGCTTTCGGGACCGGCTTCGCGAGTGGTGTCGCTCGTGCCGTCGCTGACCGAAGCGGTCGAGGTCAGCGCGCCCGGCCGCCTCGCGGGCGCGACGGACTACTGCACGCATCCGTCCACTTTGGACGTCCCGCGGGTGGGTGGCTCGAAGTACCCGAAGCTGGACCGGGTGCTCGACCTGGCGCCGGACCTGGTGCTGGCCAATGCGGAGGAGAACCGCCAGGACGACGTGGAGCGCTTGCGCGCCAACGGAATCCCGGTGTGGGTGATGGCCGCGGCGGCTTCGGTGCCCGCCGCTTTGGGCTCCCTGCGGCGGATCCTGACGCAGGCGTACGAGCTGGACGAACCGGAGTGGCTGGTCGAGGCGGAGGAGGCCTGGCGCGAGGTCCGGCCGGCGCGCTTCCACGCGGTGGTCCCGGTGTGGCGCAAGCCGTGGATCGTCCTGGGCCGCGACACGTTCGCCGGGGACGTGCTGCGGCGGGTGGGCGTGGCGAACGTGTACGCGACCTCGGAAGAACGTTATCCGCGACGGGACGTGGAGGAGATTCGGGCACACCTGAGCGCGGACGCGGATCTGCTGGTGCTGCCGGACGAGCCGTACCTGTTCACGGCCGACGACGGCCCGGACCACTTCCCGGACGCACGGTACGTCCTGGTCTCGGGTCGGTATCTCACCTGGTACGGGCCGTCACTCGTCGAGGCGCACGAGGCGCTGACGGAAGCGCTGGACTAGTCCCTGAGAGTGAGCCGGGGAATCGCTCTCACCGGCGATCCGCCGCGAGCCCCGGAAAACCATGATCGAAGGCAGCACCGGAACCCACCGAGGAGCCTTCACCATGATCAAGCACGTCGCCGCAGCCCTGCTCGCCGTCACCCTCGCGGGCACCGCCACCCCGGCGTTCGCCACGACTCCCGGCCACGCCTGTGTGGCGTCGAAACCCTTGGACACCACCGCGCTCGAGCAGGCGATCACGGGCCTGCCGAACGACGCCGTCAACGCGGCGCTGGTCCGCGCCACCGGCCCGGACGGCTGCTGGACGGGCACCGCCGGCGTCGCCGACCGCCGCACCGGGGCGCGGGTCGACCCGGACGCGCGGTTCCGGATCGGCAGTGTCACCAAGGTGTTCACCGCCGTCGTCGTGCTGCAGCTGGTCGCCGAGCAGCGGATCGCCCTGGACGGCACCGTGCAGGAGTACCTGCCCGGCCTGCTGCCGGCCGGGTACCCCGCGGTGACCGTCCGGCAGCTGCTGGACTACACCAGCGGCCTGCCGAGCCCCGTCCTGGAAGACGACAGCATCGAGTACGTGGTGGCGCACCGGTTCGACCGCTGGACGCCGGAGCAGTACGTGGCGGCGGCCTTCGCCAAGGGCACCAAGGAGTTCGAGCCCGGCACGGCGCAGCACTACCGCAACATCGGGTACATCGTCGCCGGGATGCTCGTCGAGAAGGTCACCGGACGCAGCTACGAAAGCCAGGTCCGGGACCGGATCGTGCGCCCGCTGCACCTGAGGGGGACCACCGCGCCCGGGCACGACCCCGCGCTCCACGGCCCGTACCTGCACGGCTACCAGATCATGACCGACGGCTCCCTCCAGGACGTGACGCGCTGGGACCAGTCGTTCGGCTGGGCCTCCAGCAGCATCGTCTCGACGACCCGGGACCTCGACGTCTTCACCGAGGCGCTGCTGGGCGGACGGCTCCTGCCGCCGTCGGTCCAGCCGGAGCTGTTCGCCGTGCCGCCGGTCATGGACGTCTCCGGGAAGCCCGCGAGCTTCGGTGCCGGCCTCCAGCGGTTCAAGCTGCCCGGCGTCGGCGAGGTCTGGGGCAAGAGCGGTGGCTGGTACGGCTACCTCGCGGGGATCGGCGGCACGCGCGACGGCCAGCGGCGGCTCGTCTACGGCCTGACCGCGAACGACGCCAAGAACGGCGACAACCCGACCCCGGTCACGCAGCGGATCGTCGCCGCCGGGATGACGCTGGCCGCGCGCGGATGACCGGGTGGGCGCCGGGACCCGGGGAGCGGGCAGGATCACGTCCTGTGTCCGCCTCGCCGGTTCTCGAACCCCTGACCCGCCGCCTGCGCGCGCTGCCCGCCGTGGGTGTCGACGTGGCGCTCGCCGCGGGCGTGGCGGTGGCCGGGCTGTGGCCGTTCTTCTCCCGCACGAACCCGGCCGGCGGCTCGTGGCACGCGTGGGGTGTCGTCGTCGTGCTGGCGGCGGCCGGAGCCCTGGGGTGGCGGCGGCGGTTCCCGGTCGCGGTGCTGCTGGCCGGCCTGGTGGGCGCCTGGGCCTACGACTTCGCCGGGAACGTCCCGGCCCAGCCGGTCTGGTACGGCGTGCTGATCGCGCTCTACACCGTCGCGGTGCGGTCGGCGCCGTGGCCGCGGGTCGCCGCCCTGGTGGTCACGGTCGGCGGAAGCCTGCTCACAGCGTCGTCGGAAACGGCGTTGCGCAGCGGGATCCTGTTCGTCGCCGCCTACGCGATCGGCCGGGTCGCGGTGGCGTCCCGCGAGCGGGCCGAGTGGCTGGAGCGCGAGCGGCTCGCCGAAGCCGCACGGGCGGCGGAACGGGAACGCGCCCGGATCGCGCGGGACATGCACGACATCCTGTCCCACGCGGTCAGCCTCATGGTCGTGCAGGCAGAGGCGGGCCCGGTGGCGCTGCCCGGCGATCCGGCCCGCGCCGAGGCGGCCTTCGACGCGATCGCGTCGGCGGGGCGGGACGCGATGGCCCAGCTGCGCCGGATGCTCACCGTGCTCAAGACCGACGACGGCTCGCCCGCCCCGCAGCCGACGCTCGCCGAGCTGCCGCGGCTGGTCGAAGGCGCGTCCGGCGCGGGCACGGACATCACGTTCGCCGTGTCCGGGGAACCGGGCGAGCTCGCACCGGACGCCGAGGTCGCCGCGTACCGCATCACCCAGGAAGCCCTCACCAACATCGTCAAGCACGCGGACGCCCGGCACGCCGGCGTCCGCCTCGACTGGCAGGACGGCACCTTGACCCTCGAGATCACCGACGACGGCCGCGGCGGGCCCGCCACCGGCACCGGCGGGCACGGCCTCATCGGCATCCGCGAACGTGCCGGCGCGTGCGGCGCCGAGGTGACGGCCGGGCCGCGCCCGGACGGCCCGGGGTTCCGCGTCCGGGCGCGGTTCGGGGCGCGGGCATGACCGTGCGGGTGGTCGTCGCGGACGACCAGGAGCTGGTCCGCGCCGGGTTCGCGATGATACTGGGCGCGCAGCCCGACATCGAGGTCGTCGCCGAGGCGAGCGACGGTGCCGAGGCGGTCGACGCGGTCCGCTCCCATGTGCCGGACGTGCTGCTGCTCGACATCCGGATGCCCCGGATGGACGGCATCGAGGCGGCGAAGATCGTCTGCGCGTCGACGTCCTGCCAGGTGCTGATGCTCACGACCTTCGACCAGGACGACTACGTGTACGAAGCGCTGCGGGCGGGCGCGAGCGGCTTCCTGCTCAAGGACGTCCGCCGCGACGACCTGGTGCAGGCGGTCCGGGTGGTCGCGGCCGGGGACGCCCTGCTGGCGCCCTCGGTGACCCGGCGGCTGATCGCGCAGTACACGGCCCGCCCGGCCGTGCCGCCTTCCCCGGCGCGCCTGGCGGAGCTGACCGCCCGGGAACGGCAGACGCTGACGATGATCGCCCGCGGGCTGTCGAACGCGGAGATCGCCGCCGAGCTGGTGGTCAGCGAACACACGGTGAAGACCCACGTGAGCAACCTGCTGAGCAAGCTGGGGCTGCGAGACCGGGTCCAGGCGGTGATCGTCGCCTACGAGACGGGGCTCGCGGTCCCGGGGCACGGTTAGCGCGGCAGAGGCGCGGCGAAGTCCACGCCACGGGCCACCGCGGCTCGCACGGCCGCGACGACTTCGGCCGGGCGGACGGGCTCGGCCGGGAGGTGGAGCCAGTTGTCGGGCCGCGGCCGGCCGGTGTCCACGACGAGGGTGGCACCGGGGCGCTCGGCGAGTTCGACGGCGAAGGTCATGGTGGCGCCGAGCCCCTGCGCATAGGTCGGCTTGCGGCGGACCGTCCACCGGTACTCGGTGCCGTCGACGGTGATGAGCCGCGAACCCCTGCGAGGCAGCGTCATGCGCCCTCCTTGTCCGGCCCGAAACTACGCTCGGGCCGGACCGGGAGCGAGCGGTTTTACAGCGTCAATCCCGTCAGGACCGTGACGCGCTCCTCGGTGAAGTCCGCCATCGCCGCCGCCGGGCCCTCGCGGCCCACGCCCGAGTCCTTCACCCCGCCGTACGGCATCTGGTCGGCGCGGAAGCTCGGCACGTCCCCGACGATCACGCCACCCACCTTCAATGCCGCCGAGACCTCGAACGCCGTCGGCACGTCACGCGTGAACACCCCGGCCTGCAAGCCGAACCGGGACGCGTTGATGCGCGCGACACCGTCGGCCACCGAAGACACCCGGACCAGCGAAACCACCGGCCCGAACACCTCCTCGGCCATCACCGACGCGTCCTCGGGCACGTCCGCCAAGACGGTCGGCTCCACCGTGGCCCCCGAGCGGCCGCCGCCGGTCAGCAACCGGGCGCCGGAAGAAACCGCGGCGGAAACCCACGATTCCACCCGCGAGGCGGCGTCGAGGTTGATCAGCGGGCCGACGTCGACCCCGTCGGCGCGCGGGTCGCCCACCCCCAGCGCACGCACCTGCGAAACCACCTTCGAAGCCAGCGCGTCGTAAACGGAGTCGTGGATGTACACCCGCTGCACCGAGATGCACGACTGCCCCGCCTGGTACATCCCGAACGTCGCGATCCGCTGGGCCGCGAAGTCCAGGTCCGGCCAATCCGGGCAGACCAGCACCGCGCCGTTGCCGCCCAGCTCCAGTGCCACGTGCTTGCGGGGCACGCGGTCGCGGATCGCCCAGCCCACCGGGACCGAGCCGGTGAACGACACCACCGGCAGCCGCGGGTCCTCGACCAGCCGCGACGACGTCTCGTTGTCCACCGGCAGGATCGACCACGACCCCGCCGGCAGATCGGCGCCGGCCAGGATTTCGCCCAGCAGCAACGCCGTCAGCGGGGTCGACGGCGCGGGCTTGAGCACGATCGGCGCGCCCACCGCGATCGCCGGGGCCACCTTGTGCGCCACCAGGTTCAGCGGGAAGTTGAACGGCGTGATGCCCAGCACCGGCCCGCGCGGCACCCGCCGCACCAGGGCCAGCCTGCCGGTGCCGCCCGGGTCCGTGTCGAGCCGCTGCAGCTCGCCCGAGAACCGGCGGGCCTCCTCGGCCGCCCAGCGGAACGTCGACACCGCGCGCCCCACTTCGCCGCGGGCCCACTTCAGCGGCTTGCCCGACTCCGCGGTGATCAACGACGCGATCTCCTCGGACCGCTCACCCAGCGATCGGGACACGTGGTCCAGCGCCCCGGCGCGGACGTGCGCGGGCAGCGTCGCGAACTCGCCGGCGACGCCGGCCGCGGCCTGCACCGCCGCTTCGACGTCGGCCTCCGAAGGAACGAAGTGCGTGCCGGCCTCGGAGCCGTCGAACGAGTGGCGGACGACGGCGGTCGCACCGGCGGTGACCGGCTTCCCGGCGACCCAGAACGGGAACGTCACGCGCGGACCTCCGTCCGGACGGCGTGCTCCAGCACGGAGAGGCCCTCGTCGAGCAGGTCGTCGGCCAGCGACAGCGGCGGCAGCAACCGGACGACGTTCCCGTAGGTCCCGCAGGTCAGCACCACGACCCCGGCGCGGTGGCACGCGGCCGCGACGCGCTTGGTCAGGTCGGCGTCGGGCTCCGAAGTGCCGGGCTTCACGAACTCCGCGGCCAGCATCGCGCCGCGCCCGCGGACGTCGCCGAGCACGCCGGTCTCGGCGGCCAGCGCCCGCAGCCGCGGCAGCACGACGCCTTCGATGCGCTTGGCCGACGCCGCGAGGTCCTCGTTCTTCATCGTCTCGATCGAGCCGAGCGCGGCGGCGCAGGCGATCGGGTTGCCGCCGTACGTGCCGCCCAGGCCACCCGGCGGGACCGCGTCGAGCAGCTCCGCGCGGCCGGTGACGGCGGACAGCGGCAGGCCGCCCGCGATGCCCTTGGCCGTCGCGATCAGGTCCGGCACCACGTCCTCGTCGGTCGAGGCGAACCACGAACCGGTGCGGCAGAAGCCCGTCTGGACCTCGTCGGCGACGTAGACGACGCCGTTTTCGCGGCACCAGGCCGCAATCGCGGGCAGGAAGCCGCGCGCGGGCTCGATGAAACCGCCCTCGCCCTGGATCGGCTCCAGCACCACCGCGGCCACCTGGTCGCCGCCGATCTGCTTCTCGATCCGGTCGATGGCCAGCGCCGCCGCTTCCGGGCCGGACAGGCCGTCGCGGAACGGGTACGAGCCCGGGACCCGGTAGATCTCCGGCGCGAACGGGCCGAAGCCGTGCTTGTAGGGCACGGACTTCGCGGTCATGCCCATGGTGAGGTTGGTGCGGCCGTGGTAGGCGTGGTCGAACACGACGACGGCTTGGCGCCCGGTCGCCGTGCGCGCGATCTTCACGGCGTTCTCGACGGCTTCGGCGCCCGAGTTGAACAGCACCGACTTCTTCGCGTGGTCGCCCGGCGTGAGCTCGGCCAGTGCCTCGCAGACCTCGACGTACCCCTCGTACGGCGTGACCATGAAACAGGTGTGGGTGAACCAGCAGGCCTGCTTGCGGACGCGGTCGACGACGGCGGGCGCGGAGTGCCCGACGTTGGTCACCGCGATGCCGGAGCCGAAGTCGATCAGCACGTTGCCGTCGGCGTCGGTGAGCAGGCCGCCGCTGGCGGAGGTGACGTAGACGGGCAGCACCGAGCTGACCCCGGCGGCGACCGCGCCGACCCGGCGCTGCTGCAGCTCGCGCGAGAGGGGGCCGGGGATCTCGGTCTGCAGCCTGCGCTGGCGGGGTGCCGGGGCCTGTGGCCCGGCGGTGGTGCTTGCGGTCACGGCGTGCTCCTGGGAAGTCGGTGGACGTCCTCAGGATGAGTGGTTACCGGGCGGTCGTCAGGTGGCCGATCTGGACAACTCGGGGCGTACGATTGGCCGTTATGGCACTCACGCTGGCCGGGTTGGCCGCCGAGCGCCCGCTCGGGCTGCGGGTGCTGACCGGCGAAGACGTCCTGGACCGCCCGATCGGCTGGGTCCACCCGACGGAGCTGACCGACCCGCAGGCCTTCCTCGAGGGCGGCGAGCTGCTGCTCACCACCGGCCTCGCGCTGGACGAACGGACGTCGCCGGCCTACGTGCGCCGCCTGGTCGAGGCCGGCGTGGCGGGCCTCGGGTTCGGCGTCGGCCTCAGCCACGACGACGTCCCGCGCTCGCTGGTGGAGACGGCGGCGGCGGTGGGCCTGCCGGTGCTGGAGGTGCCGAGGAAGACGCCGTTCATCGCGATCACCCGTGCGGTTTCGCGGGCGGTGGCGGCCGACGAGTACGCGGCGACGGTCCGCATCGGCCGCGCGCAACAGGAACTGACCCGCGCGGCGGTCGGCAGCGGCGGCCCGGCCGGGGTGCTGCGCAAGCTGGCCAAGCTGGTCGACGGCTGGGCGCTGCTGTTCGAGCGCACCACCGTCACCGAGGCGGCTCCGGCGAGCGCACGCGCGTACGGCCCTGCGCTGCGGGACGAACTGGAGCGGCTTCGCGCCGGCACCCGGGTGGTGGCGCTCGACGGCCGCGAGGTCGTGCTGCAGACCTTGGACACCGGTGCGCGGCGGGTGCTCGCGGTGGGTGCTTCGCTCGACTCGGCGGGGCAGCACATCGTCAACACCGCGGTCTCGGTGCTTTCCCTGGCGCTGGAACAGGATCGCGCCCAGGCGGCGGCGCGGGAAGCGCTGCGGACCGGGCTGGTGGAGCTGCTCGTGGGCGGCCAGGCCGAACTGGCCCTGCGCGTGCTGGCCGCGGCGGGCGGGGAGCCGCCGGAGTCGCCGTGGTCGGTGCTGGTGTTCCTCGGCCCGCCCGCGGCCCGGCGCAAGCTGCTCGGAGCGCTGGAGGGAGAGCTCTTCGCGGCGAAATCCGGCGCGTCGGTGGTCGTCTTCGGGCCGGCGAGCGTGGTCGAGCCGGCCGCCGAAGCGGCGTTGCGGATCGGCGGCCTGCACGGCGGGGTGGCCGGGCCGGTCGCCCCGCGCGATTTCGCGGCCGGGCTCGAACAGGCGGAGCTGGCGGCCCAGGCGGCGGAGGCCGAGGGCAAGATCCTGGTCTCGGCGGCCGAGCACACCGGCCGCGGCCTGCTGTCGCTGATCGACCCGGTGGTGGCGCAGGCGTTTGCCAACGGCGTGCTCGCCCCGCTGCGCCACCACGACGAAACCGGCCGCGGCGACCTGGTCGGGTCGCTGCGCTGCTGGCTCGAGCACCACGGCCACTGGGACGTGGCGGCCGCGCGGCTCGGGGTGCACCGGCACACGCTGCGGAACCGGATCACCAAGGCGCAGGAACTGCTGGGCCGTGACCTGGACTCGCCGGGCGTCCGCGCCGAGCTGTGGGTGGCGCTGCAGACCTGAGCAACGCGCGGGTTGCCTCGCGCGTCTCCTGCTCATGGGTGGCAAACGAGTGGCCGCGGTGACGCTCGTGGTCCTGCTGCCGGCCGCGGGCGGGGCGGCGTTCCTGCCGTGGACGGCCAACCACTTCGGGTACGCGCTGCCGGGCGAGCGCGGGCTCCCGTACCGCATCCACCACGCGGGCCGCGACTACCACAGCGAAGCGACCTGCGCCGGGGCCGGCTGGTGCGACACCCCGGCGCCGCACTGCGCGCCACCGGAACCCTCCTTGACCCGGGTCGACGAGGTGCCCACCCTCTTCGGGACAGCGCATCCCGTGTTCGTCACCCGGCCGGCGCCCACGCCGCTGACCGTCCTGGTCCAAGCCACCCCGGGCTGCTTCGTGGGCTACGCGCTGATGGGCGGGCCCTGAGCGCCGGTCACCAGCACGATCGGCGAATCCCCGCAGCGCCGCAGGGCCGGCCCGGGCGCCGCCCCCGCCGACCACCACGCCGGGACGTCGGCCTCGCGGACCAGCGACCCGGTCGCCTGCCGGACGCTGTTCGACACGATCACCCGCCCCTGCGCGTTCAGCAACGCCGCCGCGCGCCCCAGCGCGCGCAACCGCGGCCGCACCGCCTTCTCGAACTCGCGCACGTACACGTCCGCCCCCACCACGCCCGCGAAGGCACCACCCAAGACCACCGGGATCGTGAAGGTCAGCGTGTACTCGTCGGTGCACAGGTAATCCACGTACGGGCCGTTGATGTGCCGGCGCCCGGTGTCGCGCGGGACCGTGAACCACGACTGGCGGGTGTAGTCCAGGAAGTTCTCGCTCGCCGGGTCGAGGCTGATTAACAGCTGGGCCGGGGGTTCGCCGGCCGTCCACCACTCGAAGCCGAACTCCGAGTCGGTCAGCACGTTCGGGGCGCTGACGAAGCCCGCGCCGATGATCAGCCCGCCGAGCGCCTCGGTGACCTGCGGGCGGATCCGGTGCAGGCCCGCCGCGGACGGCGCGTCCGCCAGGACCGACTCGGCGGCCGCCAGCAGGGGCTTGAGCCGCTCGAAAACCCCTTCCACCAAAGCGGAAACCTGCTCGACGACCTCGTCGCCGGCCAGCGTGCGGGTGTCGTTCACGGTGCTCACCTCGATGCGCGGAGTAGCGGAAGTCTAGGGCGTGAGCAGGTCGAGGTGCACGTCCGCGAGCCGGTCGAGGGCGCCGAGGACGTGTTCCTCGGTGAGCTTGCGGGCCAGTTCGCCGTCCGCCGAGGCGATCGCCGCGGTGATCGCCGCGTGCTCCTCGCACGAGGGGGCCGACGGCCCGAGCGGCAGCCACAGCAGCCCGCCCAGCTCGCTCTGCAGGTGGACCTCTTCGTGGGTGAGCCGCGGTGACTGCGCGGCCGCCGCGACCTCCAGGTGGAACTGCCGCTCCGCTCGGGTGAAGTCGATACCGTGTGCCGTGCGGAGGTCGTCGGCCGCCAGCCGCAGCCGGGCGACGTCTTCGGGGGAGCTGCGCTCGGCGGCGAGCTTGGCGGCCGCCCCGGCGATCGCGAGGTAGTGGTCGCCGACGTCCCGCAGGTCCGACAGCGACACCTCGCGCAACCGCGAACGCCACTCGTCCGGGGGAGGGTTGGCCGGCGCGCGGACGAAGCTGCCGCCGCTGCGCCCCCGCCGCGTTTCGACCAGCCCCTGCTGCCGCAGGGCCACCAGCGCTTCCCGGACCGTCACGGTCGAGACGCCGAACTGCGCGGCCAGGTCGGCCTCGCTGGGCAGCTGTTCGGAGTCGGCGAGCAGGCCGAGCGTGATGGCGTCGACCAGCCGCGCCGCCACCGCCTCGGCCCGGCCGACCTGGCCGAGCGGGGCGAACATGGCGGATCGCGCGCTGTGCGACATGCCCTTGCGCATCGCGTGCCTCCAGCCGGACTACTCGTTCGCACCAATCTTGCCCCATCCTCTTGTCCTATTACATATGGAGTCATATGTTTTAGCTCCCGTCAGCACCGAGGAGTGATCGTGCAGGAGCTGAAGCACTACGTCGGCGGCGCGTACACCGAGTCCAAGTCGGGCCGGACGGCGGAGATCGTCGACCCCGTCACCGGCCGCCCCTACTGCACCGCCCCGATCGCCGGGCCCGAAGACGTCGACAACGCGCTGCAGGTCGCCGCGACCGCGTTCGAGACCTGGCGCGAGACCACCCCCGCCCAGCGCCAGCTCGCGCTGCTCAAGCTCGCCGACGCACTGGAAGCCCGCGCCGAAGAGCTCGTCCGGGTCGAGTCCGCGAACACCGGCAAGCCGATCGCGCTCACGATGTCCGAAGAGATCCCGATGGTCCTCGACCAGGTCCGGTTCTTCGCCGGGGCCGCGCGCGTGCTCGAAGGCCGGTCCGCGGGCGAGTACCTGGAAGGCCACACCTCCTTCGTCCGGCGGGAGCCCGTCGGCGTCTGCGCGCAGGTCACGCCGTGGAACTACCCGCTGCTGATGGCCATCTGGAAGATCGCCCCCGCGCTCGCCGCCGGCAACACGGTGGTGCTCAAGCCCTCCGACACGACCCCGGCGTCGACGCTGCTGCTCGCCGAGATCGCCGGCGAGTTCTTCCCGCCCGGGGTGTTCAACGTGATCTGCGGCGACCGCGACACCGGCCGCGCGCTGGTCGAGCACGACATCCCGGCGATGGTGTCGATCACCGGCTCGGTCCGGGCGGGCGTCGAAGTGGCGCGGTCCGCCGCGAACGACGTCAAGCGCGTGCATTTGGAACTCGGCGGCAAGGCGCCGGTCATCGTCTTCGGCGACGCCGACCTCGAAGCGGCCGCCGAGGCCATCGCCGTCGCCGGGTACTTCAACGGCGGCCAGGACTGCACCGCCGCCACCCGCGTGCTGGTCGCCGACGACGTCCACGACACCTTCGTCGCCGCGCTCACCCGGCAGGCGGAGCGGACCAAAACCGGCAAGCCGGACGACGAAGACGTCCTGTACGGCCCGCTCAACAACGCCGCCCAGCTCGAAAAGGTGGCCGGGTTCGTCGACCGGCTGCCCGCGCACGCGACAGTCCACTGTGGAGGGCATCGGGCCGGCGAGGAGGGCTACTTCTACGAGGCCACCGTCGTCTCCGGGCTCCGGCAGGACGACGAGGCGATCCAGGACGAGATCTTCGGCCCGGTCATCACCGTCCAGCGGTTCTCCGGCGAAGCCGAGGCGCTGAAGCTCGCGAACGGCGTCCAGTACGCCCTCGCCTCCTCGGTGTGGACCCGCGATCACCAGCGCGCCATGCGCCTCGCCGCGAAGCTCGACTTCGGCTGCGTCTGGATCAACACGCACATCCCCCTGGTCGCCGAGATGCCGCACGGCGGGTTCAAGAAGTCCGGCTACGGCAAGGATCTCTCCCTCTACGGCTTCGAGGACTACACGCGCGTCAAGCACGTGATGAGCGCACTGTGAGGCTGGCCGTGCCCAACCAAGCGCCCAACCAAGCACCGTCCGAGACGCGGGAAGAGCCCGCCACGCCGGAAAGCACGCGCCCGGCGATCCGGCTTTCCGGGTTGCGCAAGCACTTCGGTGACGTCCACGCGGTCGACGGCGTCGACCTCGACATCCCGCCCGGCGAGTTCTTCTCGATGCTCGGCCCGTCCGGCTCCGGCAAGACGACGGTGCTGCGCATGATCGCCGGGTTCGAGCTGCCCACCGAGGGCACGATCGAGCTCGACGGCCACGACGTCAGCCGGCTGGCGCCGTTCGAGCGGGACGTCAACACGGTCTTCCAGGACTACGCGCTGTTCCCGCACATGAGCGTGCAGCAGAACGTCGAGTACGGCCTGCGCGTCAAGCGCGTCCCGAAGCGGCAACGCCGGGAGCGCGCGCTCGAAGCGCTGAAGACCGTGCGGCTGGAGGACTATGGCTCCCGCAAGCCCGCGCAGCTGTCCGGCGGCCAGCGCCAGCGCGTCGCACTGGCCCGCGCGCTGGTCAACCGGCCCAAGGTGCTGCTGCTCGACGAACCACTGGGCGCGCTCGACCTCAAGCTGCGGCAGGCGATGCAGCTGGAGCTCAAGCAGATCCAGCGGGACGTCGGCATCACGTTCGTCTTCGTCACCCACGACCAGGACGAAGCGCTCACCATGAGCGACCGCATCGCGGTGTTCAACGACGGGAAGATCGAGCAGGTCGGCCCGCCCGAAGAGGTCTACGAACGGCCCGCGAGCGCGTTCGTCGCCGGGTTCGTCGGGACGTCGAACCTGCTCGGCGGCCGCGGCGCCGAGAGCGTCATCGGGCGGCCGGGGCTGTTCAGCATCCGGCCGGAGAAGATCCGCATCGACGGCGACCTGTCCGAGCCCGCCGCGGCCGGGGTCACCAGCGCCACCGGCACGGTCACCGACGTCGTCTACGCCGGGGCGACCGTGCGCTACTCGGTCGCCCTCGACGCCGGCGGCCGGCTTTCGGTCGTCCGGCAGAACACCGACGACGTGGCCTTCGCCGACGGGCGCGTCCGGCTCACCTGGCGGAACGAACACAGCTTCCAGGTCCAGTAGTTCCTCGAAGGGGTTGCCATGAAGAACAGGAAGACGCGGCTGGCCGGGATCCTCGGCGCGAGCCTGCTGTTGGCTGCATGTGGCACGTCCGGCTCGAACTCCGCCGCGCCGCCCGGCGCGCAGGGCTTCACGCCGCCGAAGCTCGAAGCGCTCAAGGCGCTCGGGCAGCCGGAAGGCCAGCTGAACGTGCTGGCCTGGCCGGGGTACGCGGAGAACGGCTCCAACGACCCGAAGGTCGACTGGGTCACGCCGTTCGAGCAGCAGACCGGCTGCAAGGTCAACGTCAAGCCGTTCGGGACGTCCGACGAAGCCGTGACGCTGATGAAGACCGGGCAGTACGACGTCGTGTCGGCCTCCGGTGACGCGTCCCTGCGGCTGGTCGCTTCGGGCGACGCCGAGCCGGTGAACACCGCGCTCGTCCCGAACTACGCCGACGTCCAGCCGTTCCTGAAGAACAAGTCCTGGAACAGCGTGGGCGGCACGGCCTACGGCATCCCGCACGGCTGGGGCGCGAACCTGCTGACCTGGCGAACCGACAAGGTGACGCCCGCGCCGACCTCGTGGTCGGTCATGTTCGACGCCAACTCGCCCTACAAGGGCAAGGTGATCGCCTACGACTCGCCGATCTACCTCGCCGACGCCGCGCTGTACCTGCAGGCGCACCAGCCGGACCTGGGCATCAAGAACCCGTACGCCCTCGACGACAAGCAGTTCACCGCCGCGGTGAACCTGCTCAAGCAGCAGCGGCCGCTGGTGTCCGAGTACTGGTCGGACTACCTCAAGGAGTCGCAGGCGCTGAAGAACGGCGACGCCGTCGTCGGGACCGCCTGGCAGGTCACGGTCAACCTGACCAAGGGCGAGGGCGCGCCCCTCGAAGCCGCCGTGCCCAGCGAAGGCGCGACCGGGTGGTCCGACACCTGGATGGTGGCGGCGAAGTCGGCGCACAAGACGTGCGCGTACAAGTGGCTCGACTACATCATCAGCCCGAAGGTCAACGCCCAGGTCGCCGAGTACTTCGGCGAGGCGCCGGCGAACACGAAGGCGTGCGCGGAGCTGACGGACAAGACGCTCTGCGACACCTACCACGCCAACGACCCGGCGTACGCGGCGAAGATCGCCTACTGGACAACGCCGATCCCACAGTGCCTCGACGGCCGCACGGACGTCAAGTGCAAGGACTACGGCGAGTGGACGAAGGCCTGGACCGAGATCAAGGGCTGACATGACCGCCTTCTTCTACCGGAAGCCCAAGCTGCGCTTGGGCTTCCTGCTCTCGCCGCCGCTGCTCTGGCTCGGCCTGGCCTACCTGGGTGCGCTCGCCGCGCTGTTCGTCACGGCGTTCTGGCACACCGACGCCTTCACCGGCCAGGTCGTCATCGAGTGGTCGCTGGACAACTTCACGACGTTGTTCACCGACGCGGTCTACCGCACGATCACCTTCCGCACGGTCGGGATCGCCGCACTGGTGACGGTGATCGACGCCGTCATCGCGTTCCCGATGGCCTACGCGATGGCCAAGCTCGCTTCGCCGCGGGCGCAGCGGATCCTGGTGATCGCGGTGATGACCCCGCTGTGGGCGAGCTACCTGGTGAAGGCGTATGCGTGGCGCTCGATGCTGTCCGGCAACGGCGCGCTGAGCTCGATTTCGCCCGGTTACGGTGTCACGGCCACGATCATGACGCTGTCCTACCTCTGGCTGCCGTACATGATCTTGCCGATCTACGCGGGCCTCGACCGGCTGCCGGATTCCCTGGTGGACGCCTCGGGCGACCTCGGGGCCCGCTCGGCGAGGACGTTCCGCTCGGTGATCCTGCCGCTGACGTTCCCGGCGATCGTGGCGGGCTCGATCTTCACGTTTTCGCTGTCCCTGGGCGACTACATCGCGGTGAAGATCGTCGGCGGCACGTCGCAGATGCTCGGCAACGTCGTCTACGACAACATCGGCGCGGCCAACAACCTCCCGTTCGCGGCGACGGTGGCGACCGTGCCGGTGGTGATCATGCTCGGGTACCTGGCCGCGGTGCGCCGCACCGGCGCGCTCGACAACCTCTAGGAGCGCGCATGCGCAAGCTGCTGTGGACGGCGCTGGGGCTCGGCCTGGCGGTGATCTACTTCCCGCTGGTGGTGGTGCTGCTTCAGTCGTTCAACGCGGACACGACGTTCGGCTGGCCGCCGTCGCGCTTCACGCTGGAGTGGTGGAGCCGCGCGGCGTCCAACGAAGGCGCGCTGCACGCGCTGTGGACGAGCGTCCAGGCGGGCCTGGCGGCGACGGCGATCGCGCTGGTGCTCGGCACGATGGCCGCGTTCGCGCTGCAGCGCTACCGGTTCTTCGGCCGCAACCCGGTGTCGCTGCTGATCATCCTGCCGATCGCGCTGCCGGGGATCGTCACGGGCATCGCGCTGAACAACGCGTTCCGCACGATCCTCGGCATCGACCTCGGCCTGCTGACGGCGATCATCGCGCACGCGACCTTCTGCATCGTGGTGGTGTTCAACAACGTCGTCGCGCGGCTGCGCCGGATGGGCGGCAACCTGGAGGAGGCGTCGATGGACCTCGGCGCGACGGGCTTCACGACGTTCCGGCTGGTGACGTTCCCGATGCTGCGCTCGGCGCTGCTGGCGGGCGGCCTGCTGGCGTTCGCGCTGTCGTTCGACGAGATCATCGTGACGACGTTCACCCTGGGCACGGGCATGGAGACGCTGCCGATCTGGATCTACGACAACCTGTTCCGGCCCAACCAGGCCCCGATCGTGAACGTGGTGGCGGCGGTGCTGATCGTCGTGTCGACGGTTCCGGTGTACCTGGCCCAGCGCCTTTCCGGTGACACCGCTTCCGGTGGCCGTCTCTGAGGGAGTTTCGTTCCTTGCCATTCGGCCGGCCGGCCTTCAGGCTTTTCCCGTGGTTGCCGTGCATCGCATGATCGTTGCCGTGGACGTGGTCGCTTACGGCGATCCGCGGCGCGCCGATTCCGATCGGGTGGCGATCCGGACCGAGCTGTACCGCCTGCTGGAGCTGGCTTTCACCCGGTCCGGCATCCCCTGGGCGAGTTCCGACCACGAGGACTGCGGCGACGGCGTGCTTGTGCTGGTGGCCGCGACAGTGCCGAAGAGCGTCTTCGCGGATTCCTTCGTCCGGAACCTGTTTTCACTTCTGGAGAAGCACAATGCGACGGCCGGTGCACCCGAGCGGATCCGGCTGCGGGTCGCCCTGCACGCGGGAGAGGTCCGCTACGACGCCCACGGCGTGGCCGGAACCTCGGTCAACCTCGCCTTCCGGCTGCTCGACGCCCCGGCGCTCAAGCAGGCGGTGGCTTCTTCGGCGGCCGCCCTCGCGGTGATCGCCTCGAAGTGGTTCTTCGACGAGGTGGTCTGGCACAGCCCGGCCGCGGAGCGGCACCTGTACCGGCAGGTCGGCGTCACCGTCAAGGAGACGAGCACCGTGGCGTGGATCCGGCTCGGCGGAGCGGCCGGGCCGGTGCCTCCCGCGCTGGCGCCGGCCGGCCCGCCGGTACCGCACCAGCTGCCGATGAACATCCCGCAGTTCGTCGGCCGCCACCGCGAACTGGCCCTGCTGGCGGCGCTGCGCGACGGATCGGCCGGTGGCGGGACGGTCGTCATCACGGCCATCGACGGGAGCGCGGGGATCGGCAAGACGACCTTGGCCCTGCACTGGGCACACCGGGTCAAGGACCGGTTCCCCGACGGGCAGCTGTACGTCGACCTGCACGGGTTCGGTCCCCGGGAGCCGCGGGACGTGAGCCAGGTCCTGCACGGATTCCTGCTGGCGCTCGGGCTGGACGCCAACGCGATCCCGCTCGAGCAGGAGGCGAGGTCCGCGCTGTACCGCGGCCTCGTCGCCGAGCGGCAGCTGGTGATCGTCCTCGACAACGCCCGGTCGGCCGATCACGTGCGGCCGCTGCTCCCGGCCGGAACCGCGAGCCTGGTGCTGGTGACCAGCCGGCGCCGCCTGGACGGGCTGGTGGTGCGGGAAGGGGCGTACAGCATCGCCCTGGACGTGCTGTCCCCGGAAGAGGCCCGGAGCCTGCTCGCCGAACGCGTCGGCCGCGAATGCCTCGACGCCGAACCCGAGGCGGCCGCGGAGCTGGCCGAGCTGTGCCAGCGGCTGCCACTGGCGCTGAGCATCGTCGCCGCACGGGCCGCGAGGCGGGCCGGGCGGCCCCTGAGCGGACTG
Organism: Amycolatopsis sp. NPDC004747; assembly: GCF_053601335.1. Classification (NCBI taxonomy): domain Bacteria; kingdom Bacillati; phylum Actinomycetota; class Actinomycetes; order Pseudonocardiales; family Pseudonocardiaceae; genus Amycolatopsis; species Amycolatopsis sp. NPDC004747. The sequence goes on along the minus strand of NZ_JBSGBQ010000037.1, from coordinate 25,560 downwards.
GCCGGCGAACTCCGCGGCGAACGCCGCCGGCTCGACGTGCTCGACCTCGGGGAGCCGGACCTCAGCCTGCGGTCGGTGTTCTCCTGGTCGTACGACATCCTTTCCGACGAGGCTGCCCGGCTGTTCCGGCTGCTCGCCGTGCACCCGGGCCCGGACATCGATCGCCACGCCTGCGCCGCGGTGGTCCGGCCGCCGTCCGACGTCGGCGAGGTGCTGACCGAACTCACCGGCGCCCACCTCGTCTCCGAACACGTGCCGGGCCGGTACCGGTTCCACGACCTGCTCAGGGCGTACGCGACCGAGCTGGGCCGAGATGACCCGCGGGCGGCCGAACGCCGCGATGCCGCCGGGCGGTTCGTCGAGTACTACCTGCGCGCCGCCGTGCTGGCCGACTCGGTGATCCAGCCGTGCCTGGACGCGGAGATGCGGTCGCCGTGGTCCCTGCTCGCCTCCGACCTGCCGGTCATCACCACTTATGAGGAGGCGACCCGGTGGTTCGGCGACGAGTGCGCCACGCTCTTGGCCGTGGTCGCGTTCGCGGCCGAGCACGGCTTCGCCGACCGGACCTGGCGGCTGGCCCTGGCCTGCACGACGTTCCTCCGGCGGAGCGGCCGGTGGCACGAGCGGGTCGCCGTCCACCGGCTCGCCCTCGCCGCGGCCCGGCGCGCCGGCGACGTCGAGGGGCAGGCGACCGCCCTGCGCCACCTGGGACCGGCGTTGGCCAGGCTCGGGCACGCGGAGGAGGCGCTCGGCCACCTCCGGGAAGCGGCCGCCTTGTTCGGGGAACTGGGGCAGCTCGGCGGGTCCATGGCCACGCACCTGGCGTTCGCCCGCGTCCTCGAGCCGCTGAGCCGCCACCTCGAAGCCTTCCGGCACTCGCACCGCGCCTGGCGGCTGGTCCGGGACGGGGACAACCTGCTCGGCCAGGCCGACACCCTGAACGCCATGGGCCGGCAGCTGTCCCTGCTGGGGCACAACCACGTGGCGCTGCCGCTGTGCGAACGCGCACTCGGTTACTACACGACCGTCAAGCACCCGGAGGGCCGGGCGGACGTGCTGGTCAACATCGGGGAGATCGAACGGCGGCTGGGCCGTCCGGCCCGGGCTCTGCGGTGTTTCCGCGACTCCCTCGAGATCGACCTGCGGCTCGGCGACCGGTACTGGGCGGCGCACGCCCTGGAACAGCTCGGGGACACCCAGCACGCCGTGGGGGACTTCGCCTCGGCCGGCCAGGCCTGGCGCGACAGCCAGGCGATCCTGCGGGAGCTCAAGCACGAAGACGCGGGCCGGGTGGCGGACAAGCTGGCCACGCTGCCGGACTGACCCACCGGCTCTAGTGCACCGACCGGATGGTGCCGCCGTCCACGCGGATCGTCGCGCCGCTCACGTACGCCGCCGCCGGGCTGACCAGGTAGCCGACCGCGGCGGCGATCTCCTCGGGCCGGCCCAGGCGCCCGACGTCGTTGGGCACGAGGTCGCGGGCCGCGGCGCGCTCGATCTCCTCCCACGCCGTGCCCCACCCGTGCGCCGGGGCGATTTCGGTGAGCAGCTCGCGCACCGAATCGACCAGGATCGCGCCGGGGGAGACCACGTTCGACGTCACGCCGGTGCCGGCCAGGTCCCGGGCCAGCGACACCGCCAGGTTGTGCCGCGCGGCCAGCGTCGCCGTGTAGTGCGGCTGCATGGCGAGGGGCTGGATCGCCAGGCCGCCGCCGATCTGGACCACCCGGCCCCAGCCGCGCTCGCGCATGCCCGGGACGCACCGGTGGATCATCCGGACCGCCGAGACGACGTTGGCCTCGTACATCGCGGCCCAGTCCTTCGACGTCGCGTCGGTCCACCCGAGGTGGTCGTACGCGCCGGCGTTGTTGACCAGGACGTCGACGTTCCCGGCCGCCTCGGCGACCGCGTCCGCACCCGCGTCGGTCGACAAATCGCCCAGGGCGACGCCGGCCGCGCCGATGGCCGCCGCCACCTTCTCCGTGCGGGCCGCGTCCCGGCCGTGGACGACCACGGCCGCGCCTTCGGCGGCCAGCAGCTGGGCGATCGCCTCGCCGAGGCCCGCGCTCGAACCGGTGACCAGTGCCCGCTTACCTGCGATTCCGAGATCCATGAAGCACCTTCCGTGGAGGTATACACCTGTAGACTTAGCTGAAGTCTACACTCGTATACATGAGACCTCGCAACGCCGCCGCCACCCGGGAAGCGATCTTGGTGTCGGCGGTCGAAGCGTTCACCCGGGCCGGCTACGACGGCGTCGGGGTGCGCGAGATCGCCGAGTCCGCCGGTGTCACGGCGATGCTTGTCAACCGCTACTTCGGCTCGAAGGAAGGCCTCTTCGCCGAGGTCGTCGAGGTGGCGATGGTCGAGCGGACGGTGCTCACCGGCGACCCGGAGACCCTGGCCGCGGACCTCGCGGCCTCGCTCGTCCGCCGGACCGCGCCGGACGCCGGGCGGCTCGACCCGTTCCTGCTGATGCTGCGATCGGCGCCCAACCCGCGGGCCGCCGAAATCCTGCGGGCGGGCATCGAGCGGCACGTCGAGCGGCACCTGACCGACCTGCTCCCGGGCCGGGAGCAGGCGGGCCCGGCGCTGGCCCTGTCCGTGATCGCCGGCTTCTGGGTGATGCGCACGCTCCTCGGGAGCACCGCGCTGAACCGGGCGGACGAAGAGGTGGTGCGGCGCAAGCTCGAGCAGGTGTTCGCGGTGCTACTCGCGGAATGAGTCCGTCGCCGCGCGCAACGCCGCCAGCACGCCCGGATCCGTCACCGCGTGCCCGGCGCCCTCGATCAGCTTCAGCGCGGAGCCCGGCCACGCCCGGTGCAGCTCGTAGGCCGTCACCGGCGGGCACACCGTGTCGTAGCGGCCCTGGACGAGCACGCCCGGGATGCCCGCGAGCTTGCCCGCGTCGCGGATCAGCTGCCCGTCGTCGAGCCAGGCGCCGCGGGTGAAGTAGTGCACGGCGAGCCGGGCGAACGTCCATGCGAACGCCGGGTCGGCGTACTGGCGGACGAACGACTCCTGCGGCACCACCGAGACCGTCGCGCCTTCCCAGGTGCTCCAGGCGACCGCCGCGCGGTGGCGGACCTCCTCGGCCGGGTCGTCGAGCAGCACGGCGTACCCGGCCAGCGGGTCCTCCCGCAGGGCCGCCGGGAGCGGCGCGAGGAACGCTTCCCACTCGCGCGGGAACAGGTGGGCCGCGCCACCGCGGTAGATCCAGTCCAGCTCGCTCTGCCGCACGGTGAACACGCCCCGCAGGATGATCTCGCTGACGCGCGACGGGTGCGTCTCGGCGTAGGCGAGGGCGAGCGTGGCGCCCCAGGAGCCGCCGAAGAGCTGCCAGCGCTCGATGCCGAGCCGTTCGCGCAGCAGTTCCATGTCGGTGACCAGGTGCCACAGCGTGTTCGCGGTGAGGTCGCCCGCGTCCGGCGTCGACCGCCCCGAGCCGCGCTGGTCGAACAGGACGATCCGGTAGGCCGCCGGGTCGAAGTGCCGCCGGGCCATCGGGGCGATCCCGCTGCCGGGGCCGCCGTGCAGCACCACGACCGGCTTCCCGGCCGGGTTGCCCGCCTCCTGGCAGCGGATCCGGTGCCCGTCACCGGTTTCCAGGAACCCTTCGGCACGCGGGGCGATCGGCGGGTACAGCTCGTCCATGCGAGCCACTGTGCCGTACGAGCCTTGGCCGTCGTCCCGGCGCCCCGCCGCCGAGTGCCGGGACGACGGCCAAGAAAGGTGGGGACCCGCCCCCGCCGCCGGGCTGAGCGGGTCCCCGGTCCGGGGTGTCAGCCGCCGTGGGGAGTCATCAGGGGTGCACGGCCGTCGGAGTGGTCACGACAGCGGGCGATCCGCACACGCATTCCCGTCCTCCTCGTCGAGGTTCGATCCTTCGTCGTGGCGGCGACGGGCTAAACGCTAAGCCACGAGTCGAACACCAGTCAAGAACATGACTGATGTTCATGCATGTGAACGCCAGCTGTGAGGACGCTGAGCGGACGCGTCCCCCTTGCCGGGAGCTAACGAAAGGGCCGGTACTTTCCGGTGTCGGTATTCGGCAAAAAGGGGTATGGAATGTCCGCGGTGACCTATGTCGAGGCGATTGTCGTCGGGGCATTGCAAGGGGTGTCGGAATTGTTTCCGGTGTCCAGTCTCGGCCACAGCATCCTGTTGCCCGCCTGGCTGGGCGGCTCGTGGCAGCGGGACCTGAGCATCGGGAAGGACTCGCCGTACCTCGCGGTGCTCGTCGCCATGCACGTCGCCACCGCGCTCGCGCTGGTCCTGTTCTTCCGCAAGGACTGGGTGCGGATCATCGGCGGGCTGTGGACGTCGGTCCGCCGGCGCGAGGTCCGCACGCCCGACCAGCGGCTGGCCTGGCTCCTCGTGCTCGCCACGATCCCGGTCGGGCTGGCCGGCCTGCTCCTGGAAGGCCTGCTGCGCGACTTCCTCGGCAAGCCGGTGCCCTCGGCGATCTTCCTCGCCCTCAACGGCGGTGTCCTCTACGCCGCGGAGAAGTTCTCCCGGCGCAAGCCCGCCGAGGAAGCGGACACAGTGGACTTTTCGACCGAGGACACGCTGGTCATGCGGGCGGTCTCGGTCGAGGAGGCGACCGACGTCCGGCTGGCGAAACTGCGCGTCGGGGAGGCGGTGCTGATCGGCGCCGCGCAGATCCTCGCGCTGCTGCCGGGCATCAGCCGGTCGGGCATCACGATGGTGGCCGGCCTGCGCCGCGGGCTGGGCCACGAGGACGCGGCGCGGTTCGCCTTCCTGCTCGCCACCCCGGTGATCCTCGCCGCGGGCGTGCTCAAGATGCCGACGCTGTTCGCTCCCGAAAACCACGCTTCGCTCGGCCCAGCGCTCGTCGGCAGCGTCGTGGCCGGGGTCGCTTCGTACATTTCTGTCCGATTCCTCACCGGATACTTCGAAACGCGCACTCTGACCCCGTTCGCCATTTACTGCGTGGTCGCCGGAATCGGCAGCCTGCTCTTCTTCGCGGTCTGACGTGCGGCTGACGTTCGACGCCCCGGCGGTCCTCGGCGTGCTCGCCGCGGGCACGCTCTACGTCCGCGCGGCCCGCCGCCGCGACTGGCCGCCGGGCCGCACGACGGCCTTCCTCGCCGGGCTCGCGACGATCCTGGTCGTCACCTGCTCACCCCTCGCCGGCTACGACACGACGTTCTTCTGGGTCCGCGCGGTCCAGACGGTGACGTTGCTGATGATCACCCCGCTGCTCCTCGCGCTGGGCGCGCCCGTCCGGCTGCTCCTGGACACCGTCGACGCCCGGTGGCTGCGGAGACACGGTCGCGGCCCGCTCGCCCGCGCGCTGACGTTCCCGCCGGTGGTCACCCTCGTCCTGGTCGCGCCGGTGCTGGTGCTGTACCTGACCCCGCTCTACGACCTCACGCTGCGCTCGCCGCTGGTCGACGGCCTGGTCCGGCTGGTCCTCGTGCTGGCCGGCTTCACCTACTTCTGGACGCGCCTGGGCCTCGACCCGACGCCGCGCGAGGACCCGCACCTGGTGTCGGTGTGGATCGCCTTCGCCGAGGTGGTCTTCGACGGCGCGCTCGGCCTGGTGCTGTGGCTCGGCCCGCTGCTCGCCCCGGCCCACTACGCGGCCGCGCACCCGGGCTGGGGCCCCGACCCGCGCACCGACCAGATCATCGGCGCGGGCGTGCTGTGGATCGGCGGCGACGTCGCCGGCCTGCCGTTCGTCGTCGCGTTGTTCGTGCGGTGGGCCCGCGAGGACGAACGGCAGGCGAAGCGGATCGACGTCCAGCTGGACGCCGAGCCGGCCACCGGCCTGTGGTGGGAGAACGACCCGGCGCTCGCGGAACGGTTCAAGCGCCGGTGACGGGCTCAGTCGTGGAACGCGTGCTCCGGCGCCGGGAACTCCCCGCGGCGGACGTCCTCGGCGAACGCCGTCGCGGCGTCCTGCAGCACCGTGGCGACGTCGGCGTAGCGCTTGACGAACCGTGCGGCCTTGCCGCGCCGCAGCCCGGCCATGTCCTGCCAGACGAGCACCTGCGCGTCGCAGTCCGGGCCGGCGCCGATGCCGACCGTCGGGATCTTCAGCTCCGCCGTGACGCGCTTGGCGGCCTCGGCGGGCACCATCTCCATCACCACCGCGAACGCCCCGGCCTCCTGCAGCGCCAGCGCGTCGGCGAGCAGCGCGTCCGCCGCTTCGCCGCGCCCCTGCACCCGGTAGCCGCCGAGGTTGTGTTCACTCTGCGGGGTGAAGCCGATGTGGCCCATCACCGGCACGCCCGCCGACGTCAGCGCCTCGACGTGCGCGGCGAACCGCCGCCCGCCTTCGAGCTTCACGGCGTGCGCGCGGCCTTCCTTCATGAACCGGATCGAGGTCTCCAGCGCCTGCTGCGGCGAGAGCTGGTAGGACCCGAACGGCAGGTCGGCGACGACCAGGGCCCGCTTGACCGACCGGGTGACCGACCGGACCAGCGGCAGCAGCTCGTCGACCGTGACCGGCACCGTGGTGTCGTAGCCGAACACGTTGTTGGCCGCGGAGTCGCCGACGAGCAGCACGGGGATCCCGGCCTCGTCGAACAGGGCGGCGGTGTACATGTCGTAGGCGGTGAGCATGGGCCACGGTTCGCCGCGTTCCTTGAGCTCACGCAGGTGGTGGACGCGGACCTTCCGGCCCGGGGCCCTGGCCGCGGGAGCGGCGGCTCCGGTGCCGTACGGGGCGGGTTCTTCGGTGCTGGCAGACATCGTCGTCGACCGTCCTTCCCTCGAGGCCTCGACGAGGTCCCCGGGTCGTGGAGCAGAGGCGTCTCAAAGGGTGACACGCCCCGGGACCGGCCCCAACCGCGTGCGACAAGCTTCACACACCCGGGGACGACCTCCCGTCAGCCTTCAGGTTGATGTCCGGGGACAACCATTGCGGGTTCACTTACGTCAAGAAGAGGGCATGACCCCCGACCGGCCGTGAAAGGCGACGAAACCACCCATGGGAAACCTCGCGAGCTCGCGCCGCCGCCTCCCCGCTTGGAAGGCGAAGGCGGGCGGCATCGTCGCGACCGTGGTCCAGCTGGCCGCGGTGTTCTCGGTGATCCTGCTCTTCACCGGCGGGGCGCACGGCCGCCTGCTCAACGGCATCGACATGGCCTTCTCCGGCCTGAGCGTGCCGACCAGCGAAAGCCTGGTCATGGTGCTGCTGCTGGTGGTGCTCGGCGGCGCACTGCGCCGCCGCAAGAAGGCGGCCCTGTACACGCTGGTGCTGTTCCAGGTCGGCGGGCTGCTGCTCACCCTGGGCCTGCAGGCGACGCTGCTGTGGTCACCCGAACTGCTGACGCTCGGCCCGAAGCAGGTCCGGCACATCCCGGCCCAGCTGTGGGTGCTGACCGTCGCCGACCTGGTCTCGATCGGGTTGATCGTGTTCCTGCTCGCGCTGCGCCCGGCCTTCCCGGCCCTGCTCGCGCCGAGCGCCTGGCGTGACGGCCTGAGCATGCTGTTCGGCGGCTTCGCCGCGGTCATCCTGGTCGGCTGGGGCCTGGCCGAGACGTTCCCCGGCCACCTCGGCGACACCTGGGAGCGGTTCGCCTGGGTGGTGAACCACGCCACCGGCGAGAACCTGCAGCTGCGCCGGATCGGCGTCGGCGAGGGGCCCGGCTGGCTGGACCTCTTCCTCGACCTCAGCGCGACCGCCGTCGCCACCGCGGCGCTGTACCTGCTCTTCCGCGGGGTGCGCAGCCGGGCGCTGCGCACCGACGAAGACGAGCTCCGCCTGCGCAAGCTCCTCGCCGAGCACGGCGAGGACGACTCCCTCGGCTACTTCGCCACCCGGCGCGACAAGAGCGTCGTCTTCGCGCCGAACGGCCGCGCGGCGGTGACCTACCGCGTCCTCGGCGGCACCAGCGTCGCCAGCGCCGACCCGGTCGGCGACCCGGAGGCCTGGCCCGACGCGGTCCGCGCGTGGCTCGACGAGACGCGCACCTACGGCTGGACCCCGGGCGTGCTGGGCGCCAGCGAGCGCGGCGCGAAGGCGTACACCGGGGCGGGCCTGCGCGCGCTGGAGATCGGCGACGAAGCCGTGCTCGACGTCCGCGAGTTCAGCCTGGCCGGGCCGGAGCGGCGGTCGGTGCGCCAGGCCGTCAAGCGCATCCAGCGGGCCGGGTACACCTCGCGCGTCCGCCGCCACGGCGAGATCTCCGACGCCGAAATGACCGAGCTGCTCTGGCGGGCGCAGGCCTGGCGCGGCGCCGAGACCGAACGCGGCTTCTCGATGGCGCTGGGCCGGCTCGGCGATCCCAGCGACGGCCGCAGCGTGATGGTCGAGGCCTACGACGCCCACGGCGAGCTGCGCGGGCTGCTGTCCTTCGTCCCGTGGGGCCGCCGCGGGCTTTCGCTGGACCTCATGCGCCGCGACCGCGACGCCGAGAACGGCCTCAACGAGTACATGGTCGCCGAGGTCGTCGCGGCCGCGCAGCACCTCGGCGCGCAGCGGATCTCGCTCAACTTCGCGATGTTCCGCGCGGTGTTCTCCGAGGGCGAGCGGATCGGCGCGGGCCCGGTGCTGCGGGCCTGGCGCGGGATCCTCAGCGTGTTCTCGCGGTTCTTCCAGCTGGAGTCGCTGTACCGGTCCAACGCCAAGTACGGGCCGGACTGGGAGCCGCGGTTCCTCTGCTACTCCTCGGCCCGGCGGCTGCCGCGGGTCGGCATCGTCGCGGGCGCGCTCGAAGGGTTCGTCCCGACCGGACGGTCGCGTTCGCTCCGGCTGGAGACGGTCAGTGACGACTTCGTCGCGCGGGTCAAGGAGATCGAGGAGTCGGCGGCGACGCCGGCGCCGAAGGCCGTCCGGCGGCCCGAGCAGGTCCGCGTCCGCATCGCCAAGCTCGACAAGCTGCGCGAGGCAGGCATCGACCCGTACCCGGTCGGCTTCCGGCGCGACGACCACATCGGCGACGTCGTCCGGAAGTTCGGCGACCTGGCCCCGGACACGAGTACCGGGCACCGGGTCCGGATCGCCGGGCGCGTGCTGAACCTGCGCATCCTCGGCGGGCTGTGCTTCGCCCGCGTCAAAGACTTCAGCGGCGAGATCCAGCTGATGCTGGAGGCCGGCGAGCTGGACCTCGACCGGTGGCGGACCGGCGTCGACCTCGGCGACCACGTGGGCGTCGGCGGCGTGGTCGTGACGTCGAAGCGGGGCGAGCTCTCGGTGCTCGTCGACGAGTGGACGGTCACCGCGAAGTGCCTGCACCCGCTGCCCGACAAGCGGAAGGGCCTCACCGACCCGGAGACGCGGGTCCGGCAGCGCTACCTCGACCTGGCGGTCAACCCGGACTCGACGAACATGCTGCGGCTGCGGTCCACTGTGGTCCGCGCGGTGCGCGACCGGCTGCACCACGCCGACTACCTCGAGGTCGAGACGCCGATGCTGCAGACGGTCCACGGCGGCGCCAACGCCCGCCCGTTCGTCACCCACATCAACGCCTACGACATGCGCATGTACCTGCGGATCGCGCCCGAGCTGTACCTGAAGCGGCTGTGCGTGGCAGGCGTCGAGCGCGTCTTCGAGCTCAACCGCAACTTCCGCAACGAAGGCGTCGACGCGACGCACAACCCCGAGTTCACCATGCTCGAGGCGTACCAGGCGTACGCGGACTACGACACGATGCGCACGCTGACCCGCGAGCTCGTCCAGCACGCGGCCGAAGCGGCGTACGGCGCCCAGGTCGTGCGGCGGCCCGACGCCGCCGGGAAGGTCGTCGAGTACGACATCTCGGGCGACTGGCCGGTGGTCCCGGTGCACGAGGCCGTCTCGGCCGTGTTCGGCGAGCGGATCGACTCGGGGACGCCGGTGGCCGAGCTGCGCCGCCTGTGCGTCGCCGCCGGCGTGCCGGTGGGGGAGGACCCCAGCCACGGCGACCTGGTGCTCAAGGCGTTCGAGCACCTCGTCGAGGGCGCGACCGTGCTGCCGACCTTCTACACCGACTACCCGACCGACGTCTCGCCGCTGACCCGCCAGCACCGCGAGGACCCGCGGCTGGCCGAGCGCTGGGACCTCATCGCGTTCGGCTCGGAGGTCGGCACGGCCTACACCGAGCTGACCGACCCGATCGAGCAGCGGCGGCGGCTCGAGGGGCAGTCGCTGCGCGCGGCCAGCGGCGACGTCGAGGCGATGGAGCTGGACGAGGACTTCCTGCTCGCCCTGGAGCACGGCATGCCGCCGACCGGCGGGCTCGGCCTTGGCGTCGACCGGCTGCTGATGATGCTCACCGGGGCCTCGATCCGCCAGACGGTCCTCTTCCCCTTCGTCCGGCCGCAGGCGTAACGACTCGGTGGACCTGGTCACGGCGACGGGCCTGGACGCGGCCCGTCGCTTACGCTCTGCCTCGTGCGCACGGCTCGGATCGCTTCGGCCCTCCTGATGGGGGTGGCCGTCCTCGCGTATTCGGGCTGGCTGCTGGAATTCTTCCGGCCCACCGGCGTCTCCCCGGTGCACGACCCGGCGGAGGCGCTGCTGGCCGGGCCGCCGGTGTTCCGGCTCCTGCTCGCGGTGGCCGGCGTCGCGTTCGTGCTCGCCGGGCCGCCGCTGCACCGGCTCGGGCCGGTCCAGTGGTCGGCGCGGCTCAGCTCGATCTCGGTCAGCGCGTTCGGCGTGCTCGTGCTGCTGCAGGCCGCCTACCCCGAGCGCGCCGGCGTGCTGTCGTCGCTGCTCAGCATCGTCCTGGTGGCCGGGGTGATCAGCCTGATCCTGTGGTGGCCGCCGGGCTGGCGCGCGCTCGCGGTCACCGGGCTGGTGCTGGTGCTGGCCACCTGGGTGGCGGTCGTGCTCGCCCACCAGCTGGACGCCTACGAGGGCGTCTTCTCGCGGGCCCAGCTGGTGGTCCGCGCGGCCCTGTACGGCATCGGCGGGGCGTACGCCTTCGTCAAGCCGGCGCCGCGGCACGCCCACCGATAGCGGAATTCCGCCCGAAAACGTCGGTGCCGGGTGGCACTATCGCCGCAAGTGATTCCGAGCGGAAGGATCGACATGGCGGGGAACGTGCGCCCGGTGGCCGACGAGCGTGACGGGCTGCTGAGCTTCCTGGAGCAGCAGCGGTACGTCCTCAGGTTGGCGGCCCACGGGCTGACCGACGAGCAGGCGAGAACGGCGCCGACGAAGAGCACGCTGACGGTGGGCGGGCTGATCAAGCACGTCGCGAGCACCGAGCACGGCTGGATGGACACGGTGCTGCAGGTGCCGCAGAAGCCGTTCGCCGAGTCGATCGCGGAGTACGAAGACGCGCACCGCCTGCGCCCGGACGAGACCCTGGCGGGCGTGCTGGCGTGGTACGACGAGGTGGCCGCCCGCACCGCGGAGGTCATCGCGGGCATCGAAGACCTCGGCCAGGCGGTCCCGGTGCCGAAGGGCGTGCCGTGGTTCCCGCAGGACGTCGACGCGTGGTCGGTCCGCTGGGTCCTCCTCCACCTGATCCAGGAGACGGCCCGCCACGCCGGCCACGCGGACATCATCCGCGAGCACGTCGACGGCGGCACGGCCATGCCCCTGATGGCCGCGGCCGAGGGCTGGCCCGAGTCCCCCTGGATCAAGCCCTGGACCCCGACAACCCAACCCGCCTGACCCGCCCCCCAGGCACGCGTGTCGTCCGTCCAGGTACGCGTGTCGTCCCTCCGGGTACGCGAGTCGTCCGTCCAATCACGCGTGTCGACTCCCTGATCACGCGTGATGCCCCTCCAATCACGCGTGATGCCTCCCCGGACACTCGTGATGCCCCGCCGAGCCCACCTAAGGAGGTTCAGAACAGCGTCGGCTCGTCCGCAAGCGCGCCCTCGATCACGAGCATCCGGCGTTTCGTCCCGACCCCGCCCCGCGCCGAGAACCCGCCGTCCTTCCCGCCCGCCGCCAGGACCCGGTGGCACGGCACGATGATCGGGAACGGGTTGTGCCCCATCGCCTGCCCGACGGCCTGTGCCGACCCGGGCTGGCCGAGCCGGTGCGCGATGTCGCCGTACGTCAGCGTCTTGCCCGGCGGGATCGTCCGCGCGACCTCGTACGCGCGCCGGTTGAACTCCGGTACGCCCGAGAAGTCCAGCGCCACCGAAGCCAGGTCCTGACGCACCCCGCCCAGCAGCGCCACGATCCCGTCCACCGCCTCCTGCACCGCAGCCGGCGGCGTCCCCTCGACGGCGTCAGGGAACCGCCGGGCCAGCCAGGCGCGGGTCCGCTCCGCGCTCCCTTCCGGCAGCGACGTCCCGATCACGACGTCGTCGCGCCAAGCCAGCCCGCACGCGCCGATCGCCGTTTCGAACACCGTGAACCCCGTTGTCATGCCGTCCAGCCTACGACCGAAGAGGGGTACCGCCCCGCCGCAAATGATCGCTAAGTTCGGTTTGGGCGAATTCGAGGAGGACGCGTGCGGCGAATCATCCTGGCGACAGCGTTGCTGCTGGGCCTGATCGCGACGCCGGCGGCCGCCGAGTCGCTGGTCATGCCGCACGTCGTCGTCACGCACCACACCTCGTGGGCCGAGCTCGCCATCAGGAAAGCCCGCGGCACGGTCGTCGCGAGCTACCCGCAGATCGGCGTCGTCGCCTACACCGCGAACGACGACTTCGCGGCGAAGCTCCGCCGAACACCCGGCATCGACGCCGTCGGCGCGACGCGCACCGCGAAGATCCCGAGGGAGTTCTTCGCGCCCCGCAAGGACCTCCGCTACACCGGGCCGAATTCGCCGAACTCCGGCCAGGTCCCGCCCGAGGGCACCGCGTGGGACGTCCCGGCGCTGCACCTGCCCGAAGCCCATCAGGTCACCGAAGGCAGCAAACGCACCCTCGTCGGCGTCCTCGACGTCGGCGTCGACGACACCCACCCGGAGCTCGCGGAAGCGTTCGACCGCAAGAACTCCGTCTCCTGCCTGTCCGGCTGGCCCGACCGCGGTCCCGGCGCCTGGCGGCCCACCCTCGACGGCCACGGCACGCACGTCGCGGGCACGATCGCCGCGGCCCGCAACGGATCCGGCGTCGTCGGCGTCGCGCCCGGCGTCAGGATCGCCGCGGTCAAGCTCGCCGAGCTCGACGACAAGGAGACGGCCGAGAGCATGGTCTGCGGGTTCGTCTGGGCCGCCGAGCACGGGTTCGCCGTGACGAACAACAGCTACCGCTCGATCCCGTGGCGCTACAACTGCGACGACCAGCCGGACCAGGCCGCGGCGAAGCTCGCCGTCGGCCGGGCGGTCGCGTACGCGCAACGCCGGAACGTCCTCGTCGTCGCCTCCGCGGGCAACGCCGGGATCAACCTCGACACCCGCTCGGTGGACAAGGAAAGCCCGGCCGACAGCACGCCGGTGGAGCGCCGGATCGACCCGAGCTGCACCCGGCTGCCGCACGAACTGCCGGGCGTCGTCGGCACCGGCGCGCTCGACGAGAAGCTCGGCAAAGCCACTTTCTCGAACTACTCGGCGTCCCGGATCAGCGTCGCCGCGCCCGGCGCGCGCGTCTGGTCGACCTGGCCGAACGGCGAATACCGGTCCGCGAGCGGGACGTCGATGGCGGCGCCGCACGCCAGCGGCGTCGCCGCGCTGATCGCGAGCGAGCACCCGCACTGGAGCGCCGAACGCATCAAGCGCGCCCTCTACGCCACGGCGTCACCGCTGCCCTGCCCGGACACCACCTGCGCACCCACGGACGCAGGAACCACCTACTACGGCCACGGTGTGGTCGATGCGGCGCGGGCCGTCGGCGCGGGATGATGGCACTCGTGCTCGATCACCTCGTCTACGCCGGTCCGGATCTCGCCGCCGCCGTCGCCCGGGTCGCCGCGCTCACCGGGGTCACGCCCGCGCCCGGCGGCCGCCACGTCGGCCTCGGCACCGCCAACCACCTCGCCGACCTCGGCGCGGGGATGTACCTGGAGGTCATCGGCCCGGACCCGGACCAGCCGGACCCCGAAGGGCCCCGGCCGTTCGGCATCGACGAGCTGACCGAGCCCGCGCTGGTCGCCTGGGCGGTCCGCACCACGGACATCGACACGACGATCGCGAAAGCCCGCGCCCACGGCTTCGACCCGGGCGACGCGACGGAGATGTCCCGCGAAACCGGCGACGGCGAAACGCTGCGCTGGCGCCTGACCCCGCCGAGCGTCCCGGGCACCCTGCACCCGTTCCTCATCGACTGGGGCTCGACGCCGCACCCGACCACGCGGGACCTGCCGTCCCTGCCGCTGCTGATGGTCACCGGCACGCACCCGGACCCGGATTCGGTGCTCGCGGTGACGGACGCGCTCGGCCTGGAGCTGCTGGTCCGCCGGGCGCCGAAAGCCGGCCTGACGGCGGCCCTCCGGACCCCGGAAGGCCGCCAGGTCGCGCTGAGCTGAAGGCCCGAGCTAGGCCTTACCTTCGCGCCACAGGTTGGTCATCGGCAGCCGCCGGTCGCGGCCGAACGCCTTGAACGTGATCTTCGTGCCCGGCGGGTACTGGCGCCGCTTGTACTCGGCCTTGTCGACCATCCGCACCACGCGGTCGATGGTCTCCGGGTCGAAGCCCGCCGAGACCAGGTCCGCGTACCCGCGGTCGCCCTCGACGTAGTCGTCGAGGATGTCGTCGAGCAGCTCGTAGTCCGGCAGCGAGTCGGTGTCCACCTGGCCCGGCCGCAGCTCGGCCGACGGCGGCTTGGTGATGGAGTTCTCCGGGATCGGCGGGGTCTCGCCGTTCTTCACCGCTTCCGCGTTGCGCCACCGCGCCAGCTGCCACACGTGCGTCTTGAAGACGTCCTTGATCGGGGCGAACGCGCCGACCGCGTCGCCGTAGATCGTCGAATACCCGACGGCGAGCTCGGTCTTGTTCCCGGTGGCCAGCACCAGGTGACCGTCCAAGTTGGACAGTGCCATGAGCAGCATGCCCCGCGTGCGCGCCTGGATGTTCTCCTCGGCCAGGCCGGTCAGGGAAAGCTGGTCGACGTACACCCGGACCATGTCCTCGACCGGTTCGACGCGGTAGTGCGCGCCGATCCGCCGTGCCAGGTCGGCGGCGTCGTCCTTCGAGTGCCCCGACGAGTACTTCGACGGCATCGAGACGCCGTAGACGTTGTCGCCGCCCAGCGCGTCCGCCGCCAGCGCCGCGCAGACCGCCGAGTCGATGCCGCCGGAGAACCCGAAAATCACCGACGAGAAGCCGTTCTTGTGCACGTAGTCCCGCAGCCCGACGACGAGCGCGTGCCACACCTCGGCCTCGTCGGACAGCGGCTCGCTGATCACCGGCTCGGCGGACGCCGGGTACGCCGGCAGCGGGTCCGAGCTCAGCACCCGGCGCCGGACGTGCAGGCCTTCGAGCTCGCCGTCGGCGGCGTGCCCGCCCGCGGCGAGGTCCATGTCCAGCACGAGCAGGTGCTCGACGAACTGCGGCGCGCGGGCCAGCAGCGTGCCGTCCGCGCCGACGACGAGCGAGTCGCCGTCGAAGACGAGGTCGTCCTGCCCGCCGATCTGGTTGGTGTAGACCAGCGGCGCGCCCGCTTCGGCCGCGCGGCGGGCGATCAGCGGCAGCCGCTGCTCGTCCTTCGACCGCTCGTACGGCGACGCGTTCGGCGCCACGACGAGGTCGACGCCGGCCCGGCCGAGCGCCGAGATCGGGCCGCCGTCCTGCCAGATGTCCTCACAGATGACCATGCCGATGTCGAGCCCGTGGAACCGGACGACGTCGAGCGTGGTGCCCGCCTTGTACCAGCGGTGCTCGTCGAAGACGCCGTAGTTGGGCAGGTGGTGCTTGAACTGCCGGGCGACGACTTCGCCGCGGTAGAGCGCCGCGGCGGCGTCACGCGGGCCGACCTCGTCGAGGTCGAGGTAGCCGATGTAGGTGAGCACCTCGCCGCAGCCGGCTTCGTCGAGCCGGCGCGCCAGCGCCTCGACGCCCTGCCGCGAGGCGGCGGCGAAGGTCTTGCGCAGCGAGAGGTCCTCGATCGGGTAGCCGGTCAGGGACATCTCGGGGAAGACGACGACGTGCGCGCCGGCTTCGGCGGCCCGCCGCGTCCACTCGACGTGCAGCTCGGCGTTGCCGTCGAGGTCGCCGACGGTGGGGTTGACCTGGGCGAGCGCGATGCGCAGTTGCGGCATGCCGCCATTCTGTCCCACGGTCACCCGGAAGGCCGAGCGAATGTGGGGGAAATCGAAGGCCCCCGCCCGGCGAACCGGACGGGGGCCTCGGCAGCCGAACGGCTACTTCCGCTTGATCATGCTCCGGACCTTCTTGATGGTCTGCTCGAAGTCCGAATCGAACGGGTTGTCGTGCACCAGGTAGGTCCACGTCGTGTTCGCGCGCCGCACGCCCGCGTCGCCGAGGTCGATGCCCTCGTCGGTCAGCTCCGCCTCTTCGAGCGTCTTCGCCGCGCGCGAATCGGCCTCCGCGATGATCTTGTGGAACTCCGGGATCGCCGCGCGGTGGAACTCGTCGAGCGGGGTCTCCCGGGCCAGGGCGCGCAGGTGGATGCTCTCCCGGACGTCGGTCAGGTACGCCAGGTGGTCCGACCACAGCTGGTCGATGTGGAACAGCAGCACCTCGCGGCACACCTGCTCCAGCTTGTCCTGGTCGTCGAGCTTCGCCTCGAGTTCGCTGAACTTCTCCGGGTGCGCCTTCTCCAGCACCTCCGCCGCGTACGCGGTGCGAAGCACCTTGTCGCGGTGCACCAGCAGGTCACGCCGCTGCCGCTCGATCAGCCGCGTGTAGCGCCAGGTGTTGCGGTGGATTTCCAGGTCGACACCTTCGGCAACGCGCTGGGCGTGGTTGAGCTGCCGCAGCGCCGCCGGGTCCTTGATCTCGCCGGTCTCTTCGTCGTCGACGATGCCCTCGGGCACGTCCGGTGCGTTCGACAGCACCAGCTCGTCGTTCAGGCTCGCGAAGAAGATCGCGCTGCCCGGGTCGCCCTGACGGCCGGAACGGCCGCGCAGCTGCCCGTCGAGGCGGCTCGACGGGTACCGCGCGGTGCCGATGACGTGCAGCCCGCCCAGTTCGACGACCTCTTCGCGGGTGGCGCCGTCGGTGCCGCCCAGCCGGATGTCGGTACCGCGGCCGGCCATCTGCGTGGACACGGTGACCGCGCCCTTCTTGCCGGCCTCGGCGATGATCGCGGCCTCTTCGGCGTCGTTGCGCGCGTTGAGCACGACGCACTCGAGGTCGACCTTCGCCAGCTTTTCGGCCAGCTCTTCGGACTCGGCGACGTCCTGGGTGCCGACGAGGATCGGCCGCCCGGTCTCGTGGACCGTGCGGATCTCCTCTTCGATCGCCCGCAGCTTCTGGGACGGCGAAGCGAAGACGCGGTCCTCGAGGTCCTCGCGGATGTTCGGGGTGTTCGGCGGGATGACCGCGACCTCGAGCTCGTAGAACTCGCGCAGCTGCTCGGCGACGGCGACCGCGGTACCGGTCATGCCGGCGACCTCCGGGTACCGCGCGAGCAGCGCCTGGACGGTGATCGAGTCCAGGATCTCGCCGCGGTCGGTCGCGGTGACCTGCTCCTTCGCTTCGACGGCGGCCTGGAGGCCGTCCGGCCAGCGCTGCAGCTCGGCGACGCGGCCGCGGGCGGCGTTGATCAGCTGGACCTTGCCGTCGCGGACCAGGTAGTCGACGTCGCGGGTGAGCAGCGCGTGGGCGTGCAGGGCGACGTTCACGGCGGCCAGCCGGTCCGACGCCTGCTCGTTGAACAGGTCGTCGACCTCGATGCCGAGCGACTTCGCGACGACGGACGAGCCGGCGTCGGTCAGCCAGGCGTTGCGGCCTTCGCTGTCGGTCTCGTAGTGCAGGTTGAGCCGCAGCCGCCGGACGATCTTGGCGACCTCCTCGTCGGCGTCGCTGCGGTCGATCGAGCCGGCCATCACCAGCGGGACGCGGGCCTCGTCGACCAGCACCGAGTCCGCCTCGTCGACGATCGCCACCTCGGGGGCGGGCTGGACGAGGTCGTCGACCGAAGTCACCAGCCTGTCCCGCAGCACGTCGAAGCCGATCTCGGCGACCGCGCCGTACGTGACGTCCTTGGCGTACGCCTCGCGCCGCTCTTCGCGCGAGTGCGACGGCTCGACCCAGCCGACCGACACGCCGAGCAGGGCGTACACCGGGCCCATCCACTCCGCGTCGCGGCGGGCGAGGTAGTCGTTGACGGTGACGACGTGAACGCGCTTTCCGCGGATGGCGTACCCGGCCGCGGCCAGCGCACCCGCGAGGGTCTTGCCCTCACCGGTCTCCATCTGGACGACGTGCTTGGTGAGCAGGCCCATCGTGCCCAGCACCTGCACGTCGAACGCGCGCTCGCCCAGCGCCCGCCGGGCGGCCTCGCGGCCCAGCGCGCACACCTCGATCAGCTGGTCGTCGCCGAACGCGGTGTCCTTCAGCGTCTCGCGGAGCTTGCCCGCCCGCTCGGTCAGCTCCTCGTCGGAGAGCTTTTCGAGCTCGGGTTCGAGCTTTTCGACCGCGGGCAGCAGTGCTTCGTAGCGGGTCAGCTCGACGCTGCCCGGCCGCTGGATGATCCGGCGGAGCTTCTTGCCCATCCGGCTGATCAGTGCTGCCACCCCTGGTCTCCCGTTCTCTCTCGCTCGACCGGCCTCCACCACCCAACGCGACGGTGGTGCGTTCGAGTTCCGCGGCCGGATGGGACGATCCAACCGTGTTCCCACATCCCAGCGCCAGGTCCCATCGTCGCCGGATCACCGCGATCGCGACGTCCGTGCTGCTCGCGGCCTCGCTGGCCGCGTGCACGTCCTCCGGCAAGACCGAGCCGCCCGCGCCGACGACCGAGTCGCACCCGCCGTCCGGGCCGGTGCCCGCCGGGCTGGAGCGGTTCTACGGCCAGAGCCTGAGCTGGGCCGACTGCGCACCTTACGCGACTTCCGAAGACGCGCGATCGGCGTTCCAGGCGAAGGACGTCCAGTGCGCGCGCCTGACCGTGCCGCTGGACTACGCGAAGCCGGCGGGGGACACGATCACCCTGGGCCTGCTCCGCCGCAAGGCGACCGGCGACAAGATCGGCTCGCTCGTGGTCAACCCGGGCGGGCCGGGCGCGTCGGGCATGGTCGCCGCCGCCGGCCTCGGCAAGCCGGTGACCAGCACCGGCCTTGGCAAACGCTTCGACCTGGTCGGTTTCGACCCGCGGGGGATCGGCGCGAGCCAGCCGGCCATCCACTGCCTGACCGACCAGGAGCGGGACGCCGACCGCGCCGACGACAGCGAGACCGACGGCTCGCCGGCGGGCGTGCTCAAGCAGGAATCGCAGGAAAAGGACTTCGCCGCCAAGTGCGCCCAGCGCACCGACGACGGCACCGGGATGCTCGCCAACGTCGGCACCCGCGACGTCGTGAAGGACCTGGACGTCCTCCGCTCGGTCCTCGGCGACGAAAAGCTCACCTATTTGGGCTACTCCTACGGCACCCGGATCGGCTCGGCGTACGCCGAGGCGTTCCCGAAGAACGTCCGCGCGATGGTCCTTGACGGCGCGGTCGACCCGGAACAGGACGCGGTCGAGTCGCTCGTCGCGCAGGGCCAGGGCTTCGGGACGGCGTTCACGCAGTTCGCGAAGTGGTGCGCCGGCCAGCAGGACTGCGCCCTCGGCGCGGACGCCGGCGGCGCGGTCACGGCGTTCCAGCAGCTCACCCGGCCGCTGATCGACTTCCCGGTGCCGGTCGGCGACGGCCGCAAGCTCTCCTACGAGGACGCCACCACCGGCGTCATCCAGGCGCTCTACCAGGAGAGCCTCTGGGACACCCTGAACACCGGCCTCAACGAGCTGAAGCAGCAGCGCGGCGCGACGCTGGAGAAGCTCGCCGACATCTACAACGAGCGCGACTCCGACGGCAAGTACGGCACCACGCAGGACGCGTTCACGGCGATCCGCTGCGTCGACGACCCGCGCGTCACGGACCCGCAGGTCATCCTCAAGGCGCAGGAGGAGTACGTGAAGGTGGCGCCGTTCCTCGACGACGGCCGCCCGGCTTCGGCGGCCCGCGACGCCTGCGCGTTCTGGCCGGTGCCGAACACCTCCGAGCCGCACGTGCCGAACGTCGAAGGCCTGGCGAAGACGCTGGTCATCTCGACGACCAACGACCCGGCGACGCCGTACCAGGCGGGCGTGAACCTCGCGAAGGGCCTGAAGGGCGCGCTGCTCACCTTCGAGGGCACCCAGCACACGGTGTTCCTGCAGGGCGTGAAGTGCGTGGACGAGGCGGGCACGGACTACCTGGTCGACGGCACGCTGCCGCCGGACGGGAAGCGCTGCTCGGGGCAGTAGTCACGCCTGCTTGGTCAGCGACAGCTCGATCATCACCGGGCTGAGGTGCTCGCCGGACGGCGGGATCTGCACCCACAGGCGCACGAAGCGCCGTGGCCCGCCATCGTCGGCGACCCAGACCTTGGCGGTGATGTCGGCGCTGACCTGCGCGAGGACGTCGTGTGCGACGGCGGCGGGCACCCGGCCGCCGACTCGCAGGGCGGGCGCGCCGTCGACGTTCTCGCGGCCCTCGGTCCTGGCGTCGGTCACCCCGTCGAGCAGCCGTTTCAGGCCGCCGGCCGGGCCGAGGAAGGCGCTGACCGGGTACGGCGGTTCCTGGCTGTCGCGCACGTCGAAGGGGAACTTGGTGTGCCCGTCCCCGTCCTGGACGTCGGCCGTGCCGGTCGCGCGGCCGCCGTCGTCCAGGGTCGCGTCGCCCTCGATCTGGCGGAGCGGGAAGCCCGGCAGCACGCCGTTGACGCCGGCGGCGAAGTGCACGCTCCGCACCGCGGCGAACGCCGTCGCGGCCTCGCGGACCAGGTCGGCGCCCGCCGGGAACGGCCCGCGCGTGTCGGGTGACCCGGTGCAGCCGGCCGTCAGGAGAAGCGCGAGCAGCAGCGCGAGGCGGGGCATGGCGTGAGCCTACTG
Organism: Amycolatopsis sp. NPDC004747; assembly: GCF_053601335.1. Classification (NCBI taxonomy): domain Bacteria; kingdom Bacillati; phylum Actinomycetota; class Actinomycetes; order Pseudonocardiales; family Pseudonocardiaceae; genus Amycolatopsis; species Amycolatopsis sp. NPDC004747. The sequence goes on along the minus strand of NZ_JBSGBQ010000037.1, from coordinate 4,722 downwards.
ATGGCCCGAATCTTGCGGATGATGTCCTTCCGGCCACTTCCGCCGTCCCGCGCGCGCGGTGAGACTGCCTGAGTGACCGTTGAGACCCGTCCTGCCCCGAAGCTGCACCGCGCGTGGCTGATCGCCGGTGCCGCCTTCGTCGCGCTGCTCGCCTCCGCCGGCTTCCGCGCCGCCCCCGGCGTCCTGATCGACCCGCTGCACGAAGAGTTCGGCTGGTCCCGCACCACCATCAGCTCGGCCGTCTCGGTGAACCTCGTGCTCTTCGGCCTCTTCGCGCCCTTCGCGGCCGCGTTGATGGAGCGGTTCGGCATCCGGCGCGTCTCGGCGACGGCGTTGACCGTCATCGCCCTCGGCGCGGGCGGCACGGTGTTCATGACCGCGAGCTGGCAGCTCGTGCTCTGCTGGGGTGTCCTGGTCGGGCTGGGCACCGGCTCGATGGCCATGGGCTTCGCGGCGATGGTCGCGACGCGGTGGTTCGTGCAGCGCCGCGGCGTCGTCACCGGCGTCCTGACCGCCGCGGGCGCCACCGGCCAGCTGATCTTCCTGCCGCTCATCGCGAACCTGGCGGTGACGTCGGGGTGGCGCACGGCGTCGCTGGTCATCGCGATCGCCGCGCTCGCCGTCGTCCCGGTCGTCCTGCTGGTGATCCGCGACCACCCCGCCGACGTCGGCACCACCGCCTACGGCGCGCCCGCCGGCACCGAGATCGCGCGGCCGGCGCCGAAGACCGGCTCGGTCCGCCGCGCCCTGTCCGTGCTGGGCCAGGCCGCCCGCACCCGGACGTTCTGGCTGCTCGCGGTCGGCTTCGCGATCTGCGGCGCGACGACCAACGGCCTGGTCGGCACCCACTTCGTGCCGGCCGCCCACGACCACGGCATGCCGCAGACGACCGCGGCGAGCCTGCTGGCCCTGGTCGGCGTCTTCGACGTCGTCGGCACGATCTTCTCCGGCTGGCTCACCGACCGCATCGACCCGCGGATCCTGCTCGGCGTCTACTACGCCCTGCGTGGGCTCTCGCTGGCGTTGCTGCCGCAGCTGTTCAGTGACTCGGTGCAGCCGAGCATGTGGGCCTTCATCCTGTTCTACGGCCTCGACTGGGTGGCCACGGTCCCGCCGACCGTCGCGCTCTGCATCCGCGCCTTCGGCGACGCCGGCCCGATCGTGTTCGGCTGGGTCTTCGCCTGCCACCAGCTCGGGGCCGCGTTCGCCGCGTCGGCCGCCGGACTGGTCCGCGACCAACTCGGGAACTACACGCTGGCCTGGTACTCCGCCGCTGTCCTGGCCGTCATCGCGTCGGTCGCTTCGCTGGCCATCACCCGCGCGAAGAAACCCGTCCCGGTACTCGCAACGTGACTTACGCGGCCACGGCGCGTCGTGAAACATGCCGTTAACACGCTGTGGTTAGGGTGCGGCCATGGATCGCCAGCAGGAATTCGTGCTCCGCACGCTCGAGGAGCGCGACATCCGTTTCGTCCGACTCTGGTTCACCGATGTGCTGGGGTTCCTCAAGTCCGTCGCGGTCGCGCCGGCCGAGCTCGAGGGCGCTTTCAACGACGGGATCGGCTTCGACGGCTCCGCCATCGAGGGCTTCGCGCGCGTCTACGAATCGGACATGGTCGCCAAGCCCGACCCGTCGACGTTCCAGGTCCTCCCCTGGGAAACCCCCGAAGGCGGCCCGTACTCGGCGCGCATGTTCTGCGACATCGCGATGCCCGACGGCTCGCCGTCCTGGGCGGACCCGCGGCACGTGCTGCGCCGCCAGCTGTCGAAGGCCGCCGAAGCGGGCTTCACCTGCTACGTGCACCCCGAGATCGAGTTCTTCCTGCTCTCGACCATGCCCGACGACGGCAGCGAGCCGGAGCCCGCGGACAACGGCGGCTACTTCGACCAGGCCAGCCACGCCACGGCCACGCACTTCCGGCGGCACGCCATCGAGACCCTGGAAGCGATGGGCATCTCGGTGGAGTTCAGCCACCACGAAGGGGCACCGGGCCAGCAGGAGATCGACCTCCGCTACGCCGATGCGCTGACGATGGCCGACAACGTGATGACGTTCCGCTACGTCGTCAAGGAGGTCGCGCTGACCCAGGGCGTGCGCGCGACCTTCATGCCGAAGCCGTTCACCGACCAGCCCGGCTCGGGCATGCACACGCACGTCAGCCTGTTCGAAGGCGACCGCAACGCCTTCTACGACGCCGAGGACCCGCACGAGCTGTCGGAGACCGGCAAGGCCTTCGTCGCCGGCGTGCTGCACCACGCCAAGGAGATCTCCGCGGTCACGAACCAGTGGGTGAACTCCTACAAACGCCTGATCAGCGGCAGTGAGGCCCCGACGACGGTGTCGTGGGGGCGGGCGAACCGCTCGGCGCTCGTCCGGGTCCCGATGTATTCACCCGGAAAGGCGTCATCCCGCCGGGTGGAGATCCGTACCCTGGACTCGGCGTGCAACCCGTACCTGGCGTACTCGGTCATCCTGGCCGCGGGGCTCAAGGGGATCGAGAAGGGCTACGAGCTGCCGCCGCCCGCCGAGGACAACATCTGGCAGCTGAGCGACGCCGAGCGCCGTGCCGCCGGTTACTCGCAGCTACCGCAGAACCTGGGAGAGGCCCTGTCCGAGATGGAGAAGTCCGAACTGCTGCCGGAAGCCCTCGGCGAGCACGTCTACGACTTCTTCCTCCGGAACAAGCGGGTGGAGTGGGACAACTACCGCAGCGCGGTCACCCCGTACGAACTCCGAACCCTCCTGCCGGTGCTCTGATGGGGCGGCGGCCGGTGTTCCTCGCGATCCTGGCCGCCGCACTCGTCCTCGTCCCCGGGGCACCCGCTTCCGCCTCGCCGAAATTCGACCTCGACGCCGCCGACATCCCGGCGCTGCAGGCGCGGATGGCGTCGGGCCGGCTCTCGGCCGTGAGCCTGACCAGCACTTACCTCGACCGGATTCACCGGATCGACGGTAAGGTCAACGCGGTCCTGGCCCTCAACCCGGCGGCTCTCTCGCAGGCCGCGGCCAGTGACGCGCGACGTCGTGCGCACCACCTGCGTGGCCCGCTCGACGGCATCCCGGTGCTGGTCAAGGACAACGTCGACACGCGCGACCAGTGGACGACGGCCGGGTCCCGGGCCCTGCGCAGCCACCCGGCCGCGGACGCCACGTTGATCACCCGGTTGCGGGACGCCGGCGCGGTGATCCTCGGCAAGGCGAACCTCTCCGAATGGGCGAACTTCCGCGCCGCGAAGCCGACGTCCGGCTGGTCGGGCGTGGGTGGGCAGACGAACAACCCGTACGTGCTGGACCGCAACCCGTGCGGCTCGTCCGCGGGGTCCGCGGCCGGCGTGGCGGCGTCGCTGGCCCAGGTGGCGATCGGCTCGGAGACCGACGGCTCGATCGTCTGCCCGGCCGGGATGACCGCGACGGTCGGCCACAAACCCAGCCTCGGCCTGGTCAGCCGCACCGGCGTGGTGCCGATTTCGGCCGAGCAGGACACCGCGGGCCCGATCGCCCGCAACGTCGTCGACGTCGCTTTGACGCTGTCGGTCCTGCAAGGTCGTGACCCCGCCGATCCGGCGACTGCGGAGTATCCGCGGACCCAGCCGTCGGAGTACGCGAAGTACCTCCGGCCGGGCGTCCTGCGCGGCGCCCGGATCGGCCTCTGGCGCCTGCCGGTCCTCGGCCCGGCGACCGACGCGATCATGACCTCGGCCCGGAACTCGCTGGTCAAGGCGGGTGCGACGGTCGTCGAGGTGACGTTGCCCTACCAGGACCGGCTGCTCGAGCTGGAGTTCCCGGCGCTGCTGACGGAGTTCCACCGCGACATCGACGCCTACCTGGCGACCCGCCCGTCCGGGCCGCGGAACCTGGCCGAGCTGATCGCGTACAACCGCGCCGATCCGCTGGAACGGACGTGCTTCGCCGGACAGGAGCTGTTCGAGCAGGCCCTGGTCGCGCCGCCGCCCACGGACCCGGGTTACCTCGCCGGCCGCGCGGCGCTTTCCGACCTCGCGCGCCGGTCTCTGGACGAGACCCTCGCCGCGCACCGGCTGGACGCGATCGCGTCGCCGACCAACCCGCCGGCGTGGAAGACCGACTGCGCGGTGGGCGACAACGACGTGATCCCGTCGTCGACGCCGGCCGCGGTCGCGGGCTACCCCGACGTGACGGTGCCGGCCGGGTTCGCCGGCGCGCTGCCGGTGGGGATTTCGTTCATGGGGGCGAGGTGGTCCGACGCCCGGATGCTCGCGTTGGCGGCGGACTTCTCGCGGGTGGCTCCGGCGCGGGTTCCGCCCCGGTATCTGCCGACCCTGCCGTCGTAGCCGTCTGTAAGCACTCTGACCTGCGGCGATGCCGTTAAGTGACCCCCCTGTTTTGGCCCGGTTCCGGGGCATGTAATCTTCTCTTCGTCGCCAGGAACACCGGGTCACACCGGGGCCGCAAGCCCCAAGAGACCAGGCCGGGACGAGCGGGTTGACACCGCGGATCGGACCGGGTAATGTTCAGCGTCGGCCCACGAGCGGCCGCCGACCCCCTACGACTAAGCCCGTAGGCTGAGGCATGCTCGACCAAAAACTTGTGAATATCGCTTGGAACAACTGCCGAGGATTTAGCCGCCGATAAAGCGGATGGATTCAGAGTGTGTTGCTTGAGAACTCAACAGTGTGCTAGTGAACTAAGCCAGTAGAGCTTATATGAAACCCCTCGTCGGGGTTTCCTTTGAGAGCAATACA
>NZ_JBSGBQ010000036.1:0-96523 GCF_053601335.1 Amycolatopsis sp. NPDC004747 | reverse complement strand
GCTAACGCTCCCACCCCACGTGGAGGAGGTGGGTCGCTGGGTGGTCATCCCGTCGCCTGATTGAGGCCTATCACTTTGAGCCGGGCCCGCAAGCGTGCGCTGTCATCTCGTGTTGGTCTGTGGGTTGCGGGCCCGGCTCAAAGTGATTTCACGGCCTCAGGCGACGGGATGACCACCCAGCTCTTAAGTCGAAAGGCGCCGAGGCGACCTTCCTAAAGGAACTTACGCAGTAGGTCGTTCACCTCGGCTGGGCGCTCCATCGATGGCAGGTGTCCCGTGTTGGGTAGCTCGATGAACTCGGCCTGGGGCAACGACTTCGCCAGATGTGTGGACACTTCCACCAAGCCCGGTGCGTCCGACGTTCCGATCACCACCAACGCCGGGGTGGTGATCTCCGTCAGGCGGTGGCGGGTGTCCGGGATGCGTTCCGTCCACTGTGGAGCCGTCCAGTCGTGGTGGTACACCTGCTCGCACATTTCCCGGACCAGTGCCACCATTTCCCGGGGGAGCGCCGACACGTCCCGGTGGGGTCCCGCCACCAGGTACCGGATGTTGGCCTCCGCCATGGCCCGGACGTCCGCCGGATCGATGTCGCGCTCGCGGGACTGGTAGCGGGCGAGGCGGTCGTCGGGGAAGAGCTCGGTCGTCAGCCGGGCGATGTCCGCCTGCATGTGGTCCGGCCAGGGGTGTCCGGTGATCCCCGAGCCGAGGAGCACCAGCCGGGTGATCCGCTCCGGCGCGGCGAGGGCCGCGTCCAGCGCGCACGCCCCGCCCATCGACGCCCCGACCAGCGCGGCCTGCTCGATCCCCCGGGCATCGAGCAGGGCCAGCAGGTCCTCGTAGTGGGCGTGTTCGCCGGCTTCGCCGCGGGTCTCCCCGAACCCGCGGCGGTCGTAGCGGATCACCCGGTGGCGGGCGGCGAGCTCGGTGAACTGCGCGTCCCACATCCGGCGGTCGCCCAGTGCGGCGTGCAGCAGCACGACCGCGGGCCCCTCTCCCGCTTCGTCGTAGCCGAACGCCGTCCCGCCCACCTCGATCGCCGCCATGGTCCCCAAACTAGCCACCCGACCGCGTCACACACCGCCGGTTTCGCTGAGGGCGAGCGGTTAGGGTGCGGTGCATGACCGACGGATTCGACCTGACGCGCGACGGTGACGTCGCCCGCTTGACGCTGACCCGGCCGGAAAAGATGAACGCCATCACCTACGGCATGTGGTCGGCCCTCCCGGACGTCGTCGCCGAGGTGGAGGCCGATCCGGCGCTGAAGGTGCTGGTCATCACCGGTGCGGGCAAGCACTTCTCGGCCGGCGCCGACATCAGCGAGTTCGGCGAGCTGCGCACCACCGCGGAAGGTGCCGCGAGCTACGACAAGGCCGTCGAAAGCGCGGTCGCCGCCCTCACCGCGATGCGCAAGCCGTCGGTCGCGATGGTCCGGGGCAACTGCATCGGCGGTGGCTGCCAGGTCTCGGTCGCCTGCGACTTCCGGTTCGCCGCCGAAGGTGCGCGGTTCGGCATCACCCCGGCGAAGCTCGGCATCGTCTACCACTTCGACTCGACGCGCCAGCTCGTCTCGCTCGTCGGCCCGGCGCACGCCAAGTACTTCCTCCTCTCCGGCGAGCTGATCACCGCCGTCCGCGCCCGGGAAATCGGCCTGCTCAACGACGTCTTCCCGGCCGAGGACCTCGAAGCTTCGACGCTGGCCTTCGTGGAGACGCTCTGCTCGCGCTCCCAGGCGTCGGTCCGCGGGATGAACCGGATCATCGAAAAGATCGTCGCCGGGCAGGAGGCGTCGGACGCCGAAGTCGAGGAGATCCGCTCGGAAGCCCTGCACGGCGAGGACTACGCGGAGGGCGTCGCCGCGTTCCTCGAACGGCGCCCGCCGCGATTCACCTTCCGCTGACCTCGAAGTCCAGGTAGGCGTGGAAGTGCTCGGCGACGACGTCGGTCACGCCGGCCGGGTCGAGCCTGCCGTCGATCTCGATGACGCGGATGCCGAGGTCCCGCGCCGCCCGCACGGCGTGGGCGGCGAGCATCCGGTCGCGCGTCAGCCGGGTGCGCTGCCGGGGGATCGCGGGTCCGTCCGGCCGGTGCCGGAGCTGGTGCTGGCGGAACAGCTCGGTCGGCACCAGCACCACCATCCGGCCCGGTGAGTCCACGAGCGGGGCGACGAGCTCCGGCCGCAGCCCGCGCCCTTCGGCGACGATCGGGCGAGGCGAGGTCAGCGCGCGCAGCCCGTCGAGGGCGCAGCGGAAGCGCTGCCCGAACTCGGCCATCATCGCGGTCAGCTGGTCGCCCGCCGGGAGGTCGTCGGGCAGCGGGGTGCCGGGCCGGGCCCGGTCGTCGTGGTGGTAGGTCGTCAGGCCGTGCCGCTCGGCCAGCAGCCGCGCGACGGTGGACTTCCCGGTCCACGGAGCGCCGCCGATCCACAGCGCCTTGCCCACGGTGCCGAACGGATCCCAGGTCATGGGACGACTATTGCGGGACCGGCGGCCCGATGGCCAGCGTTCCGGCGCCGGTTGATCCGTTCAGCGCAGAGTGACCCGGCACGCACGCCCCGGCGTCACTGCGCGTCGCGTTCGCCGTCGACCACGAGCACGGTGGAGGAGTCCGCGAAGTCCGGCTGGGGGCCGATCCGGAAGTGGAACCGCGAGCCCGGCCGGACCGCGGCGATCACCTGGGTTTCGGCCGTGTCGAGCACGATGATCGCGAGCTCGGTGGTCTTCGGCTCGGGGCGCAGCACGACGTCGGGACGCGGTTCGGGGACCACGATCGGGAGCGGCAGGGTGCCGCTGACCGAGCCGGCGCCGAAGTCCTCCTCGTCGCGCTCGGGCGGCTCGAACGGGGCCGGCGGGAGCAGCTGCGGACGGCGTCGCCACCAGAGCCCGGCGAGCAGGCCGGTCAGCAGGCCGCCGATGCCGCTGACGGCCGACGCCGGACCGACGCCGAGACCGGACTCCTCGGCAGTGGCCGGCTGTGCCGCCGGGGGAGCCGGTGCGGGCGGGGCCGCCGGCAGCGGGCCGAACTGCACGCCCGGCTGCGGGGTGGCGTCGTCGGGCAGCTGGAGCACCTGACCGGGCTCGATCGCCGCGGGATCGGTGAACGGCGTGCCGTCCGGCCGCGGCCGCCCTTGGTTCAGCCGGAAGATCTCGGGGAAGCGGCGCCCGTCGCCGAGCGCGCGTTCGGCGATCTTGAACAGCGTGATGTCCTGGGGGTTGTCGGCGTGCGGCACGATGTAGTACTTGACCGGCGGCGGCGGGTCGGCCTGCGCGAGCGCGGGACCACCGGCGAGCACGGCGAAGAGGACACCGGCGCAGCCGGCCTGACCGGCCCGCCCGAGGACGCGGCGGACCGCGGGAACCCGGTTTTCGACCATGGCCGGCACCTCTCCCCGTCGACCCGGGCGGGTCCGGCGGTGTTGCCCTGTTACACGGGGCCGGTGCGGACGCGGTTCAGATCTTGCCCCCGGCGAGCACACGACAGCCCGCCCCGGACGAGTCCGGGACGGGCTGTCGCGAGCCGGGTCAGGAAACGGTGACGCCGGTGAACTTCACCTGCTTGGTCGGCGCTCCGGTGCCGTCCTGCGGGTTCGGGTTCCCGATGCCGGCCTTCGCCACCGCGTCGAGCACCTTGAGGCCCTCGTCGCTGATGCTGCCGAACACCGAGTAGTCCGCCGGGAGGCCGTCGGCGTTGCCGTAGACCATGAAGAACTGGCTGCCGCCCGAGTTCGGGGCCTGCGTCTTCGCCATGGCGAGGATGCCGCGCCCGTACTTGATCTCGGGGAACGCCTCGTCCGGCATCGTGTAACCGGGGCCGCCCTGGCCGTCGGTGGTCGGGTCGCCGGTGGCCGCCGGGTCACCGCACTGCAGCATCTGCAGGCCCTCGGTGCCGAGCCGGTGGCACATGGTGCCGTCGTAGAAGTTCTGCTTGGCGAGGCTGACGAAGCTCTGCACCGCGCAGGGCGCGAGCGCCCGGTCGAGCGTCAGCGGGATGTCGCCCGCGGTGCTCTTGAGCGTCACGTTCACCGTGCCGGTCGACGGGACGTTCTTGCCGTCCGGCGGGTTCACCTTCTTCGGCGCCTTGCCCGTCGAGTCGGCCTTGAAGTCGCACGTCGTCGGGTTCGGCAACGCCGTGGCCCGCTTCGGCAGCGCGGTGCGCTGCGTCGGGATCTGGAGGTCGGTCGGCGGCGGAGCGGCCGAAGACGACGACGCCGCGGTGTTCGTGCTGTCGCCGCTGTTGGCGCTCACGATCCACACCACGACACCGGCGACGACGAGGACGGCCACGCCGACTACACCAGCCCCGATCATCCGGCGTCGCTTCTGCTGCTCCAATCGGCGCTCGAGCTGCCGCTCGAGCTTGCGCTTCGCAGCTTCGCGGCGCTGCTGGTTGGTCGCCACCCCGTACCCTCCAGGTTTCCGCTCGTGTCACACGTCTGAGGTAGCGGCAGTGTATGGGCACAGCCTGTGAGGACCATGTACAGGGCCCGCTAGTCTCAACCCGATCGTGATCGGCGCCATCCGGCGCGGAAGTCCGGGGAGGCGTTCGGTGCTCGTCGTCGGGTTCGGCAGCGGCCCGCTGCAGGCCAACTGCTACCTGCTGGCGGAGGCCGCCGGCGGGCCGTGCATGGTCGTGGATCCGGGGCAGGAGGTGGCCGCGCCGCTGGCCGCCGCGCTCGCCGAACACCGGCTGGTCCCGGCGGCCTTGCTGGCCACCCACGGGCACCCGGACCACGTCGCCTCGGCCGCCGCGCTGTCGGCCGAACACCGCGTCCCTCTGCACCTGCACGCCGGTGACGCGGCGCTGTACGAGGGGGAGAGCGTGCCGCTCTCGCCGGGCACGTTCGCGGGTCTGGACGTCGACGTCCGGCACCTGCCGGGCCACACCCCGGGTTCGGTGGTGCTGGGCCTGGAGACGCCCGAGGGCGGCCGGCTCGCGCTGACCGGCGACACGCTGTTCGCCGGGTCGGTCGGCCGCGGGGACGTGGCGGAGGCGCTGCGGGACCTGCTGGGCGCGTTCCCGGACGAAACGGTGGTGCTGCCGGGGCACGGCCCGGCGACGACGATCGGCCGGGAACGCGCGGGCAACCCGTTCCTCGCCGGGACGGGGGCCCGCGGATGACCGAGCGGATCGCGCTGTTCGAAGAGGACCCGCGCGGCCGTCGCCGCCGCGGCATCTCGGGCCTGATCGGCGTGGTGATCGTCGCCGCGGCCTTCGGCGGGATCGCCGGCCTGATCGGCGGCACGGTGACCGGCCTGGTCGTCGCGCTGGTCGTCGCCCTGCCGCTGCTGTACGTGATGGCGGTCAGCATCCGCCGCCGCGTCTGGCTGGAGGGTTCGACGCTGCTGGTGCGCACGTGGGGGCTGCGCCGGGTCGACTTGACGACCGCGACCCGGCTCGACCTCGTCGTCGGCGACGTCCGGGGCAGCCGCACGGTGAGCCTGCTGGTCAACGCCGGCCAGCGCGGCAAGGTGGCGAAGGTGGACCTCGCCGTCTTCTCCGGGACGGGCGGGCGCGAGCTGGGCATCGTGCAGCTGCGGAAGCTGGCGAACGCGCTGATGAACAACACCGAGGCGAACGGCCTCGTGTTCGGCGAGCTGCTGGTCGCCGAGCTGAAGGCCGAGGCCCGCGGGGCCGGTGTCGCGGAGCGCCCGCTCTACCGGCTGGCGTCGGTGGCGCCGTCGGACAAGTACGTGCAGCGCTTCACGATGGAAGCCGTCAGCCGGTTCGTGGCGACGCTGGACTGAGCTTCGCCGTGGCGAGGTGCCCCGCGGGCTCGCGGGAGGCGATCAGCGCGGCCAGGACGGTGGTCACCGGGACAGCGGCGACGATGCCGACGCTGCCGGCCAGCGTCCGGATGATCTCCTGCGCGATGTCCTCGCTGCCCAGCAGCGCGCCGAGCCCGACGCCGGAGATCGACGAGTAGAGCAGCACCGGCAGCGCGGCCCCGGCGTAGGCCATCACGAGGGTGTTGACCGCCGAGCCGACGTGGTCGCGGCCGATCCGCAGGCCGGAGCTGTAGAGCTCGCGCCAGGTCAGGTCCGGGTTGGCGCGGCGGAGCTCCCAGACCGCGCTGGTCTGGGTGACGGTGACGTCGTCGAGCACGCCGAGGGCGCCGATCACGACGCCTGCGAGCAGCAGCCCGCGCGCGTCGATGCCGTGGCCGAGCGAGCCGATGAGCGTCGAGGTGCTGTCGTCGAGCCCGGTGAGCGAGGCAGCGGCGGAGAAGATCGCGGACAGGACGCCGATGAGCGCGAGGCTGACGAGCGTGCCGAGCACGGCGGCGGAGGTTCTCGCGGAGAGGCCGTGGGTCAGGTAGAGGGCGATGAACATGATCGCGCCGGCCCCGGCGATGGCGACGACCAGCGGGTTTTCCCCGGCGAGGATGGCCGGGAGGATGAACAGCGCGATGACGACGAAGGAGAGCCCGAGCGCCACGAGCGCGGCGACGCCCTGCCACCGCCCCAGCACGAGCACGGCGACGGCGAACAGGGCGGCCAGCACGAGCAGCGGGGTGCCGCGCTGGAAGTCGACCAGCTGGAAACTGGCGGGATCGGCCGGGTTCCCGTTGTTGTAGGCGAGCACGACGGCGTCCCCGGCGGCGAAGCGCGGGGTGCTGGGCTCGATCGGGACGGTCAGCCGCAGCGGCTTCCCGCCTGCCGGGCCGTCGGTCATGGTGAGTTCGACGGTCAGGCACGGTTTCGCGTTCGGGTCGCTCTGGTCGCCGACCTGGACCTGGCCCTGGGCGAGGCAGGGACCGGTGGCGGTGGCGCGGATGTCGGCGTGCACGGGCGTGCCCTGCGGGACGACGCTGGTGGGGGCGGCCTTACCCCACGGGTAGAGGACGATCATGCCGACGACGGTGGCGAGGGCGAGCGGGGCGAGCAGCCAGATCAGCAGGAGCTTGACCCGCCGGGACGCCGGGGCGGCGGGGCCGTGGCCGTGTCCATGACCGTGCCCGTGGTCGGCGGGGACTTCCGGGGTTTCGGCTTTGCGCCGGGGCCGGGCGTCGGCGGCTCGCTGCGGCCCGGTGTCCCCGCGGCGGCGGGAGGCGGGTTGGTCGCCCGGGATCGGCTGCGGCCCGGTGTCCCGGCGGTGGGTGACGGGGCGCTCGCCGTCGGCTTGGACCGGCTGGGGCCCGGTGTCGCCGCGGCGGCGCCGGGTCTCGGCCCGGCCGTTCTCGGCCGGAAGGCGCAGCGCCCCCGAGTGGGCGGCGCGCTGCGGACCCGTGTCGGTGCGGCGGCGGGCGGGTTTCCGGGGCGTTCCCGGCGTTCCGGACGCGCCGCGGACCGGGGAAGGGGACACCTCGTCCGTGATCCGGCGAATCGGGCCGGTTGCGTCGTCGTCCAGGTCGGGGCGGTCCACCCGCACATCCTGACAGCGGGATCCGGCACCCCGCGCGAGGGGCCGCCGACGGCCCGGTTCGTCCCGATGCGCCGATCTCGCGTGATCGGCGGGGCCTCAGCCGTAGGCCTGGCGGACGTGGACCCGGCGGTAGGCCGACGGCGGGGTGTCGAAGTGGTCGAGGAAGGCCTGGCGCAACGTCTCCGTGGAGCCGAAGCCGCAGCGGCGGGCGATCGTCGCCAGCGGGAGGTCCGTTCCGGACAGCAGACGGGCCGCTTGCTCCGTGCGGATCGTGCGGACGTAGCGGCTCGGGGTCGTGCCCAGGTGGGCGTCGAACAGCCGGGTCAGCTGGCGGGTGCTGATGCCCGCCCGGGCCGCCAGGGCCGGCGTGCCCAGGTCGGCGTCGAGGTGCTCGGCGATGTACGCCGTGAGGTCGCGGACCTCGCGGTGCTCCGGCGGCGGCCCGGTCAGGAAGAGGCTCACCTGGGCCTGGTTGCCCGGCCGCTGCAGGTACGTCACCAGCGCGCGGGCCGCCTCGCGGGCCAGTGACGGGCCGTGGTCGGCCTCCACCAGCGACAGCGTCAGGTCCAGCCCGCTCGTCACGCCCGCTGCCGTGTAGACGTTGCCGTGGCGGACGTACAGCGGCACCGGGTCCACCGTCACCGACGGGTAGTCCCGGGCCAGGCGCGCCGCGTAGCGCCAGTGCGTCGTCGCGCGGCGGCCGTTGAGCAGCCCGACCGCCGCGAGCACCTCCGCGCCCGTGCACACCGACGCGATGCGGCGGCTGGTCTGGGCCAGCCGCCGGACGTGGGCGAGGACGCGCTCGTCGGCCGCCGCGGCCGTGCTGCCCCAGCCGCCCGCGACGACCAGCGTGTCGAGGTCGCCCGCCACCTGGTCGAGGCGCAGGTGCGGCTGCAGCGTCAGCCCGGAACCGGTGCGGATGCCGTGGCCGTCGACCGAGGCCAGCTGCAGCTCGTACGGCGGCCGCGCGCCGAGCCGGTTGGCGGCGTCGAACACGTCGGCGGGGCAGGCGATGTCCAGCAGCTCGGCGTCGGCGTAACCGACGATCGCGACCCGTCTGGGTGAGCCTGGCATGATCGAACGCTAGCAGCCCGACCGGCGCTCGGACGTGGTTCGCAGGAATTCGGACATCCGCGCCGCCCGCGGCCGGCGCGCCCGCCACCGTGAACCGCATGACCGATGACCGGAAGACCATCGCCTTCGTCCTGTACCCCGGCCTCACGCCACTCGACCTCGTCGGCCCGCTGCAGGTGCTCAGCGCGCTGGGCCAGCTGGACCCGCGCTACCGGACCGTCGTGGCCGGCGCCACGCGCGACACCGTCGGCACCGACACCCCGCTGCGGATCGCTCCCAGCCACACCTTCGACGAGGTGCCGTCGCCCTTCGCGGTGCTGGTGCCCGGCGGCGGCGCGCCGACGCTGCGCGCGATGGCGGACGAGCACCTGCTCTCCTGGCTGCGCACCGCCGCCGAAACCGCCGAGCTGCTGACGTCGGTCTGCACCGGCTCGCTCGTGCTCGGCGCGGCCGGGCTCCTGGACGGCAGGCGGGCGACGACGCACTGGATGTTCCGGGACCTGCTGCCCGGCGTCGGCGCGACCCCGGTCGCGCGGCGGTGGGTCGAGGACGGCCCGGTGATCACCGCGGCCGGTGTGTCGGCGGGCATCGACCTGGCCCTGCACCTGGCGGAACGGCTGGCCGGGCGGCAGGTCGCGACGAACATCCAGTTCGCCGTCGAGTACGACCCCGAGCCGCCCCAGGGCGCGCTGGACTGGGCGAACCAGCCCGGCGACGACCTGAAGCCGCTGCGGGAGCACATCCTGCGCGACGGCCTGGCGGAGAACCCGGCGCTGCTGGCGAAGCTGCTCGCCCACGTGTGAGGCGAACGTCGTCGGCCATCCGGGTGAGCGGGGTTCCGCCGCCGCGCCGGAAGGTTAGATTCGGCTCGCTCGATCAGGTGATCTCGCGGGTGGGGTGTGGTAGCCGTGCGGTTCCAGGTCCTCGGCCCGTTGACGGCCTCCGTCCCGCTGCCCTCGGCCGCGCAGCCGCGGCGGCTGCTCGCCGTCCTCCTCACCCGCGCCGGCCGGTTCGTCGGGCGCGACACCCTGGTCGACGAGCTCTGGCCGGACGGCGCCCCGTCGAGCGCCGCGGCGATCGTGCAGGTCACCGTGTCGAAGCTGCGCAAGGCGCTCTCGCCCGGCCTCGGCGCCGCCGAGGCCGGGCAGCGGCTGCGGTCCGGGCCGCGCGGGTACGCGCTGGCCCTCGAACCGGGGGAGCTGGACGCGGACGAGTTCCTCGCCCTGCTCGCCTCGGGCGCCGACGACCGGGCGCAACGCCGCCGGGCCCTCGAACGGGCCCTCGCGTGCTGGCGCGGCGACGCGTTCGCCGACATCGCGGGCGGGCCGCTGCTGGAGGCGCACAAGCTGTGGCTGGAGGACCGGCGCTCGGCCGCGCTGCTGCAGCTGGTCGAGCTGGAACTCGCCGACGGCGACGGCCGGTCGGTGGTCGAGCGGCTCGACCCGGTGGTCGCCGCCCGGCCCGCGGACGAGGTGTTCGCCGCCCGGCTCGCCGCCGCGCTCGGTGCCGTCGGCCGCCGCGAATCGGCGCTGGAGGTGCTGCGCCGGACCCGCCGGGCGCTGTGGGACGAGGCGGGCGTGTGGCCGGGGGCCGACCTCACCGCGGTGTACCGCCGGATCGCGGGCACCGAGTGGACGACGCCGGGCCCGCCCGCCCAGCTCCCGCCCGCGGTGCCCGACTTCACCGGGCGTGCGGCCGAACTCGCCGGCGTCGCCCGCGCGCTGCGGGGCCCGGCCCCGGTCGTGCTGCACGGCGCCGCCGGGGCCGGCAAGTCCGCGCTGGCGGTCCAGGCCGCCTGGCGGGCCCGCCGCCGGTTCCCCGACGGCCAGCTGACCGCTTCGCTGCGCGCCGAGGACGGGACGCCGGCCGAGCCGGCCGCGGTGCTGACCGGGTTCCTGCGCCGCCTGGGCGCGACCCCGGCCGAACTGGCCGACCGCGCCGGCCTGGCCGGGCTCTGGCGCGGCTACACCGCCGACCGGCGGCTGCTGGTGCTGCTCGAGGACGCCGCGTCCGAGGCACAGGTGCGGGCTCTGCTGCCGAGCGGGCCCGGCTGCGCCACGCTGGTCACCGCGCGCCGGGAGCTGCCCGGGCTGTGCGGGGCGAGGGCGATCCCGGTGCCCGGACTGTCCACAGAGGACGCCCGTGCGCTGCTGGCGGCGATCGTGGGGGAGCCACGCCTGCAGGCGGAACCCGACGCGGCGCAAGAGCTTCTCCGGCACTGCGCCGGGCTGGCGCTGGCCGTCCGGATCGCCGGGGTGAAGCTCGCGAGCCGTCCGGGCCGCAGCGTCGCCGACCTCGCCGCGCGGCTCGCCGACGACCGCCGCCGGCTCGACGAACTGACCGTCGGCGACCTCGGCGTCCGCGCCGCGGTGACGTCGGCGTTGCGCGGCGCCGACGTCGCGCTGCTGAGGCTGCTCGCCGCGTTCGGCACCGCCGTCCCGGACTGGTGCGCGGCGGCCCTGCTCGACCGGTCCCCGGACGCCGCCCGCGAGCGGCTCGACGACCTGACCGCCGCCCACCTGCTGGAGCCCGCCGGGCCGCGGTGGGCGGTGCCGCCGTTCGTGCGGCTGGTGCTGGCCGAGCACCGGGTGGAGGCCGATCGGGGCGCGCTGCGCCGGGCCTGTGAGGCCGCGCTCGCCTACGCCGAACACGTCCGCGGCCGCCCGGCACCCGGTCTGCCCAGGCCGGACGCGGCGGTCGCCCGGCGGATCGCGGCCGACCCGGCCGAGGAGACCGGCCTGCTGGCCGCCACCGTCCGGCTGGCGGGCGCGCACGGCTGGCACGAGCTGACCGAACGGCTCGCCGACGCCTGCACCGCGCTGGCGGGCACCCCGTGGCTCGGGCACGCCGCCCGCACCGTCTCGGTGCTCGGGCTGGCCGCGGCCCGCCGCCGTCAAGACCCGCGCGCGGAAGCCGAAAAGCTGCACAACCTGGGCGCGGTGCACTGGCAGCACGGTCACTGGCACCGGGCGCGGAACTACTTCGTCATGGCCGAGCACCGCTACCGCGCCCTCGACGACCCGCGGGGCACCGGCGCCGTGCTGGCCGCGCTCGCCGACGTCCACCTCGACGGCGGTGATCCGCGCACCGCCGAGGCCGAGCTGCGGGAAGCCCTCGCCCTGCTGCGCGAGTGCGGGGACCGCCGCGGGCAGGCGGCCGCGGCGGCGCAGCTCGGATCGCTGGCCGAGGACATCGGGGACGTGCGGCGGGCGGTGGAGAGCTTCGAGGTGAGCATGCTGCTCGCCCGCGAATGCGACGACGGCCGCGGGCACGACCAGGCCGCCAAGCGCTACGCCGACGTCCTGCGCCGCCACGGCGGTCAGGACCAGGCGGCCGACCTGCTGTCCGGCGCGCTCGGGGGCGCCGTCCGCACCCGCGAGCGGCACTGGGAGGCGCACGTCCTGCGCAGCCTCGGCGATCTGCACACCGACGCCGGCGACGTCGCCGGCGGACAGCGCTTCCTCACCCGTTCGCTGGCGCTGTTCGAGCAGATCGGGCACCGGCACGCCGCCGCCTACACCCACCGCAGCCTCGCCGAGGCCCGCCGCCGCGCGGGCGACCCCGCAGGAGCGCGGCGGCACCTGCTGCTCGCCCTGGACGTCTTCCGCGAGCTGCGCGACCGCCGCGGCGCCGGGTACGCCCTGCTCGGCCTGGGGCGGACGCAGGCCGAGGAGGGGGACGCCGTCGAGGCGGAGCGGCTGCTGCGCGCCTCCGCCGGGCTGTTCCGGGAGCTCGGGTTCCCGCTGTGGGAGCTGCGTGCGCTGCGCGAGCTCACCACCGTCACCAGCACTTCCCCGGACCGCGCCCGGACTCGTGAAGTCTTGGCGAAGATCAGGACCTGACGGCGTCCCGGCCCGCGCGCGCCGCCCGGAGTTTGGCGAAGTTATGGCCGGCCCGATTTGGCTCCACGGCGATCGGAAAAGTCGGAGGGAGACAGCTCATGCCGGGACAACGGATGCTGGCGCGGGTGGCGCTGGGACTGGCCGCCGCCGGGGCGACGGCGGTGTTCGCCACCATCGGCACCGCACAGGCGACCGAGCAGGTCACCAAGCTCACCCAGGCGCAGGCCGCGTCGCAGCTGTCCGCGGCCGGGGTCACGCATTCGTCGAGCGGCGGCTGCACCGACCGCAACAACTCGACGTGCACGTCCTACGAGCAGATCAACCAGAGCACGGTGAGCGGGGTCATCACGCTGAAGCGGGCCAGCGGCTGCGCGATCAACATCACCGGCGGGACCGAGACCGGGCACGCGTCCGGCACCTACAGCCACTGGAACGGCTACAAGGTGGACATCTCGCACAACAGCTGCATCGACGCCTACATCAAGAACAGCTTCGGCTACGCCGGCCTGCGCGGCGACGGCTACCCGCAGTGGAAGGCCCCCTCCGGCAACCTCTACTGCGACGAAGGCAACCACTGGGACATCACGTACTACACCTGCGGTTGCTGATCCACGAAATCCAACCGGGCCGTGTTTCGTAGTGCTCGGAGCCATTGGCGCCACGGCGCGCCGGCACGCATCCCGCCGCCGGGGTGTCCACGAGGTCTCCGGTGTTCAGGTTCTTCTTGGTCGACGAACCGATCACCGGAGACCTCATCTATTTCGGCCACCGGCACGCCCGACAGCACCGACCCGGCCCAACTTGCCCAAGCCGACTTCGATACAGGCCCTAGTTGAGCATGAAGACCTTGAAATCGAAGTTGTTGTGGTTGCCGTTCCAATAGCCAAGCCCGGACGCGTTGGCGAATACCGGCGAACGCGCTCGCAGCATCCCGTAGACGTCCGTCGCGGTGTCGTTGGCCCGCTGGACATGTCCCGCGTCGTCAGAGGCGAACACGAGCACGAAGCCGACTTGCCGGTTTCCCGGGTTCCGCTGGCCGAGCGCGGCGTTCACCAGGCCGAGCAGCGTGTCGGCGCCGCCGGCGCGGTAGGCGTTCGGCGACAAGTCGATGGTGATGTCGACGTGGTTGGGATCGAGGCCCACCGGGCGTGGCGATGGCGTCACCGGGATCGGCTGTGGCGTGGCCCCACCTGGCAACACGGCCAGGCCGGCGACCAGCAGGACCAGGAACAGGTCCGCGAACAGCCAGCCGGCCAGCATGGTCAGGCGCGAACGGTTCTGCCTCATCAGTACCCCCCGTGCCCATTGCCGTCCAGGCGGTCGACCACGTGCGCGAGCCGCAGCACCAGCTCCTGGAACTGGTCGGACCGGTCGTTCAGGCCGGTCAGCGACTCGCCCAGCAACTTGGTGGAGTTGCTGACCTCGGTCGCCATCTGGTGGTGGGCGTGCGCTTCGTGCCGTGACAGCGAACGCTCCTCCTCCAGCGCGCCGATCAGCTTCCGGGTTTCCTCCCCGACTTGGCCGGCCAGGGTGGTCAGCGCGAGCTCGGTCTCGCGCAGCTGCTTGATCGTCTCCTGGGTGTCCGACAGCCGCGTGCCGAGGCTGCTCAGTTCCTTGGCGGCCGCCGTCCACTGCTCGAACATGTCGTGCAGCTTGCTGCCGGGGTTGGCGTTCACCGCGGAGACGATGTCGCCGCTGCTCTTGGCCAGCGCCTCCTGAAGCTTGGCCGAGCTGAGCGCGATCGCTTTGCCGATCGCCTTGAGATCGCCGTGGGAGACCCCGGCCGTCTCCCGGCCCGCGGCCTGGGTGAGCGCGACGGTCGCCTCGGCGAGCAGGAGTGCGAGCCGTTGCTGTCGCGCCTGGACTCTCCGGTCGTAGTGGCCACGGACCCAGTGGGCCACCACGGTGAGCGCGACCACGGCGATGACGACGTTCGCCACCACGCCGGCGGACGACGACAGCGGTTCTGTCCGGTTGCCGAACCCCTGTTGCCAGGCCAGCAGAAACGGCGCGTTGCCCGGATAGCTGCTGTACGCCACCAGGGCTGCGGCGATCTTCAGCCAGGTGTAGATGACCGGCACGAAGATCAGCACGTCCCGGGACAGCTCCAGGAATCCCGCGAGCCGGCGCAGGGCGGGGGAGTCCTCCGGCAGCATGACCGCCGGGACGTAGGCCGAGGTCAGGTCCACCCCGACGAATTCCGGTCGACCCAGCTGGTCGGCCAAGCCGCGCAAGGCCGCTTCGCCGGAGGACGGCCCCGTCGCGAGTTTTCTGAGGTCAGCGGTGATTTCGTCCAGAGTTCGGGTCACATCAGCTTCCGGGGGTTCGACGGACGACGACGGAACAGCCACCGCAGCGCCCCGTTGCCCTGCGGGCGTCCCGGGTCGGCGGTGGGCGCGGGCAAGTGGTGGGCCTGGTAGTACCCGAGCCGGATCCGGTGGTGGACCACTTCGCGGCCGGCCGGATCGACGAGCACGGTGTCCAGCGCGTGCAGCAGAACGGGCCCGGCGCGGTCGGCGAGGTCCGCTACGACGTCGCGGGTCAGGACGCGCTTCGGCAACACGGCCAGGTGCTCGACGAGGTAGCCGGAGATCTGCTGTTCGGAACCGGCGAACCGGCGCACGGCTTCCTCCAGCGCGCCCCGGGCCACCAGCGCTCGCATGTCCTCCAGCGTCACCTTGCGCTTGCGCTCGTACAGGGAACGGCACAGCGAGTCGTAGACGTACCGGGCGTTTTCCCCGTCGGTCTCGGACCGCTCGTCGATCCACCGGAGCACCTCGGGGTACACCAGGGAACCGGCGGCCTGGTGGATCAGGACTTGCTTGTCCCGGGCCGTGAGCAGGTCTCCGGCGAGGTACGTCACCGCGTCCAGGTTCGGGGGCACGTGCGGGGACACCAGCTCCAGCGGGAACGGCCCCAACGCGGCGAGGCGGCGTACCTCGGACCGGTCCGCTGCGGCGAACGCCTTGCGCAGCGCCTCGTCCACGATCACCTTCATCACCTCGTGCGGCAGGTTCTGCTGCAGCGTCGTGACGAGCGTGGTCATCGGTGCGCTGCCGGCTGCCGCCCGCAGCAGTTCGGTCGCCTCCGGGCGGGCCAGACCGGCCAGCACCTCCGGGTGCAGCCGGGGCAGCCAGGTGATGTCCGCCAGCACTCCCGGTGCGAACTGCGCGCCGGCCGCCCAGTCGCGGACCTCGTCGACTGTGGCCGGCGGCTGTGACCGCTGAATCCGGTTGACCACGTCGACGCCGTCCGTGACGTAGGCGCCGACGACCGCCGAGGCGAACGCCGCGACGTCGGTCTCGTCCGGGGTGGCCGAGGCGACCAGCCGGCGCCGGCTCGCGGCGGTCGTCGACACCGGGGCGTGCCGCAGGAACACCGCGGTCGGCAGGTGACGTCCGTTGTCGTCCGGCTCGTCGCTGGCGAACGTCGGAGGGCGGCCGATCAGGTCGCCCAGTGCGCAGGTCACCGCCAACGGGTCGGACTCGCCGATCACCGTGTAGCAGTCCCCCGGCGCGCCCAGCAGCTGCCCGAACAGGCTCGCGAGCCGGTCGGGCGGCAGCCGCCGCGCACGGGCGCGGAGGTTCCGGATGCCGTGGTGGGCGCTGGTCTCCAGCGCGGACCAGGACAGTACCCCGTGCTCGAGGGTGTCCCAGCCGCCCCACGACGCCAGCCCCAGCGCGGTCCTCGGGGACAGGTCCCGGCACAGCAACACGTGCGCGGCCGACCCCGGGCGGCCGTCCTCCGCGGCGGCCGGTACCTTCCGCACCAGCGCCCCGACGTCGCCGAGCTGCACGAACGTGAACCCGGCGTCCGGACCCACCGCCCACACGTGGTCCCGCAGGTACGGATCCCAGTCGCTCAGCCCGCTCTCCGGCAGGGTCGACTCGACCGGACCCATGCCGCGCGAACCGAGCAAAGTGGACGATGCCCAGCCGTAGCGGATCTGGTGGACTGTCATGACAGCAACCCCTCGTCGAGAACGCCCGTCATGGCGAACACGGACAGCAGCGGTTTGAGCACCCGGCACTGCCGGAACGCACCGCGGAACACTTGTCCGGACGCCGGGCCGTTGGTCGCCGACACGAAGTGCAACGTGCTGCGGTGGCACTCCTGTGCCGGCCGCAGCCACGGCCGGGCGCCGCGCCGGCTCAGGTACGTGTACACGTCCTCGCTTTCCTGTTCCACGGTGTCCAGCGCCACCTCCTCCTCGCCGCTGCCCCGCGCGAGCCAGTCGCCGACCAGGCGGTCCTGGAACCGGATCAGGTCGGCCTTGGCCACCACGACGGCCGCGGCCACCGGCAGCATCGCCCCGGTCTTCGGCCGGGGCCGGGACTCCAGCCGGCGCAGCGCCACTTCGAAGCTCAGGTCCGGGGTCCCCGCCTTCCGCCGCTGGGGCAGGGACTCCGGGTCGACCACGAACACCAGCGCGTCCGCGGCCGCGTAGAACCGCACCTCCTCGTCGTTCGGCCGGACCAGCTGTTCGCCGGCGATGTCGAAGAAGACCACCGCGAACGACTGGCCACGGTCGTTGGTGACCTTCAGCGCGTCACAGAACTCGACGTTCTGCGCCCGGGTCGCCGGCAGTTCGATCCGCTGGGTGATGAACGGGTGGACGATGTTCGTCAGGTACCGCCGGTGGATGTTCAGGTCCAGCGCGCCGACCCGCAGGCCGAGGCCGGCCAGTGTGGTGTCGTTGGAGCACAGCCGGTGGATCATCGCGGCCAGCAGGTGGGTTTTGCCGGCCTTCGAGTGGCCGACCATCCCGATCGTGATCGGGGTGTAGTCGCCGTAGTCGTAGGGCAGCAGGTGGGTGCCGGGCCTGCCGACCTCCCCGCACGGCCGGTACGCGGTGATCAGCCGGTCGCGCCAGGACTCCTCGCTCTCCCGCGGGTCGCGCACGAGCGGCTGGGGCGTGCCGCCCTCGTCGATCCGGTACGGCGGGGCCGAATTCCAGTTGATCTGCCGGTGGCAGATCGGGCAGTGGACGTTCTTCACAGGAATATCACCAACAGCACGACGGCGACGATCACGAGGACGACCACCCAGATCACCCCGCTCGCTCGCAGCCTGGGCCCGGACAGCGCATACGGGGCCCGCGACGGCGGCGTGTAGGGCGGGTACGGGCGCCGGTCGTACTGCGCGGAGCCGAACGACGGCAGCCGGATCGGCCGTTGCGCGCCCAGCCACGCCGCGTACTCGGCGCGGAAGTGCGCTTGCCTTTCCCGCAACGCCCGGAATTCCGCGCGGACCTGCTGCTCCTGGGCGATCAAGTTCTCCGGTCGCACGCCGAGTGGCCGCTTGTCGAGCCGGCTGAGCAGCGTGCGGGTGGTGGTGCGACGGTCCGGGCTCGGCGCGAACACGTAGTCGATGTCGACGCCGGCGACGAGGTCCCGGTTCAGCAGCAGGTCCCGCAGTTCGGTGTCGTGCACCTGCTCGATCTGCCGGCGCAGCTCGGCCGGGTCGTCCGGCGGTGGCTGTCCGGTGTGGACGTGGTAGACGACGCGGCCGACCGCGAGGACGTCGTCGCCGTGGTGAGCCGGGCGGCCGTCGGGGTACTCGCCGCGCAGCGCGGCCCGTCCGAAGTCGACGATCTGCAGGGTGCTGCCGTCCCAGTGCAGCGTGTCCATGCCGATCGCGCCGTGCACGATGCTGGACACACGCAGCAGTTCGACCCCCGCCAGCAGGTCCCCGATGATTTTCCGGCGGTGCTGCTGCGCGAGTGGCCATTTTTCCGGATCGCGGGCGAGTTCGGACAGCGGCCGGCCGCGATAGGTGACCACGGTCGACGCCGGTGAGCCGGTGAAGTCGTACCCGCGGCATTTCGAGAGAAGTTCACCGCCACGTGTCTCAAGGAACTTCGCCACTTCCAGCTCTCGCCGGAGATACCGCGCGGCCGTCACGGTGTCAATGGCCACTTTGTGCGCGACAGGCCCGTCGAATGCGTTGTTACCCAACCGGTACCCGATGCCACCCATTTGCCGTCGTTGACCATTGAAATCGATCACGTAAGGCACGGCGGCTCGGGCGAGCCCGCGAGACGGCACAAGGGAGATCCGCTCTTCCACCATCGGCCATCCTCGCTCGGCGGTTCCGGGTTCGGTGTTTGAGGATACAGGGCCATTGAGTACGCTCGAACGGCGTCCCAGATTGATCAAGAAGCTGTTCGGGCGTAATGATCATTGTGGCGCGAGCGATTCCCGATGGGACAGTTGACAAAAATTGGACACGTTCGTGGAGGCATTCCGCCGACTGGCCGGTGGGTCGGTATAAACGCAGATGGATCGGGTACGTCGAAACCGAGGATGAGGTCGGTAGTGCCGGACAATGTGACGAACAAGATCATCGAAGTGATGCGGGATCTCTACTTCGACGCGCCCAACGCCCGCTCGTTGCTCATGGGTATCGGGTACCAGCAGGCGCAGATTCCCGAGTTCCACTCGGCTGCGACGTTCTGGCCGCCGGTGATACTCCGGCTCAGCAACGGCATCGTCGAGAACGGCACCGCACGGCTGCTCACCGCGGCCGCGAAAGACCACCCGGGGAACACGCAGCTGTCGGCGTTGCTGGGACAAGCGGGTGCCCCGGCGGCGAGCGCGCCGGAGCGGACGTCCGTGCTGTGCCTGTTCGCCGACCCGGTGCGGACGTCGAAGATCCGGATCGACCGGGAGGCCCGGCTGATGGGCCTGATCGACGACCAGGGGCGCATCGACGTGACCATGCGGCACGCGGTGCGCGTCACCGACATCATCCGGGCCATCGTGCGCGAGCGGCCGCGGATCCTGCATTTCGCGGGGCACGGCACGATCGACGGCGATCTGCTGTTCGAAGACGACCGGGGCGGCGCCGCCTTCGTCGGTTTGGACCGGCTGGCCCAGGCGATCATCGCGGTCACCGATGGGCCGCTCGACTGCGTGGTGCTGAACAGCTGCTTCACCGGCGCGAACGCGGAAGCCTTCCGGGGCGCGACCCGCGCGGTGGCCGGCTCGGTCACCGCGGTCAAGGACGACTGCGCGATGGCCTTCGCTCGTGGCTTCTACACGGCGATCAACGAGGGGTTGCCGGTGGCCAAGGCCTACCGGGCCGGGCGGGCCGAAGCGGGTCTCGCCGAGTGCGACACCGACGGCTTCATGTTCGTCTCCTTCCCCGTTGCGGCGGGAGAGCCGGGATGACCGACGACCTGGTGCGCCGGTTCGAGCGCGGCCGCCGCCGCGGGCGCGACCCGATCAACACCGGCGGCGACGGCCCGGCGACGACGACGACCGACTCGGTCTGGCTGGCCGACTACTGCGACGAGTGCGGCCACACCTTCCGGCAGGGCGACCCGGTCTTCGTCCGGTACGGCCCGCCCCTGGTGGTCCGCCACCACAGCACCGCGCTGCCGTGCTCACACCAGGTCTCGGGCGATGGCGAAACCACCGGTGACGCCCGCGCACAGGTCTTCCACAACGCGCTCGACCGGGCCAACCCGCCGCCGGCCGGGATGCACACCGAACGGCTGCTGCCCGGCCACCCGCTGCTGGTCGCGGTCCGGCCACGGCTGCACTGCGCGTTCTGCAGCAAGACGTTCCGCCCGTACGAGATGGCCGTGCTGTGCCCCTGCAGCCCGGACGATCCGCAGTGCCGGCTGGGCGTGCACCGCGATCCCGGCCGGGGCAACGACTGCTACGACGCGTGGATCGCGAACGGGCCGCTGTCGCGCTGCCCGACCAGCTTCCGGAAGCTGGGGTGACGGGTGCTGACCGAGCGGCACGCGCGGCACGCGCTCATCCCCGACTGGCGCCAGGAGACGTTGACGACGGCGTCCGTGGTGGTGGTCGGTGTCGGCGCGGTCGGCTCCGAGGCGGCGCGGCTGCTCGCCCAGGCCGGGGTCGGCCGGTTGCTGCTGTGCGACCCGGACGTGGTGGAGGTCTCGAACCTCAGCCGGGGCGCGCTGTTCGTCGCGGCCGACGTCGGCCGGCCCAAGGTGGCGGCCGTCGCCGGCGCGCTGCGTGCTCGCGAGCCGGAACTCGTGGTGACCGCCCGGGCCGCCGACTTCCGCAACGGCGTCGGGCTCGCCGAGCTGCGCTCCGCCGACCTGGTGCTCAGCTGCCTGGACAGCGTCGCCGACCGGATCGCGCTGGCGAGCCGGTGCAACTTGGCGGGTTCCGGCATGCTCGATGCCGGCACGTACCCGTGGGGCGGCGAAGTCCGCTACTTCCCTTCCGGCGGCGCGTGTTTCGCCTGCGGGTGCACGCCCGCCGAACGCGCGCTGACCGACTGGCACGTGGCTTGCGCCGACCCGCCGCGGCACGTGGGAGCGTCCGCTCCGGTGTCGGCGCTGACCGCCGCGTGGCAGACGACCGCCGCCATCCGGCTGCTGTTCGGCCTGCCGGTCGCGGCCGGTGCGGTCCGGCTCGACCCGGTCGGCGGCGAGTCCCGTCCGGTCGTGCTGCGCCGTGATCCCGGCTGCCCGTGCCACGAGCGGCTGCCGCCGGACCGGATCACGGTGACCGGGCTGGGCTCCGGCGCCCGGGTCGCCGAGGTGCTCGCCCTGGTCCAGCCCGGCGAGCAGGCGCTCGCGTGGCAGTCGGTCGTCCCGGACGACCCCCTCGGCCCGACCGCGCTCACCGCCGCCGACCCGGACGCGGCCCTCGCCGACGTCGGGGTCCCACCGGGGGAGATCCTCCCTGTCGTCCGGCCGCCCGGCGACGTCAGATACCTGGAACTCACGAAAGAAGCCCCTGGATGAAGCACCCGGAAGTCGCCCGACTGATGTCACAGCTGTACTTCGAGGGGCCGACCGCGAGGTCGGTGCTCATCCAGATCGGCTTCCCCAACCACCTGATTCCCCAGTTCACCGACGCCAACTCGTTCTGGACGACCGCCATTCAGCAGATGGAGCTGGGCCTCGGCCAGCCGGACACGCTCCCCAGCCTGATCGCCCAGACCGCGGAAACGTTCGTGGGCAACCCGGACATCCAGGCGATGCAGGCGAAGTGGTCCGGGGCGCAGCTGCCGCCGTCGGCGGCCACGCCGACGTCACAGGTGCCTGACAAGGGGCCGACCCCCACGCTCACCCTGGTCGGCGCCGACCTGCCGGACGAGTTCCTCCAGGAGGTCCGCAACCAGCTCGGCTCGGTCAACGCCGAGCTGCTGTACGTCTCCAAACAGCAGTGCTCGGTGGCCATCCCGGATCCGGGGGACAACGCTGCGCGCCTGCAGCAGCAGCTCCAGGAGATCATCCAGACGTACGCGCCGGGCGCGAAGATCCAGGTGATCTACGAAAAGTACAACTTCCGCCCGTACCTCTACAGCGAGCTCACCGTGTACGGCCCGGACACCACGCCGTACCTGCTGCAGTCCGTGCCGGCCACCATGACGCCGGCGGACGTGGCGACGGCGATCGTCGCCCAGACGCGCGCCATGAACGACCAGTCCGGCGGGACGGTGAACACGGTCATCGACTGGGAAACCGAGCAAGGCAGGGAGCGGCTCGATCCGGACAAGACGTTGCACGAAAACCACGTCAGGGACAAGGACAAGCTGCGGGTGGGCACCAAGGTGGTCGCCGGGAACATCTCCCCCGAGCAGCGGATGGAGGCCCAGCTGCGGATGCGCGCGCAGATCCGCCGGTTCGCGGCCGGCCACGCGGAGTTCATGATCGCCGACTACGACAACGAGGACCTGCCCAACCAGATCACGTTCGAGCTGGAGGGACCCGGCCTGGCACCGCCGGAGGACCTGGCGGAGTTCCTGGCCGGCACGGAGAACATCAGCCTGGAGGACTACCGGGCGCTGCCGTGGGAAGAACTGCGGCCGGTCCCGATCGACTTCCACCGCTTCGCCATGTACCTGCCGGTGATGTTCCCGGTCGTGGCGCCGTTCGTGGTCTGGCAGACGAAGGTGTTCCACCCGAACATCTGGCGGTTGCCGATGCCGGGCGTCCGCCCCGGCATGGTCTGCCTCGGCCCGCTGATGGACGGCTACCGGCCGGACCTGGACTTCGGCTACCTCTGCCAGCTGCTGATCGACATCGGCACGTACCGCAACTACGACGTGGTGGACGCGTCCACCTACCCCGACCCGGCCGCCGCGCTGTGGGCCCGCACGGCACCCGGCCAGGAGCTGATCCAGTCCATCGGCGGGCCGCCGATGCGGGAGACCACCGAACGCGAGGACGAGAAGCGTGCCACCCCGGCCCTCTGGCTGAGCTTGCTGGCCGACCGGCAGACGGCGGAGGGGCAGTGAGCGAGCCGCCGTCCGGCGTGCGCCGGACGCCGCTGCTGTGGATCGAGCCGGTCCGTGGAGGGTCGAGTGGACATTGAGCTGGTGGTCTTCCGTGGTGAGCGGCAGAAGTTCTTCCGGGTGTTCGACCTCCGGCCGATCCTGCGGCACGCGGCCGTGCACGAGTTCGGTGACGCCGCGAAGGAGGGCAAGGTGCAACTGACCCTGGGGGAGGCGGACGAGCCAGGCACGTATCCCGGGCCACCGGAGATCCGCAACCTGGAGGCGCGGGACGGCAAGTCCCGGCTGCGGCTGGTCAAGGACGGGGACGCCGTGGACGACCGCGAGCTGCGCACGGTCGACCTGCTGGGTCCGGTGCTGGCCGAGCAGCTGCGCCGCCTCCGGCCGGGCGAGACCACCTGGGCGTTCCGGCTGCGGCAGCGGCGGCTCGCCCTCGTCATCGCCGGGGGGAAGCTCGCCGAGCAGCTGCTCGTGCAGGTCACCGGACGGCCCGAGCCGGAAATCCCGGGGTCGGTGGACGTGAACCCGGACGAACGGCGGCACCAGCCGTTCACCCTGACCCAGGTCGACCACCCGGAATCCGAGGAGGTCGAGCCGGCGGACCTGGGCCTGGACCCGGCCGAGCTCGGCAAGGTCAACGTGCTGATGCCGGCCCGGATCCACCAGCTGTTCCTCAAGGACATGGAGCTGGCCACCACCATGGAGGAAGGCGGCTTCATGCTCGGCCGCGTCACCAAAGCGGGCGACCAGGTTCACCTCGTCGAGATCACGCACGTGACACCGGCCCACCGCTCCGGTGCGGGCATGGTCCACTTCACCTTCACCGGGGAATCGTTCCTGGCCGTGGCCCGGCTGATCGAGGAACGCGGCCAGTCCGAGGAGCTCGTCGGCTGGTACCACACCCACCTGCTGGGCGTGGAGGTGGAGATGGGGCTGTCCTCGATCGACGTGGACCTGCACCTGGCCACGTTCCAGCGGCCGTGGCAGGTGGCCGCGTTGATCAACATCCGCAAGCGCGGCCGGACCCTGCGCTTCTTCGGCCGGGACGACAGGACACTCCGGGAGTACGACCAGTGGATTTCCGATGACGGCGGCAAGTACCGCCAAGCAGGTCCTCCGGTGGGCGGTGAGTGAGGTGACCACCGCGTTGCCCGAGGGAGACCTCACGGACGCCACCTGGCTGGCCGGCCCGGACGACGAGGCGCGGCGGCTGATCGGACGGCTGTCCGCGGTCACCGCGGCCCGGTTGCGGCTGGTCGCACCCGTGCTGGGCGACCGGCGACCGCCGGGAACCGGCGCGGCCGCGCTGGCCGCCGCGATCGGTTCGTTCCGGCACGACCGTGCCCGGGAGCTGCTGGGCGCGTTGCGCCCGCCGAGCCGGCCCGCCGACCTGCTGGCGTTCCACGGCCTGGCGGGCCCCGCCACCACGTTGCTGCCTCATCTGGGCGACCTGCTGCGGGACGTGTCGCCGCTGACCGGCGTGCTGGACCGGCCCGGCCGGCGGACGACCGCGACCTGCGAAACCCTGCTCGACCGGCTGCTCTCCGACCCGGCCACGCGGGCGGTGACCGTGCTGCGGTTCGCCACTCCGGCGGACACTCCGGAGCAGTGCCGGTGGCGCGGCGAATGCCTGGCCCAGCTGCGGCACGAGGACCCGGGCTTCGTGATCGACGTCTACGAGACGGCCTTGTTGCATTTCCGGCGGGAGCACGAAATCCGCGCCCGCGCGGCGTGGAGCCGGATCCTCGGCGCGGGTCCTGTCGACGCGGCGGTGCCGACGGCGCTGTGGTGGCGGGCGCTGGCCGAGCTGGAAGCCGCCGAACCGCGCCGGATCCGGGGCCGGACCGTGCTGGAGAACCGCCGGATCGGCACCAACCTGTTCCGGCTGGCACAGACCCGGAGGGTCACGTGAAACTCGAGATCGTCTACCACGACGTCGAACAGATCACCCGGTTCAGCGGGCAGCCGGCGGACATGCCGCTCCAGGAGGCGATCGCGGACGCCAGGCTGGCCCTGACCCGGCCGTTGCCCGCCGACGTGGCGGCGATGCCGGTGAGCTCCGTGGACGTCGTCCGGCTGTCCGTGGAGCAGTTGCCGGAGGGGTGCCGGATCTTCTTCGCCGACGGCACCTCCCAGGTGCTCGACCACGCCGTGCCGGCTCCGGAAACGCCGGACGGCGAACTGGACAGACCGGAGACGATCAGCGAGGGTGACGCCACCCGCATCGCGTACGCCTCCTACGTCCAGGACGCCGCGTCGTTCCTCCGGGCCGGCCTGTCCGTGGTCGTGACGTGCGACAAGATCGTCGTGCCGCACCTGGCCGAGCACATCGTGGCGCAGAGCGGCCAGGAGGCACGGGTGCTGAACGTGCCCGACTCGCCGAACGACCGGACCGAACCGCCGATCGACATGCGGCCGCAGACCGGCATCGCCAGCCTGCGCCAACGGCTGCTGACCCAGCTGCGGGACGTGGTGCAGGACATCGCGGACGGCCAGGTGCTGGTGATCACCCAGCTGGACCTGCTCGGCGGCGGCTCGGATCCGGCACTGGCCAACGAGACCCGGGACCTGGTCGACCTGCTGTACGGCGCGGAAGGCACCGTGCTGCTGGGTTTCAGCGACCCGTCGCTGCAGCTGCCGGAGGTGCTGGCCGCGCGGTTCGCGGTGCGGGTCGCCATCGAGGGCTGCCCGCGCGCGGTCCGGGACCCGCGGGACGGCAGCCGCCGGCCGGTCGAGCGGGTGCTGGTCACCGCGGCCGAGGCCGGGCGGTTCACCGGGATCGACAAGATCGATCTGTACAAGTACGTCGCCGGCCTGAACCCGGTGCGGCTCAGGCAGGCCGTGCGGTACGCGTACGAGGAGACCGAGGGGCGAAGCCCGGTCACCGTGAAGGACCTGCAGGACAACATCCGCAAGTTCAAGGCGCAGGCGTCCAGCAGCTTCGAGATCCCGACCGTGAGCTTCGGGGACATCGGCGGGTACAACGACGTCAAGAGGGAGATCACCCGGGCGCTGGACGTGATGTCGGCGGCGCGGTCACTGCCCGAGGAGTACCGGGAGCTGCGCGGTGAGCTGATCCCGCGCGGGTTCATCTTCCACGGCGAGCCGGGCACCGGGAAGACCCTGTTCGCCAAGGCGATCGCGAACTCCATGGAGGCCACCATCCAGGTGGTGTCGGGCCCCGAGGTGACCAACAAGTACGTAGGCGAGAGCGAGCGCAAGATCCGGGAGCTGTTCGCCGAGGCCCGCCGGAACGCGCCGGCGGTGATCGTGTTCGACGAGTTCGACGCCATCGCCGCCAGCCGCAGCTCGTCCGACGACGGGGGCAGCAGGGCCGGGAACGCCATGGTCGCCCAGATCCTGACCGAGATGGACGGTTTCCGGCCGGACGTGCAGATGCTCGTGGTCGGCACCACCAACCGGCTGGAGATCATCGACCGGGCGCTGTTGCGGCCCAGCCGGTTCCAGAGCTTCCACATCGGACTACCGGACCCCGAGGCACGCCGCGGGATCGTGCGCGTGCACGCCCGGCGGTTCGACATCGACGTGGAGGGGCTGGTCGAGCCGCTGGTCGTGGCGACCGAGGGGTGGAACGGCGACGAGATCAGGGCCTTGTTCCGGGACGCGTTCGTCGGCCGGTGGCGCGAGGACGTCGAGGCGGACGCCGACCGGCTCGGCGAGCTGGTCGGCCACTACCAGCGCGCCAAGCGGGAACAACAGCGAAGCAAGGCGGGACGCCAGTGAAGCCCAGTGATCGTCAGCTGCGGACCATCCGCAGCCTGCAGACCGTGCGGCGGGACCTGGACGCGCGGTTCGTCGGCCGGGCCCAGGCCGTGGCGTTGCTGGTGCTCGCCGTGGTGGCCCGGGAGCACATGCTGCTGATCGGGCCGCCGGGAACCGCGAAGACCGAGTTGATCCAGCGGTTCGCCGGGCTGATCCAGGCCCGCCGGTTCAGCTACCTGCTGACCCGGTTCACCGAGCCGTCGGAGATCTTCGGGCCGCTGGACTTCGAGCAGTTCCAGGCGGGCAGCTACCGGGTGAAGACCGACGACATGCTGCCCGCGGCCGAAGTCGTGTTCCTGGACGAGGTGTTCCAGGGCAGCAGCGCCATCCTGAACACGTTGCTGTCGCTGATCAACGAGCGCCGGTTCCACAACGGGGCGCGGATGGAGCCGACCCCGCTGATCAGCGTGCTCGGCGCGTCCAGCGAACTGCCCGACGACCCGGCGTTGCAGGCGTTCAGCGACCGGTTCCTGCTGCGGCTGGAAGTCGAGCCGGTCGCTTCGGCCCAGCTGCCGGAGCTGCTCGGCCGGGGCTGGGAGCAGGAACGGAACCGGCTGCCTCCGGGTTCCGAACCGCCGCTGCTGCTGATCGAAGACCTCCGGGCGTTGTCGGACAGCGTCCGCGAAGTGGACATCGACCCGGTCCGCGGAATCATGGCCGACCTGGTCGGCGAGCTGCTGGCGCAGGGCGTGCGACTGTCGGACCGGCGGATCGTGCGCGCGCAGAAACTCGTTGCCGCGGCGGCGTTGCTGCGCGAGGACGGGACGGCGCGGCCCAGGGACCTGTGGCCGCTCGCGCACCTGTGGACCGTGCAGTCGGACGCGCGCGTGGTGCGGGACACGGTCGACGAACGGGTTGCGGCTGACGGTGGCGAGCCGTCGTCGGCCTCGCGAAGCCCGGAACAGTTGCTGGCGCTGGCCGAACACGAGGCACGGCGGGTGCTGGACCGGCAGGGGCCGGTGTCCCGGGGTGCGGTGGTCGCGGCCATCCGCGTGGTCAACGAGCTGCTGCAGGAGGCCCGGGCCGACCACCCGGCCGCGCACACCACGCACAAGCTCATCCAGGAGTGGCGTGACCAGGTCACCATGCTGCTCGAACAACAGTCCTGAAGGGACGGCCATGTGCAATCCGAGGAAGGTCAAGGTGGAGGCCACCCGCAAGATCGCCGAGGCGTGGCAGGCGGAGATCAACCGGGCGGCGACCGCGCGTGGCTCCGTGACGTCCGAAGCCAGGTTGACCCAGTCGATCGCCGACCTGCTGCCACCGCGCGCACGGGTGGCCTTCGAGCAGGCCATGCGATCTTCGCCGGACTGGGAGCAGGCCGGTGACGAGTACCGGATGGCGGTTCCCGGCGGGGTCGTGGTCTACCGGCCGGACAGCGGCGAGCTGGAGATCGCGGTCCAGCTGAGTGCCGCGATCGAGGCGGCCGGCACCGCCACCCTGTCCGTGTCCGGTCAGGTCGAGGACGAGATCTCGGCCGAAGCGACCGTCTCGTACTACGACGACGGATACGCCGGGCGGGACAAGAGAACGGCCCAGCGGGAGGCCCAGCTCGCGGCCGACGCCGAACTGGCCAAGCTGGCCCCGAAGCGGCTCGCGGCGCTGAAGCGCGAGGCCGAGGAAGCGGCCCGCCACGAGCTGGACCAGCGGGGTGACGAGGCGATGGCCGAGGCGAAGCGGTCCGCCGAACACCAGTTGACGTTGCGGGCCACCGAATTGCAGAACCCCCTGGACCTGCAGGCCGGACAGCGGCTGGAGGAAGTGCAGGAGGAGACGCTGAAGGGGATCTTCCAGCTGGTGGCGGCCGGGTACTCGGCCGCACTGCAGGAGTACGCGGCGCAGCACGGCGAGAACCTCCAGGTCAGCGAGGAAGAAGGCGTGATCGCGATCGAGTTCGAACTGGAGCGGTGACCATGCGGGTGAAAGTGCGTTTCCGGGTCAACTCCCTCACCGGCGAAGTGGAGACGTTCCTGATCGAGGACATCAGCACCGAGCCGGAACCGGAGCACGACGCCACCCACGACCGGATCGCCCACGAGGTCGGCAAGGTGGTGGCCCGGCGGCCGGCGCCCGAGCAGGTGCCGGGCGGTGCCGGTGCCGACGGCGGGCTGTTCGTCTACCGGCCGGAAGATCTCCGGCCACCGGTCGGCGAACAGGAGAAGACCACCGAATGACCACCACCCGGCTGCACCTGCTCGCCCAGGCCGCGCTGTGCTTCGAGCAGGCAGGCCGGCTCGAGGACGCCGCCAGGTGCCGGGAGCGGGCGGGCGAGCCGGTCCCGGCGGCGGAGCTGTACCGCACGGCGGGGAACCTGACCAAGGCGGCCGTCTGCTACCGGCGGGCCGGCCGGACCGGCGACGCGGCGACCTGCCTGCTGGCCCTCGGCCGGCCCGAGGACGCGGCGGAGCTGTTCGGGTCGGCCGGCAGGCACCTGGAAGCGGCGTGGATCCTCGCGCTGGACGCTCGCCTGCCGCAGCGAGCGCACCAGGAGCTGGCCTGGGTCCGTCCGGACGGCCGGGCCGAAAACCTGCGGCTCGGGCTGGCCCGCGCTTTGTGCTCGGCGTTGGAGCGACGGCCGGACGCACTGGTCGCCGCGCTCGAGGACGTGGAGCGGCACCTGGCGGAAGTGACGCCGGCCGACGAGCAGGCCAAGGTCACGCGGTGGGCGGTGCAGGCCGCCGACCACCTCGGCCGGCCGGACCTGGCCGCGCAGGTGTTCGCCGCGGCGTACCGGTGCCGGCTGCGGGGCACGGCGGCGCAGTGGCGGGACTGGGCACGGACCGCGCTGGGTGGTACCGCGGGTGTGCCGGAACGGGATCTCCGATGATACGGCGGCGCAAGAAGCAGGCCCCGGCGCCGGAACCGGCGCCGGGCGGTCACTTCCACATCACCCCGCTGGTCCCGCCGCCGGCCCCACCCCGGGCGGCCGCACCGGACCCGGCTCCCAAGACGGTGTTCGGCGCCCGGTTCGCCCACCCGGCCGACGCGCTGACGTTCGTCGCCGCGATCCGCGACGACGAACACCGCCGGTATCCACCGGTGGTGCGTGACCCGGCCCGGTCGGTCTGGGTGATCGTGCACGGCTACCAGGGCAAGGACGTCGAGCTGAGCTGGGCCCTCGGCGGCGTCGTGCACCTGCCGGAAGGATCCGACCTGGTGTCTCCGCGCGGCCGTCGCCACCGGTGGCAGGACGTGTCTGCCTGGCCGGCCGTCTCGTGGCTGGAACTGGCCGCCGGAATCGCGCCCGGCAAGGCAGTTGCCGAACAGGCCGAGGTCGTGGTGGTGACCTCCGGACCGCTGGCCCGGTGGGTGATCGACCGGTCCCAGGCGGCCGACTTGGACGTCCGGGTCGCCACCGCCCGTCTCACACCGGCGTTCCCGGAACAAGCCGGCGACTGGCCGGCGGTGCTGCTCAAGGTCACCGCGCCCGGCCGGGCCGTGCCCACGGCGTTCACCCGGGCGCTGACCGGGCTGCCGTCCACGGTCGTCTGCCGTCCGTCCGGCGGCCGGCTGCTGATCGACCAGCGGCTGGTCCTGCCGCTGCTGGACGCGGACCTGACCCGCTGGGTGCCGGACGGCTGGGAGCTGCTGCTGGCCGGAGACCTCGGCGTCCGGCGCATCACCGAGCGGAGTGCCGAGTACGCGCCGCCGTTGCGAGCCGACACCACGCTGGCCTCCCCGCCGGCTCCGCCGCCCGGCAGGCTGCCCGCCGACCTGCGGGTGGAGGTGGCGCTCGTCCCCGACCGGCAGGCACGCCCGGTGGACGCGCTGCTGCTCACCGACGACGAACTGCTGCCGCTGCGCCGGTTCCTGACCGGGCATCCGGCGGCGGAACGGGCCCTCCTGGTGCTGGGCCCGGGCCGGCACCTGTACGCCGAGCCGGGGCGGCTCGTGTCGGACATCCCGTTCGGCGTGCCGCTGTGCCGGCTCGGGCCGGGTGCGCTGTACCAGGAGGCCGGCCACCGCCTCAAGCCGACGTTGCCGGCCGCTGCCAGGGCACGGCTGTTCGCGGTGGACGCGGAGTCCGTGGTGGTCATGCACGCGAGCGGAACCTGCAGGCTCTCGTTGCGGAGTGCAGTTCCGGTTTGGACACTGTGGCTGGGGCCCACCGTGGCCGCGGAGCCCACCCCGGACTCGCTGTCGGCGGCGGCCAAGGCGGTGCTGGAGCAGGCGGACGCGGCGGGCGCCCGGATCGAGCCGGACGTCCCGGCGGACGCGCGGACCGTCGAGCAGACCGGCCTGTACACCGAGGGGTTCCAGCTCGAACAGCAGGGCAAGCTGGCCGAAGCGGCCCGGAAGTACTGGGAGGCGGGCGAACCGGCCCTCGCCGCCCGGCTGTACGAGCGGGCCGCCGGGGCCGGGCAATGACCACGCTGAAGCCGGTCGTGACACTGGCCGCCCCGGAGTGCCGGTGCGTCCGGATTTCCCCCGACGGCACCAGCGTGCTGACCGTCGGCGACGGCGCGGTCCAGGTGTGGGACGCGGCGAGCGGGCAACTCGGCTGGTCCCGGGCGCGGCAGGCGGCGGCCGAGTTCCCGGTGGAAGCCGTGTGGGGTGCCGCCGGTGATTCGATCACGCTCCTCGCCGGCGCCCGCCTGGGCCTGCTGGACGCCGTCACGGGGGCGGAACGGCCGTTGCCGGACGAGCTGGCCGGGCGGGCCGGCATCACCGCCATGGCGCTGTCGGCGATCGAGCCCACGCTCGCGGTGGGCACCCGGCAAGGCACCGTGCTCCTCTGGCACCAGGACAGTGGCCGGGTGCTCCGGTTGCGTGGCGGCGGTGACCCGGTGATCGCGCTGGCCTGGCGACCGACGTCCGGTGAGCTGTGCGTGGCGCGGCCCCGATCGCTCCAGCTGTGGCAGCCGGCGACCGAGGTGATGATCAGCTCGATGAACGTCGGGGACGCCCATCCGGTGCGGCTGGCGTGGACCCCGGACGGTGAGCTGATCATGATGATGGGGCTGAGCGAGGTACGGACGCTGAGCGTCGCCGACCCCGGCCGCAGCACCCCGCCGCTGGTCACCGCGGGCCTGCCGACCGGTATCGGGGTCAGCCGGACCGGTGCGACCCTGCTGGCGGGCCTGCCGGACGGCTCGCTGACGCTGCTGGACCGATGGCTGCGCGCGCCGGACGTGGCGCCTGGTGTCTGGCCGGCCGCCCTCACCGAAGCCTCCGGCCTGCACGTGAACGAAACCGGCCTGGTCGGGGTCCGGACGGGCAAGCAGACGGTCGGCCTGTACGCGTTGCCGGACACCCAACGGCCGGATCCGAAGCGGCACCGGAGCGTCGCGCTGCGCCGCTGGGCAGCCGGCGTGGTCCAGTCGGCGGTGGTCACCACGGAAACCACGCCGCCGCCTCCGGTGCCCACCACGCTCGCCCGCAAGTCCGGCTTCGGCTGGGCCGACGAAGGCTGGTACGTCCACGCGTCGGACGGTGTCACCCGGTTCGGCGGCGACGGCCTGCCGGTGTGGACCGCCGAGACCGGGGACGGCCCGCTGTCGGCCGGCGCGGGATTCGTCGCGGTGGGCCAAGCCCCGGACCGGATCGCCGTGCTGGACGGCACGACCGGGGAGCGGGCGGCGTCGGTCGACGGAGTCGGTTCGGTGGCCTGGTCGGCGCGCGCGGCGGCGGTGTTCGGGCCCGGCAGGCGCGATCTGCACGTCCACGACCTGAACGGGATCGGCCGGCCACGGACGGTCCCGGTGCCGGACCGGACCGGTGCCCCGTGCTGGTCACCGGACGGGACGCTGCTGGCCGCCGCGGTACCCGATGCCGTCGTGGTGTGGGACGGCCGGACACTGGCACGGGTCCGGCGGCTGGACACCGGCCCCGGACGCCGGGGCGGTGTGGTGGCTTTCTCGCCGGACGGCGCCTCCCTCGCGCTCGCTCGGGCCGGCGCGCCCATCACCCTGTGGGACACCGCGACCTGGCGGCCCGAAACCGGGCCGGCCGCGTTCGGGGAAGTGCTGGCCTGGTCACCGGACTCCCGGCTGCTCGCCGTCCCCGCGCGCCGGCCGATCGGCGCGGTCGACCTGTGGGACGCCCGGCGTGGCCAGGTCGCCCTCACCGTGCCGGCCCCGCCGAGCGGCGGCAAACCGGTGGCGAGCGTGCACTGGGCCGCGGACGGGCGGTTCGCCGTCGTCCACGACGAAGGCACGGTCGTCCGCTGGACCGTGGCGGTTCCGCCGCGGCCGGACGGCGAACGGCCGCCGCACCCGTGCCTGGCCGCGGTGGTCGTCGCGACCGCCGCCGTGGGCACGAGCGTCGCCCTGCCACTGCTGGCCGACGTGTTTTCGCTGCTGCTCGGCGAGGACGCCGGCCGGCTCGGCGAGTTCGACCGGCACCCCGGCGTCACCATGCTGCGCGGGCTGCGCTGGCCACCGGAGGCGGTCACGGGACTCACCGTGCTCGTCGTTGCGGGCGTCCCGGCGGACGCGAACACGGCGCCGCCCAAGGACGCCCGGCAGGAGGATCTGCGTGCCGCGGTCGAGCCGGCGCTGGAAGGCGTGCCGACGATTCCCCACGCGCCGGACCCGCCGATGACCGCGTTGCGGGCTGAACTCGAGCGGATCGACGACTCCGTGATCATGCTCGCGACCCTCCTGGGCCCGGACGCGGTGGCCGCCGCGCCGGACATCCTCGCCAGGGTCCGCCGCCAAAGCTTCGGCGGCTGGTCCTTCGCACCCCGCCAGCGGCGGCTGCTGGGCCTGCGGTCGATGTTGCGCACTGACGGCACCTCACAGGGCCACGGGACGGGCGACACCCGGGTGGGCGTAGCCCGGCACGGCGAACTGCCGTCGCTGATGCCGTCGCAGCTCGCCCTGCCACGCGAGGTACTGGGCGCGAAGATGTCCCGCGACGAACTGCTGTTCCGCACCCGTCAGGGCGAACTCGTCGTCGACGGGCAACCCGTGGTGTTGATCGTGGACGACACGCCTGCGGCGTTCGGGATGGTCGGGCTGACCCTCCGGATCGTCGCGAACGTGCTTGCCGGCATGGCGATCCGCCAGCACCGCCGGTGCGCGCTGGTGCGGCTGTCGTCCGCGGAGGTCACGTTCCTGACCGAGACGGCAGATCTGATCCACGTGTGGGGGCGGGGCAGCGTGGACCGTCCCGACCTGCCCGCTGCGCTGGCCGCCGCCGGCGCGGCCGCGACCCAGCTCAGCGACGTCCTCGGCGGGCTGCCGCGGCTGGTGCTGCTGACCCACCCGTACCTGGCGTGCTCGACCCGGCCCGGTCTGCACGTGATCCGGGTCCACTACCCGGGCCTGCCCACGGACGACGTCGGCCCGCGTACCCACGTGCTGGCGCCCGGTGCCGGCCCGGACGAGATCCACGACGTGGTCGCCGCGGTGCTGCAGGACCGGACGTGACGTGGTCAGCCGCAGAGCATCTGCTGGATGTCGTCCGGGCCCAGCCCGCTCAGGATCTCTTCGAGGACCTCCGGGCGGAAGGCGTCGCCGAGGATCTCGACGCCGTCGGCGCTGACCGAGACACGCAGCCGCACCAGCCGCCCGTCCGGGTGATTCGAGTAGTCCTCGGGCTGGATGAGGTCGGGGAGGTGTTCGACGAACCGGAAATCGTTCATGACCAACGCCCTCCGAGGGTCGTTCCGCAATCCGGGCAGCGACCGGCGACGAGCCGGTTCCCGCGCAACGACCACACCCCTCGGCTCACCACCACGGAATCACAGGCGGGACAACGGGTTTCGCGGCCGCTGTCACCGAGAGCGCGCTCAACGTAGACATATTTCAGCCCCGCCGCACGGCCGTGCTCGACCGCCTCGGCGAGGGCCTCAGGAGGCGTGGGATCGCGGTCCCGCATCCGGAAAGCGGGCGTGAACCGCACCAAGTGCCAGGGGATGTCGACGCCGATCCCCGCGATCACCTCGGCGACCCGCTCGGGGTCGGTGACTCCGGGGATGACCGGGGTGGAGACCTCAACCCACGTGCCGTGCTCCCGGAACCGCCTGATCGTGTCGACGACGGGCCGGAAGGAGCCCCCGGTGAGCCGCCGATGCGACTTCTCGTCGACGCCCTTGAGGTCGATGTTCACCGCAGCCACGGCCGGTGCGCACAACGCAACCGCCTCGGGCGTCAGGAATCCGTTGCTTTTCCACAGGATTTCCACCCCCAGGGTGCGACCGTGACGCGCCAGCTCCATGGTGAGTTCGGGAGCCAGCGAGGGTTCGGTGTACGACATGGCCACATTCGCGGACATGGCGGCAGCCCTGCCGACCACGTCGGCCGGGTCGACGGCGGTCGCGTTCCACGCGGACTGGTCGTCGCGGCCGAACTGAGACATCCGGAAGTTCACGCAGTAGTCGCAGCGGAAAGAGCAGCCGGGGGCGGCAAGGGTGATCGTCTGGCTACCGGGACGGTAATGGAAGAAAGGCTTGCGCTCCACTGCGTCGACGTGCGCCACGGACGAGGCGAAGGTGGCGGTTTCCAAGCCGGTGGCTGATCCGCGGCGGACCTTGCAGACGCCCACCTGGCCCTCACCGAGTACGCAGTGATGCGGGCAGAGCCGACAGAGGACGCCTCGAGCTGTTTCCTCGGTCAGGACCGCCGGCAGCCATTCCACCCGGCTATTCTAGACGATTGCACGGTCGTTCGAAGCCGGAGGACGTTTGCTGGTTGTCCTCTCTGAAATCAGTGAGAAGAATGGCCACGCCGGTCTCGAACATCTCGTGCGGCCACCGAGCCTGCGAGCGGCTGACCGGCTCGTGTCGGTCGATTTCCGTGAACCGGCCAATCGGGATCTGCATGGTCCGTGCCTGGCTGGCGCGCTCTGGTTCCCATCGGGATCGACGCTGCCGATGCGGGTGGCGAGGTGGTCCCACCTGGCGTGTTGACCGGGCCGGGGCCTGCCGGCACCGACGGCGGCGGGCGGGCCCCGGTTACCGGGTGCGACGAGCGGGTACCTCTCCGGGTGGAGGTGAGGAGATGACATCCCACAGCACCCCGGCTGTCCGGCGCCGTACGGCGGTGCTCGGCGTGGCCGCCGGCCTGGTCCTGCTCGCCGGGCTCTACCTGGTCATGGCCCCGTGGATCACCGGCTTCGGTGGCGCGGGCGTCCTGGCGCTGAGCGACACCCTGGTCGGCCTGGTCCTGATCGCGCTGGCGATCGCCCGCACGGCCACCCGGCGGCTCGTGCTGATCGGCTGGGTCGTCCCGGTCCTCGGCGCGTGGGCCGCCGTCTCGCCGTGGCTGCTCCGCAGCGGCGGGGAGACTGTCCCGTCGGCGGGCGCCTTCGTGGGCAACGTTGTCGCCGGACTGGTGGTCGTGGTCGCCGGCGTCGCGCTGGCCCGCCGGGTCAGCTCTTGATCAGCAGCCAGTCGCCCGCGCCGCCGCCCGGCCGGTACGGGCTGTCGGCCCGCTTCGCGACCACGCCGGGGAGGCCGTGCTGGCGGCCCGCGCCGGCCACGGCCTCGCCGCCGCCGAGGTAGTAGCGGGGGACCTGCCAGTGACGGTCTTCGATCGCCAGGCCGTCCAGCAGCTCCCGGCGCTTCGTGTAGGGCAGGTCGAGCGTCGGCCGGCCGTCGAGGTGCAGGACGTCGGAAGCGAAGTAGAAGACCGGGCAACCGGTCTTGAGGCGCTTGGCGGCCGCGGCGTCGGCCCGGCGGCGCTCGTCGAGCCCGGCCGGGTAGGGCTTGCCGTCCTTCATCACGACCACTTCGCCGTCCAGCAGCACTTCCGTGGACCCGAGCTGCTCGCCCAGCTTGTGCAGCTCCGGGTAGCGGTCGGTGACGTCGGCGCCGGTGTCGTCGTGCGCGGTGACGCGGCCGCCGCAGACCAGCAGCATCGTGCGCAGGCCGCCCCAGGCGAACTCGTAGGCCCACCCGTCGTCGTCCGGCGGCAGCTCACCCGGTTCCGCCGTCATCGGCTCGAGGAATTCGGGGGCGTCCTCGTGGCCGGGTTCGGCCGGGTCGAGGCGGCGCAGGGTCCAGTCTCGGCCGTCCTCCTCGTGCCGGTTCCGGAACACGTACTTGCCGCGCGTGCGGGCGCCGTGGAAGACCACCTCGACCTTGTGGTCGTTCCAGTGCAGGGTTTCGTACCGGCCGGTGTCCCACACGGTCATCCGGCCGCCGCCGTATTCGCCCGCGGGGATCTCGCCGGAGAAGGTGAGGTACTCCAGCGGGTGGTCTTCGGTGTGCACGGCGAGCCGGGGCACGCCGGGGGAGAGCGGCAGGCCCTTCGGCACCGCCCAGGACACGAGCACGCCGTCGCGTTCGAGCCGGAAGTCCCAGTGCAGCTGAGTCGCGTGGTGTTCCTGGATGACGAAGAGGTCGTCGTTCCCGGGGACGGGCGGGCCGTCCGGCCAGGGTTCGGGAGTGCGGTCGCGGTCGCGCTTGCGGCGGTATTCCTCGAGTTTGTCGGCCATGGCCGCCCCGGTACCCCTTCCGCTCGAAGAGCTTCCAGGGTACCGGGGTACGGGCCTCAGTCCGTCTCGGCCATGGCTTCGGCGAACTGCGCGGCATACAGCCGGGCGTAGGCACCACCGCTGTGCAGCAGCGTTTCGTGGTCGCCCTGCTCGACGATGCGGCCGTGCTCCATCACCAGGATCACGTCCGCGTCGCGGATCGTCGAAAGGCGGTGCGCGATCACGAAACTCGTGCGGCCGCTGCGCAGCGAGTTCATCGCCCGCTGGATCAGCACCTCGGTGCGGGTGTCGACCGAGCTGGTCGCCTCGTCGAGGATCAGGATCACCGGCTTGGCCAGGAACGCCCGCGCCACCGTGATCAGCTGCTTCTCACCCGCGCTGACCGTGCCGCCCTCGTCGTCGAGCACCGTGTCGTAGCCTTCCGGCAACGTCCGCACGAAGCGGTCCACGTACGTCGCCTGGGCCGCCTCGACGATCTCTTCGCGGCTCGGATCGTCCGCGCCGTAGGCGATGTTCTCCGCGATCGTGCCGCCGAACAGCCACGCGTCCTGCAGCACCATGCCGGTCTGGTCGCGCAGCTCTTCGCGGTTCATCTTCGCGATGTCGACGCCGTCGAGCGTGATCCGCCCGCTGTCGAGCTCGTAGAACCGCATGAGCAGGTTGACCAGGGTCGTCTTCCCCGCCCCGGTCGGGCCGACGATCGCCACCGTCTGACCGGGTTCGACGGTCAGCGAGAGGTGCTCGATCAGCGGCTTGTCCGGCAGGTAGCGGAACGAGACGTCCTGGAACTCGACACGCCCGCGGATCACCTCCGGCCGCTCCGGGGTCGCCGGCTCCGGCGCCTGCTCCTCGGCGTCGAGCAGCGCGAACACGCGCTCGGCCGAGGCGACGCCGGACTGCAGCAGGTTCGCCATGCTGGCGATCTGCGTCACCGGCTGGCTGAACTGGCGCGAGTACTGGATGAACGCCTGCACCTCGCCGAGCGTCAGGCTGCCCGACGCGACGCGCAGCGCGCCGATCACCGCCACCAGCACGTAGCTCAGGTTGCCGATGAACATCATCGCCGGCTGGATCATCCCGGAGATGAACTGCGCCTTGAAGCTCGCCTGGTACAGCGTCTCGTTCTGCTTGTCGAAGATCGCCGCGGACTCCTCGCGGCGGCCGAACACCTTCACCAGCGAGTGCCCGGTGTACATCTCCTCGACGTGGGCGTTGAGCTTGCCGGTCGTCGACCACTGCTTGATGAAGTTCGGCTGCGCCCGCTTGCCGACCTTCGCCGCCACGACC
The DNA here is from genome assembly GCF_053601335.1 of Amycolatopsis sp. NPDC004747. NCBI lineage: Bacteria > Bacillati > Actinomycetota > Actinomycetes > Pseudonocardiales > Pseudonocardiaceae > Amycolatopsis > Amycolatopsis sp. NPDC004747. The sequence continues at coordinate 58,565 of NZ_JBSGBQ010000036.1, read as the reverse complement.
GCCGACAGCGGCACGGTCAGCAGCGCGATCAGCGCCAGCAGCGGTGAGATCAGGAACATCATGATCAGCACGCCGACCACCGTCAGCAGCGACGACACGATCTGCGACAGCGTCTGCTGCAGCGACTGCGCCAGGTTGTCGATGTCGTTGGTGACGCGGGAAAGCACCTCGCCGCGCGGCTGGCGGTCGAAGTACTTCAGCGGCAGCCGGGCGAACTTCTCCTCGACCTGCCGGCGCAGCCGGTACACCGCGTGCTGCACCAGGGTCGTCGTCAGCCGGGCCTGGATGAGCCCGAAGAACGACGAGATGACGAACAGCGCCAGCACGATCAGCAGGATCCGGCCGACCTTGTCGAAGTCGATGCCGACGCCGGGCACCAGGTCGACCCGGCTGTAGATGTCGGCGAGCGTGGCGTCGCCGCGGGCCCGCAGCCCGGCGACGATCTGCTCCTTGGTGACCCCCGGCGGCACCTGCTTGCCGAGCACGCCGGCGAGGATGGCGTCGGTGGCCTGGCCGAGGATCTTCGGCCCGATCACGGTCAGCGTGACGCTGGCCGCGCCGAACACGAGGACGGCGATCAGCGCGACCCGCTGCGGCCTGAGCAGCTGCAGCAGGCGCTTCAGGGAGCCTTTGAAGTCCAGGGCCTTCTCGGCCGGTGCGCCGCCGGACATCCAGCGGGCGGCCGGCCCACCGGCCGCGGCACCGGTGTTCCGGTGCCGCTGCGCGGTCGGCCGTTCCCCGGCCTCGGTCACGGCGGCTTCGGGCGATTCCGTGGTACTCACGCCGCCTCCTGTTCGGTGAGCTGGGACAGCACGATCTCCCGGTAGGTTTCGTTGCCGTCCATGAGTTCGTGGTGGGTGCCGGTGCCGACGACGCGGCCCTCGTCGAGGACGATGATGCGGTCGGCGTTGCGGATGGTGCTGACCCGCTGCGCGACGATGACCACCGTCGCCTCCTTCGTCTCCGACACCAGCGCCCGGCGCAGGGCCGCGTCGGTCGCGTAGTCGAGCGCGGAGAACGAGTCGTCGAACAGGTAGATCTCCGGTTTGTGCACCAGCATCCGGGCGATCGCGAGCCGCTGCCGCTGACCGCCCGAGACGTTGGTGCCGCCCTGGGCGATCGGCGCGTCGAGGCCCTCGGCCATCGCTTCGACGAAGTCCTTGCCCTGCGCCACTTCCAGCGCGTGCCAGAGCTCTTCGTCGGTCGCGTCCGGGTTGCCGTAGCGCAGGTTGCTCGCCACCGTGCCGGCGAACAGGTACGGCTTCTGCGGCACGAGCCCGACCGCGCGGGCGAGCACCGCCGGGTCGAGGTCGCGCACGTCGACGCCGTCGACCTTGACCGTGCCGGCGGTGGCGTCCATCAGCCGGGGGATCAGGTTCAGCAGGGTGGTCTTGCCGGTACCGGTCGACCCGATCACGGCCGTGGTCTCACCCGGGCGCCCGATCAGCGAAATGTCGCACAGCACCGGCTTTTCCGCGCCGGGGTAGCGGAACTCCACACCGGACAGCTCCAGGTGCCCGTGCACCGCGCCCGGGCGGATCGGCGACACCGGCGGGCGGACGCTGGACTCGGTGCCGAGCACCTCGCTGATCCGCTCGGCGCTGACCTCCGCGCGCGGCACCATCATGAACATGAACGTGGCCATCATGACGGCCATCAGGATCTGCAGCAGGTAGGACAGGAACGCCGTCATGGCGCCGATCTGCATGCTGCCGGAGTCGATCCGCTGGCCGCCGAACCACAGCACCGCGACGCTGGAGACGTTCATCACCAGCATCACGATCGGGAACATCAGCGCCATCAGCCGCCCGACCCGCAGCGAGACGGTCAGCAGTTCGTCGTTCGCGACGTCGAAGCGGGCCCGTTCGTGCTTGTCGCGCACGAACGCGCGGATCACCCGGATGCCCATGATCTGCTCGCGCAGGATCTGGTTGATCCGGTCGATCCGGACCTGCATCAGCCGGAACGCGGGGCGCATCTTGGCGATGATCACCCCGACCGAGACCGCGAGCACGGGCACGATCACCAGCAGCAGCGAGGAGAGCGGCACATCGAGGTTCAGCGCGAGGATGATGCCGCCGACGCACATGATCGGCGCGGACACCATCAGCGTCAGCGTCATCAGCACCAGCATCTGGACCTGCTGGACGTCGTTGGTGGTGCGGGTGATCAGCGACGGCGTGCCGAACTGGCCGACCTCGCGGGCCGAAAAGTCCTGCACCCGGTGGAAGACCCCGGCGCGGATGTCCCGGCCGATCGCCATCGCCGTGCGGGCGCCGAAGTAGACCGCGCCGATCGAGCCGGCGATCTGGGCCAGCGTGACGGCCAGCATCACCGCGCCGATCCGCAGGATGTAGCCCATGTCGCCCTTGATCAGGCCGTTGTCGACGATGTCGGCGTTCAGCGTCGGCAGGTAGAGCATGGCGATCGTCTGCACCAGCTGGAGCAGCACGATCACCCACAGCGTGCCCCGGTACGGGCGCAGGTGGCTGCGCAGGAGCTTGACTAGCACAACGATTCCCCCAGTGGAGTGGTGGTGGTGTTCGGTTCGGGTTTGCGTTCGGTGCCGCCGGTCAGGGTCGGCATCCCGGCGGCCAGCTCGTCCAGCAGCCGCTCCAGCGTCGGCAGGAGCGGTTCGCCTTCGGTGAACCAGTTCACGAAGGCGACGCGGACGGCACTTTCCACCGAGGAGGCCATCAGCCGGCACAGCAGGTGGTCCACACCGCCCACCCGTTTCGCGATCGTTTCGGCGAGGACCCGCTCGACCGCCGCGTGGGCGTTCAGGAACTCGCCCCGCAGCATGAGCTGGCCCATCAGCTCCCGGATACGCGCAACATACGCGCGATCCGGCTCGCCATCACGCGAATATTGCTCGAGCACCACGTGCTTGACCGACTGCCAGAGCGGTTCGCCCTCCGGCCGGTTGAGCAGGGCCTCGCGCATTCCTTCGTGCCGGTCGACGACGACCGCGCAGACCGCCTGCTCCTTGCTGGAGAAGTAGTTGTTGAACGTGCGGGGCGAGACACCCACCTCGGTGGCGATGTCCTCGACCCGGACGTTCTCCAGCCCCCGCTCCAGCGTCAGCCGCAGGGCGGCTTGCGCGAGGGCTCGCCGGGCCTCGCGCTTCTTCCGCTCGCGCAAGGTCAGCTTCGGTGGTTCTTCCGGCGGCATGAGCAGAGTGTAGCGAAAAACTTGCGCGGCCCGCAAAAAATTGCGTGGCGCGCAAGTTCGGGACGAATCGGGCACGGCCCGGCGAGTTCGCCGGCAGGGCCTGCCTCAGCTGCGGGTTCGCGGGCCGTGTGCGCTCCGTTGCGGACCGCAATTTGCAAAATTGCACCGAATGGCCTAACCCACTGCGCTCACCAGCAGCGACGCTCCGAAATCACGGTCACGCCCAGCGATCACGCGGGGACCGGCTGTGGACATCCCACGAACCTTTCTGCTTGCATGTCCCGCATCGCCGCCGGGGGTCGGCGAAGCACCGTCGTTCCGCAACAGTTCGTTGAGCACTGTCGCACCTGATCAAGGAAGAAGTGGGACCACATGGCGAGCCGGGCCCGGGAACTCCTGGATCGATCACGCGTCCTGCTGGACCGTTCGCGCGTCGCCGCCGCGCAGTACCTCACCGCGCCGCCGAAGCACCCCGGGTACCAGCCACCCTCGGGGCCGGCGTTCGTGGAGCTGACCCGGCCGGAACCGCCCGCCGCCCCCGGTGGCGAAGGCGTGCTGGCCGAGATCTGCGCCAGCGTCGCCCTGCGCGACCTCAACCTCCTCGACCAGCTCCTCGCGCGGCTGGAGGAGCTGGAGGCGGGGGAGGAGGACCACCACCGCCTGGCCGAGCTCTACCAGCTCGACCACCTCGCCACCCGGCTGCGGCGCAACGCCGAGAACCTGCGCGTGCTCGCCGGGCAGGACACCGCGGGCGACGCCGCCCGCGCGACCTCGGTGCTCGACCTCATGCGCGAGGCGATGTCGTCGATCAACCACTACGCCCGGATCACCATCGGCCGCGTGGTCAACCTCGGCGTCGTCGGCTTCGCCGCGGAGGACCTGGGCCGGGTGCTCGCGGAGCTGTTCGACAACGCCGCCAACCAGTCCTCTCCTAGCTCGCCGGTGCACGTGAGCGCGCACCTGACCGAGCAGGGCAGCGTGCTCGTCCGGATCGAGGACGAGGGCATCGGGATCCCCGCCGACCGCATCGGGGACCTCAACGCGCGGCTGGCCGCGGGCGGCGACCTCGACGACGCCGCGGCGCGGCACATGGGGCTCGCCGTGGTCGCCCGCCTGGCCGCCCGGCACGGTGTCACCGTCCGGCTGGACCGGCGCAGCCCGCACGGCACGGTCGCCACCGTGCTGCTGCCCACCGGCGTCGTCACCGAGCTCGCCGAGCACGCCTGGTCCGGCACCCGGACCGTCACGGTCGAACCGGCCAAGACCGGCGGCGAACCGGCCACCGTCGGCGGGCTGCCGCGCCGCCGCGCCGGCACCTTCCCCCGGGAGACGCCGGAGCCGCTCGCGCCGCGCAAGCCCAGCCCGCGGCCCCGCCCGGTCGACGGCACCGTCGGCGGGACGACGGCGAACGGCCTGCCGCGCCGCGTGCCCGGCAGCATCCGCGGGGCCGCGCCGGAACCGCCACCGCCCCCGCCGCCACCGGCCGGGGACGCCGCCGCGGCCGGGCACGAGCGGCTGCTCGCCGACCTCGGCGCCTTCGCCGACGGCGAGCAGGCCGCGCTCGCGGAGAACCGCACCCGGCAGGACGAAACGCCCGGAGGAACCACCCGGTGAGCGCCCCCCAGTCGGCCACGGCGAACTTCGCCTGGCTGCTCGACGACTTCGTGCGCAAGGTCCACGGTGTCAGCCACGCGCTGATCATGAGCGTGGACGGCTTCCCGCTCACGGCCTCGGACTCGGTCGGCGAGGCCGAGGCCGAACAGCTCGCCGCGATCGCCAGCGGCCTGCTCTCGCTGGCCGGCAACAGCGCGGCGCTGTTCGGGAAGGGGTCCTGCGAGCAGATCATCATCCGGCTCACCCACGGCTACTTCCTGTTCATGGGCATCGGCTCCGGTGCCGGGCTCGCGGTGCTGACCTCGGCCGAGGCGGACATGAAGGTGGTCGCCTACGAAATGACCCAGTTCATCACCAACGCCGGCCACGCGCTCACCCCCGAGGTGCGCGCCGAACTGCGCCAGGTGCTGACCGCGCGCCGGCCCCGGGGTTGATGGACGTGCCCGACAAGGATGTGACCCCCGTGTCCGAGCCGGCCACCGCCCTGCCGCGCCGGAGCCGCCGGATCCGGGCGTACGCGCTCACCGGCGGCCGGACCGGCACGCGCCACCAGCTGCTGGTCGAGACGCTGATTTCGGTGCCGCAGTACGACCCGGCGCTGAGCGACACGCTCATGCCGGAGTCGCGCTCGCTCTACGAACGCGCCCGGGTGCGCTGCTCGGTCGCCGAGCTGTCGGTCGGGCTGGACCTGCCGCTGGGCGTGGTGCGGGTGCTGCTCGGCGACCTCGCCACCCAGGGTGCGGTGTTCGTGCACCCCACCGCGCACGCCTACCACCACGACACCAACGTGCTCGAGAGGATCCTTGATGGGCTCAAGCGGCTCCCCGCCTGAGGGCGATCTGCTGACGATCTCCGCGAAGATCGTCATCGCCGGGGGATTCGGTGTCGGCAAGACCACCTTCGTCGGTGCGGTGTCGGAAGTGCCGCCGATGAGCAACGAAGCGTGGATGACCGAGGCCGGCGAAGGCATCGACGACATCCCGCCCGGCGGCAAGTCGACCACGACCGTGGCGATGGACTTCGGCCGGATCACCCTGCGTCCCGACCTGCTGCTGTACCTGTTCGGCACGCCGGGGCAGGCGCGGTTCTGGTTCCTGTGGGACGACCTGAGCCGCGGCGCGCTCGGCGCGGTGGTGCTGGTCGACACCAGCCGGATCGACGAGTCGTTCGCGGCGATCAACTACTTCGAGAACGACTCGGAGCTGCCGTTCGTCGTGGCGGTCAACCAGTTCGAGGGCAAACCGGTGCACGACCTCGACGAGGTGCGCGACGCACTCGCCCTCGACCCGGCCGTCCCGCTGGTCACCTGCGACGCCCGTGACCGCGCTTCGACGATCGCCACCCTGACCGAACTGGTCGGCCACACGCTGTCGCTGGCGGTGCTCTCCGGTCCGGCGGGCCGCGAGCTCGCCGGCAGCGCCCCGCACGCCTGAGAAGGAGAACGAGCTCCATGCGCAAGGTCCTGGTCGTGGGCGCCGGGCAGTCCGGCCTGCAGCTGGCCCTCGGGCTGCAGGCGAAGGACTACGACGTCACCGTGATGTCCGCGCGGACGCCGGAGGAGATCCGGTCCGGGCGGGTGATGTCGACGCAGTGCATGTTCCACGACGCGCTGCAGCACGAGCGCGACCTCGGGATCAACCTCTGGGAAGCCGAAACCGTCAACGTCGAAGGGCTCGGCGTCTCGGTGGCCGCGCCGGACGGCGGCCGCGCGCTCGACTGGTTCGCCGAACTCGACCACCCCGCGCAGTCGGTGGACCAGCGGGTGAAGATGGCCGGCTGGCTGGAGCTGTTCGAGGACCGGGGCGGCAAGCTCGTCATCCACGGCGTGATGACGTCCGAACTGGACGCGCTGGCCAGGCTCTACGACCTGGTGATCATCTCGGCCGGCAAGGGCGAGCTGGTCCAGCTGTTCGACCGCGTGCCGGAGCGGTCGCCGTACACGCGGCCGATGCGGGCGCTTTCCCTGGTCTACGCCCACGGCGTTGGCCGCCGTCCCGAGCACCCGGACAAGGTGGGGGTGCGGTTCAACATCGTCCCCGGCGTCGGCGAGCTGTTCATGATCCCGGCGTACACGCTGAGCGGGAACTGCGACATCCTGTTCTTCGAAGGCGTGCCCGGCGGGCCGCTGGACTGCTTCGACGACCACCCGGGGCCCGACGAGCACTTCAAGCGCGTGCTCGACCTCATGCGGCAGTACGTGCCGTGGGAGTACGACCGCTGCCGCGAGGCCGAGCTGACCGACGGGAAGGCGACCCTCGCGGGCGGGTACACGCCGGTGGTCCGCCACCCGGTCGGCACCCTGCCCGGCGGGGCGATCGTGCTGGGCATGGCCGACGTCGTCGTGGCGAACGACCCGATCACCGGGCAGGGCTCGAACAACGCGAGCCACTGCGCGGCGACCTACCTCGACGCGATCGTCGAGCGCGGCGACCGGCCGTTCGACACGGCCTGGATGGAAGCGACGTTCGAGCGCTACTGGGAGTACGCCCGGCACGTGACCGAATGGACGAACGCGCTCCTCCTGCCGCCGCCCCCGCACGTGCTGCAGATCCTCGGGGTGGCCGGGCAGAACCCGGCCGTCGCGAAGCGGTTCGTCAACGGGTTCATGGACCCGTCCGACTTCCAGCACTGGTTCATGGACCCCGCACTTTGGGAGAAGTACCTGGCAGAGGTCTAGATCGCCGCCGCCGCGCACTGTCGCCGGGGGACGTTTCGGGCTACGGTTGTCACGTAGCGTGAACGCGACGGTGTGGCATATCGGAGGTACTGGCATGCGGGCGATGTGGAAGGGCTCGGTGTCCTTCGGGCTGGTCAGCATCCCGATCCAGATGTACGCGGCCACCGAGAACAAGAACGTCTCCCTGCGCCAGGTGCACGAGGCCGACGGCGGCCGCATCCAGTACAAGCGGTTCTGCACGATCGACGGCCAGGAAGTGCCGTACGCCGAGATCGCCAAGGGCTACGAGCTGCCCGACGGCGAGATGGTGGTGATCACCGACGCCGAGATGGCCGAGCTGCCGCTGTCCACCCAGCGCACGATCGACGTGCTGGAGTTCGTGCCGCTCGAGTCGATCGACCCGATCCAGTACGACCGGACCTACTACCTGGAGCCGCAGAAGAACGCGGTGAAGCCGTACGTCGTGCTGCGGGACGCACTGCACAAGTCGAGCCAGGTGGCCGTCGCGAAGGTCGCGGTCCGCCAGCGGGAGAGCATGGCGGTGCTGCGCGTGCACGCCGACGTGCTGGTGATGACGACGATGCTGTGGCCGGACGAGGTCCGCGAGCCCGACTTCCCGTTCCTGCGCGACGACCCGCCGCAGATCCGGCCGCAGGAGCTCACCATGGCCGGGTCGCTGATCGACTCGCTCGCCGAGCCGGTGTTCGAGCCGGAGAAGTACCACGACCACTACCGCGAGGCCCTCGAGGAGATGATCGAGGCCAAGGTCGCCGGCGACGAGACGACCAAGCCTGCGGCGGTCACCGCCAAGGCCGACGTCGTCGACCTGATGGCGGCGCTGCAGGCCAGTGTGGACGCCGCGAAGAAGTCGCGTCAGTCCTCTTCGGAGGCGGCCGCGGCGTCCGAGGCGTCCGGTTCGTCCGATGAGGACGCCGGACCGGCGAAGAAGAAGCCGGCCGCCCGGAAGCGGTCGCCGAAGTCCGCCTGAGCCGCTCGGACGGGTGGTTGTGCCGACACGCCGCCCGGCTGCCGCGCCCGCGTGCTCCCCGGTCCTACCTTGGGGGTGCACGTCGTCCACGAGCGCGGAAAGGCGGTGCGGACATGGAGTGTGCTTCCTGTGACGCCGGGATCGACCACTGCCACGGCACGCTGGTGGTGCACCCGGAAGGCGGGTTCGCCGAGTGCACCGATCCGGTCTGTGTGGACGGTGACCGCGTGCGCCACGCGCTGATCGTCGACTGCCAGGGCGTCGGCGGCGGGTGCGGCTGTGCCGCCGCGCCGCGCAAACCCCTGCTGCGCCGAGCTTCCTGAGCCTCCCGCCAGGATCCGCGGGGGCCTTCCGGCCGGGTGCCCGCCCGCCGGGGAGGCCTTCACGGCGTTCGGAGTTCGTCAAGATGGTCACACGATCGTGTATGCAGCTGTGTACAGCGGCTTGGCGATGTGCTAACACTAACGAGGTCCTTCGGCTCTCCCTCCCCCTCGGAGCCGGAGGACTCTTTCATGCCCGGGTGCGCGCACCCTGTTTTCCTCTGCACGCTCACGATTCACGGGACCGGGGAAGTGGTCGGTGCGTTTTTCACCGCGCAAAAAGGCCGAACGGCCTGGCGCGGCCGGCATTGCTGCCGGTGCGCCAGGCCGTGGCGGAGTCTCTCCGGAACCAGCCCCGTTGCCGGTGGTGGTGGGGAGAAAGCGGATCAGTACCAGTGCGCCCGGCCACCGATCCGGCGGCCCGTGCCGCCCAGGATGGCCAGTGCCACGCCGGCCACCGCGAGAATGATACCGATGGTGTACAGCACCGGGATGCCCACGATGAACCCGATGACGAGGAGAATCACACCGAGAATGATCACTTGACACGCTCCTTCGCATGAGACCCGGCCCGGCTCCGTGCCGTCCGGGCGAATGCGCTCTCGCCGGGAGAATGGCCAGTTTGCGGATAACCCAAACTACGGCGAATGGAGCAATCTGCGGATCAGTACCGATAGTGATCGAGCTTGTACGGACCATCGACGTCGACGCCGATGTACTCGGCCTGCTGCTTCGTGAGCTTGGTGAGCTTCACCCCGAGCGCGTCCAGGTGCAGGCGGGCGACCTTTTCGTCGAGGTGCTTCGGCAGCCGGTGGACGTCGGTGGCGTACTCGCCGGGCTTGGCGAACAGCTCGATCTGGGCGATCGCCTGGTTGGTGAACGAGTTCGACATCACGAACGACGGGTGGCCGGTCGCGTTGCCGAGGTTCATCAGGCGGCCCTCGGAGAGCACGATGATCGCGTGGCCGTCCGGGAACGTCCACTCGTGCACCTGCGGCTTGATCTCCTTCTTCACGATCCCGGGCAGCTTCGCCAGCCCGGCCATGTCGATCTCGTTGTCGAAGTGCCCGACGTTCGCGACGATCGCGTTGTGCTTCATCCGGCTCATCTGGGCGGCCGAGATGATGCCGAAGTTGCCGGTGGTGGTGATGAAGATGTCGCCGTGGGCCACCACGTCGTCGAGTTCGACGACGTCGAGCCCGTCCATCGCCGCCTGCAGCGCGCAGATCGGGTCGATCTCGGTGACCGCGACCCGGGCACCCTGCCCGCGCAGCGCCTCGACCGCGCCCTTGCCGACGTCGCCGTAACCGCAGACGACCACGCGCTTGCCGCCGATCATCACGTCGGTGGCCCGGTTCAGGCCGTCCACAAGGGAGTGCCGGATGCCGTACTTGTTGTCGAACTTGGACTTCGTCACCGAGTCGTTGACGTTCATCGCCGGGAAGAGCAGCTCGCCGTCTTTGGCGAGCTTGTAGAGCCGCTTGACGCCGTTGGTGGTCTCCTCGGTGACGCCGCGGATCTCCTTGGCCATGGCGGTGAACCGGCCGCCGTCGGCGGCCAGGCTCGCGCGCAGGGTGTCGAGGATGATCCGGTACTCCTCCGGGTCCTCTTCGGACGGCTGCGGCACGGCGCCTGCCGCCTCGAACTCGACTCCCTTGTGGACCAGGAGGGTGGCGTCACCGCCGTCGTCGAGGATCATGTTCGGGGCCTGCCCGCCGGGGAAGGCGAAGAGCCGGTCGGTGCACCACCAGTACTCTTCGAGCGTTTCGCCCTTCCACGCGAACACCGAGGTGCCCGCCGGGGCCTCGACGGTGCCGTCCGGGCCGACGACGACCGCGGCGGCGGCCTCGTCCTGGGTGGAGAAGATGTTGCAGGACACCCAGCGCACCTCGGCGCCGAGCGCCACGAGGGTCTCGATGAGCACGGCGGTCTGCACGGTCATGTGCAGCGACCCGGCGATGCGGGCGCCCTTCAGCGGCTGCGCGGCGGCGTATTCGCGGCGGATCGCCATCAGGCCGGGCATTTCGTGCTCGGCCAGCCGCAGCTGCGTGCGGCCGGCGTCGGCCAGGGTGAGGTCGGCCACGGCGAAGTCGAGGCCGTTTCGCGTCTGCAGTTTGTCATTCATTCTCGGTGCACTCCGGAGTTCGTCGACGAAACGTTCGGGAGGCAGCACGAAAGTCCTCGCGGACAACGAAAAGGACACCTCCCGCACGGGAGGCGCCCTTGGAGTCGTGGTCTCGGGCCGAGCGTGGCGGAAGGGAGTTCCGTCGCAGCGCCTCTCGGCCCGAAGCCAGGATGGCAAAGCCGCGGCGAGGCTGTCAAGCGAGCGATCGGGCCATGAGAACGTCGTCGACGTCGGTGCCGTCGATGCGGAATTCGGCCCGCAGCACGCCTTCCACGGCGAACCCGCAGCGCTCGTAGACCCGGCGCGCGCCGGTGTTGGGCCCGAGCACCCGCAGCGTCACCTTGCGCGCGCCGCGGCGGCCCGCTTCGGCGACGGCCGCCTCGACGAGCTGCCGCGCGATGCCGAGCCGCTGCCGGTCCGGGTCGACGGCGAGCCCGTCGATCACCGCCACGTGCCGGTGGGCGGGGATGTCGAACCCCTCGCCGAGGCGCACGTACCCGGCGACCACGGCGTCGTGCTCGGCGACGAGCACGTCCCCGGGCCGGGTGCCGCCGTCGAAGAAGGGCGTGCCCGGCGGTGGCGCCGGGGCGGGGGAGACGTCCGGGGTCCAGGTGCGTTCGTCGATCTTCGCGAGTGCGGCTTCGTCGTCCTCGCGGGCGGCCCGGATCGTGATCACCGGCTCAGTATCGCCCACGCCTCTTCGACGAGGCCGGCCATTTCCCGCGGGTCGCGGTTGCCCTCGGAGCTCAGGCCCTTCAGGGTCACGGTCAGGTCGGTGCCGGTGCGCTGGCAGGTCCGCACGGCGGACCGATCGGGGTCGGGTGCCGACCCGGCGCTGACCGGGTCGTGCTGCACCAGGCACTGCACGTCCCCGAAGCGCACGAGTTCGGTGCCCGGGGCGGCCAGGCCCAGCGCCTCGGCGTCCTCGTACGGCGCGATGAGCCCCGGCGAGGGCGCCCGGACCGCGAGCAGCTGGACCGTGCGCCGGAGCTGATCGTCCTGGTACTGCTGGACGACCGCGCCGGCGCCGCCGTAGGCCGCCGACACGCGGGCCGCGGTCTCCCGGTCGGCCTTCCCGACCCGGTCGATGAGCGCCTGCCCCCGGTCTTTGCCGATCTTCGCGATCGCGTCCTGGGCGCGGCCGAGCCCGCCGAGGCTCGCCGGCGCGGTCAGCGGCCGTCCGCTCGGGCCGGCGAGCAGGCTGAGCACCAGCCACGGCACACCGACCAGCAGCGCGCCGGCCAGGAGGCCGAGCAGGCCGGTGACCGCCGGCCGCGCGAGCGGTGAGGGGCGGCGCGGCGCCGGGTCCGCGCCGGCTGCCCGGGTGCGGGTTCGAGCGGGAAGTCCTGCCACGGGCCCGGCGGGGGATCGGCGGTCATCCCACCAGCGTGGCGCGGTCCGGAACGTCGCGAAACGGTAATTCCACCCCCGGCGTTCAGAGCAGGTGCGCGCGCCGCCAGATGCCCTCGGAGCGGCCGCCGATCAGACCCGCGTCGCGCAGGAACGGCACGATCTTCTCCGCCATCCACCGGCGCGTCTCGTGGAAGTGCGGGTTGGCCAGCGCCGCGGCGCGGCCTTCGCGGGGGTCGATCCCGACGCTGCGGTAGATCCGCGCGTCGACCATGCTGTCGATCACCCCGAACGCGACCAGCGCGGTCCGCACCCGGTGCCGCCGCAGCGCCGCCGTCGACAGCTTCGGCGTCTCCCGCAGCACCTCCTCCTTGGCGAAGCGGACGTGCCGGGCCTCCTCCACCACGTGGATCCGGTTGACCGAGCGGATCAGGGGCTGGATGCCGTCGTCGTCCATCATCGACCGCTGGAGCCGGTCGGTGGTCTCCTCGGCGACCAGCACGCTGGCGAACATCGACGGCCCGGCCGCGGTCGCGCCGAACACCTTGGCGGCGCGGTGGACCACCTTCGGGACGCCGTACCGCGGGACGCCCAGCCGCTGCGCGGTGCGGGCGAACATCACCGAGTGCCGCGTTTCGTCGCCGATCTCGGTCATCGCGTACTGCGCGTGCTCGGTGCGCGCGTCGAGGTCGAAGACGTACCGGGCGAGCAGCTGCATCAGGACGATCTCGAACCACAGCCCGACGCTCATGATGCTGGCGATCTCGTGCTTGGAGAGCTCGATCCGCTGCTCCGGCGTCAGCCTCGCCCAGAGGTCCGTGCCGTAGAGGGAGACGCGCTCGAGCGGCATGTACGCCTTGCCTTCGGCGAGCGGCGCGTCCCAGTCGATGTCGACGTACGGGTCGTAGGAGTTCTTCGCGGAGCTCTTGAGCAGGCGAGCCGCGGTGGCGTCCCGGTGCATGGGGGCCTCCACAAGTAGGGGGTACGCGATGTACTAGCTACTTCGGCGAGCGTACACGGCCCCGGCGTGCCTGAGTAGGCTTTCGCCGTGACCAAGGTCGACGGGCGGGCAACGCGCTGGGCGGGCCAGCAGGAACGGCGGCGGGCGGAGTTCGTCGACGCCGCGCTGGCCGCCATCGCCGAGCACGGCCCGGACGTCTCGACCGAGCAGATCGCCGAACGCGCCGGCGTCGCCCGCACCCGCCTCTACCGCCACTTCGACGACGCGGCCGACCTGCGGCGCGCGATCGCGCGGCGGGCGGCCGAGCTGGTGACGGCCGACCTGGCCCCGCTCTGGCACCCCGAGGGTTCGCCGAACGAGATGATCTCCACGGTGATCTCGACGCACCTGCGCTGGCTGACCGAGCACGCCCACCTGCACCGCTACCTGGCCCGCGGCACCCCGGACGGCCCGGACGTCCGCGGCGCGATCGCCCGTCACCTCAGCGGCCTGTTCACCGGCTACCTGACGGCGTTCGGCCTCGACCCGGCCCCGGCGGACACGATGGCGTTCGGCCTGGTCGGCTACGTCGAATCGGCGACCACCCGCTGGCTCGACCACCCGGGAACGCTCACCCTGCGGCAGCTGACGGCCCAGCTCACGGGCACGATCTGGGCGATGCTGGACCACACGCTGCGGGCGGGCGGAGTGCGGCTCGACCCGGACCGGCCGTTGCCGCTGCCCGAGGGCCTCTAGCCTTCGCACGGGAATTCGGCGCGTACGCCCCGCAGCCGCGCCGCGCGGGTGCGTTCCGGTCGCTCTTGGGTCCGGTGGAGTGGCTGGGCTGCGGCTTCATCGGCGGGAGAGCGGGCGGTGGTCGCCGACGCGGCGACGGCTGTTCGTCGCGGCCGTCCTGGTCCGCGCGAGGGATTTCGGCTCGTGCGCGGCTCGGCGGGGTTGCGCGAACGGCCGGTGGCCGCCCGTCTCCGTCGGCGTGGTGGCGGCCCTCGGTGCGCCTGCCCGGTTCAGGCGTCCTCGCGCGGGAATTCGGCGCGCACGCCGAGCAGCCGCACCGCGCGGGTCAGCTCGAACAGCCCGAGCACCTCCTGCGCCGCGCGGTCGAGCTCCGCGGCGTCCGAGGACGGCTCCGGGAGCGTGATGCTGTGCGTGTGGGTCAGGAACGGCACGAACCGCACCTTCACCGCCACCCGCGCCGCCGGGCGGCCCTCTTCGAGCACGTCCTGGGCGACCCTCTTCGCCAGCGCCGAGACCTCGGCCGCCATCTCCGCCGGGTCCGTCAGGTCGCGCTGGAACGTCGTCTCCCGGCTGCGTGACCGGGCCACCCAGGGGGTGGCGCTCACCTCGGCGTCGCTGATGCCGCCGCCGAGCAGCCGCAGCCACGGGCCCGTCTTCGGGCCGAACCGGGCCGCCAGCTCCGCCGGGTCGGCGCCCGCCAGGTCGAGGACCGTTTCGATCCCCAGCGAGGCGAGCTTCTTCGCCGTCTTGCCGCCGATGCCCCACAGCGCGTCGGTCGGGCGGGCCGCCATCACCGCCCACCAGTTCTCCTGCGTCAGCCGGTAGATCCCGCCCGGCTTGCCGAACCCGGTGGCGAGCTTGGCCCGCAGCTTGTTGTCGCCGATCCCGACCGCGCACGAAAGGCCCGTCTCGCGCGCCACCGCCTCCTTGATCGCCACGGCCAGCGCCTCGGGATCGCCGGTCTCCGCGCCGACGAAGGCTTCGTCCCAGCCCAGGACCTCGACCACCACCGGCAGCTCCCGCACCGCGGCCATCACGCGGGCCGACACCTCGAGGTAGGCGTCCGGGTCACTGGGCAGGAAGACGGCCTCCGGGCAGCGCTTCGCGGCGATCCGCAGCGGCATGCCGGACTGGACGCCGAACTCGCGGGCTTCGTACGAAGCCGTCGCGACGACGGCGCGCTCGGTGGGGTCGCCGTTGCCGCCGACCACGACGGGCTTGCCGCGCAGCTCGGGGTGGCGGGCGATCTCGACCGCGGCGATGAACTGGTCGAGGTCGACGTGCAGGACCCACTTCACGCCGCAAGTCTGCCTTAAATCCGGTGCCTCGCCACGTGGGTCCAGACGGTGCCGGTGAGCGCGATGATCCCGCAGAGCGTCACGCCCGGATCGGGCAGCACCAGGCCCAGGACCAGCAGCGTCACGGCGGTGATGTCGAAGACGATCAGGACCGCGCTGCGGAGCGCGCGCGACTTCGGCCGTCGGCCGTCGCGCAGCGCGGCCGCCAGTGCCGGATCACTGAGCTCGAGACTGCGCTCGATCTTCTCGAGCTCGGTGCGGTCGTGATGACTGAGCATCGGGCCTCCTTCGGCGCCGAACCCGCCGTATCGCCGTAGCGAATACCCAATCGTCCTCCTCGCTAACCGCCGAATGCCTTCCGATTTCGTGCTTTTCTCTGGGCCGACCGGGTGATCCGCGCTCCGTGATCGGCTTCGGCCACGTTAAGTTGCCTCGAGAACGTGGCCGGTCACGGCCGGACGGTGGGTGGGGGCGGCCACGCGGCCACGTCCTGCCTTCGCGCCGGTGGCCGGTCGGGCCCTTCAAGCAGCGGAGGACATCGATGACCCTGCCCACTGAACCGATCGGCAGCATCCCCCGGCCCGCCTACCTCGTCGAAGGCCTCGGCGAGTTCGCGGCCGGCCGGATCGACGCCGCCGCGCTGGCCGAGCTGGAGAGCCGGGCGCTGGCCGACACGATCCGCCGGTTCGAAGAGACCGGCTCAACCGTGCTGACCGACGGGGAACAGGGCAAGCCGAGCTTCGTGACCTACCCGCTGGCCGGACTGGAAGCGCTGGCGCCCGACGGCGCCGTCATCCCGTTCGCCGACGGGCACACCCGGCAGCTGCCGCGGCTCACCGCGGGTCCCTTCCGCTACGCGACCAACGCCGCTTCGTACCTGACGCGCGCGAAAACGCTTACCGACCGGCCCGTCAAGCAGGCGGTGATCGCCGCGTCCGTCCTGTCGCTGATCTACCCGGCCGACGGCATCGAGGGGTACTCGCGGGAGCAGTTCGTCGCCGACCTGGTGAACGAGGCGGAGGCGGACATCCGCGGCAGCCTCGAGGCGGGCGCGGACAGCGTCCAGATCGACTTCACCGAGGGGCGGCTTTCGCTGAAGCTGGACCCGTCCGGCGGGCTGCTGCGGCAGTTCATCGAGCTCAACAACGCCGTGCTCGACCGGTTCACCGCCGAGGAGCGCGCGAAGATCGGCGTCCACACCTGCCCGGGTGGCGACCAGGACTCCGCGCACAGCCTCGACGTCGACTACGCGGGCCTGCTGCCGGCGCTGTTCGACCTCAGGGCCGGGCGGTTCTTCGTCCAGCTGGCCAGCGAAGCCGATCCGGAGCGGGCGCTGCGGGTGATCGCCGAGAACCTGAAGGCCGACCAGCGGGTGTTCGTCGGGGTCACCGACCCGATCGACCCGCGGGTGGAGACCGCGGAGGAGGTCCGGGACCGGGTGCTGACCGCGGCGAAGTACCTGCCGGCCGAGCGGCTCGGCACCTGCGACGACTGCGGGTTCTCGCCGTTCGCCGACGACACGTCGACCTCGCGCGACATCGCGTTCGCGAAGATCGCGGCCCGGGTCGAGGGCACGCGGCTGGCGGCGGAGAAACTCGGCTGACCCGCCGGCGGCGTGGGCCCGCGCGCCGGGCTCACGCCGTCTCGGCGGCGACCTTGACCCCGAGGGTGACGAGCACGGTGCCCAGGACGGCGTCGAGCACCCGGCGGACGCGGCCGGCGCTGAAGAACCGCTTCAGCGCCCCGACCACGACGGCGAGGGTGACGAACCACAGGACGGTGCCGGCGGTGGCGATCGCCGCCAGCTCCAGCGTTTGCAGGGTGGAGCCGTCGGCGGGCAGGAACTGGGGGAGCAGGGCCAGGAAGTACACGGCCACCTTGGGGTTGAGCAGGTTCGTCACCAGGCCCTGGCGGAACGCGGCCCCGGCCTTGAGCTGCCGGGTCTCGGCGGCCGGGGCGAGATCGCGGTACCCGCCGCGGCGCACGGCCAGCCACGCCTTGACACCGAGGAACACCAGGTAGGCCGCGCCGGCCAGCTTGACGACGGTGAACGCGACCGCCGACGCGGTCAGCACGGCGGCGACGCCCAGCGCGATCGCGACCACCCAGGCGAAGACGCCGAGCGCGATCCCGGTGCCCGCGGCGATCCCGGCCCGCCGTCCGCCGGCGAGCGCCGACCGCGTCACGACGACGAAGTCGGGCCCGGGCGACATCGCCCCGAGCACGACGACCAGCAGGAACGAGGCAGCGGTGGCACCGGGGACCATGGCCCGAGAATACGATCCGGCCGCCACCCCTTTTCCCGGCCGGTTCCCGCCCCGGAACGGTCGATCACGCCGCGGCGGGGTGGGGTGTTCGAATTTGAACTTCGTGTAGGGTCGATCTTGTGGGTGACTCCAGGGGCGAGGGCGTGACGGCCGAGGTGCGGACGCGGGTGCGGATCCCGCTGAGGCTCGACGGTGGTGTCGCGGTCGACGCCGAAGCCGTCACCTTCCGCGGCCTGGCCGACGGCGGCGAGCACCTGGCGTTCGTGCTGGGCACGCCCGGCGAGGTGCCGCTGGTGCGGCCGCATTCGGAATGCCTCACCGGTGACGTCTTCGGCTCGGCGCGCTGCGACTGCGGCCCGCAGCTGGCCGAGGCCGTCGCGCGGATCTCCGAGACCGGCGGGTACCTGCTGTACCTGCGCCAGGAGGGCCGGGGGATCGGGCTGTACAACAAGCTCGACGCGTACGCCCTGCAGGACGGCGGCCTCGACACCTACGCCGCGAACACCGCGCTCGGCCTGCCCGAAGACGCCCGCGACTACACGGTCGCCGCCCAGATGCTGGGTGCGCTCGGGGTGCACCGCGTGGACCTGCTGTCGAACAACCCGGACAAGGCGGCCCAGCTGCGCGCGGCGGGGATCGGGGTGCGCGACCGGGTGCCGACGGGGGTGTTCGCGACGGAGAGCAATGTGCGGTACCTGCGGGCGAAGGCCGAGCAGACCGGACACACGCTGAGGCTGCCGGGCCTGGCCAGCTGACCCGCGCGGGCACGTACCCGGGCGGACGACTCGCGTACCTGGGCGGACGACTCGCGTACCTGGGCGGACGACTCGCGTACCTGGGCGGACGACTCGCGTACCTGGAGGGTCGGGTCAGGTGAGGCGCTGGGCCGCCGCGGCGGCCGGGCTCGTGGTGAGTTTCTCCAGCAGGCCGATCAGGGTGGCCTGTTCCGCGGGGGTCAGGGACGCCACCCAGGCCTGCTCGCGCTTGTTGTGCTCCTGGTAGGCGTCGGACACCGCGGTGTGGCCCGCTTCGGTGAGGGCCAGGCGCACCGCGCGGCGGTCCTGGGGGACCGGGGTGCGGGTCACCAGATCGTCGCGCTCCAGGGTTTTGACCAGTGCCGACACCGCCGCGCGGCTCATCCCGGCGAGCCGGGCCACGTGGCGGGACTCCAGCGGGCCGGCCAGCCACAGCACGAACAGCACCCGGAAGCCGCCCCAGCTCCAGCCGCGGGGGCGGTGGACCGTCGACTCCCAGTCGTAGACCAGTGCACCGGCCAGCCGGTGCAGCGTCAGGCCGAGGCGCATCGCCACCGGGTCGGTCTCGGGCAGCTCGGCGCGGGTCTTCCCGATCGCGTAGTCGACGAACGAGAGGTAGTCGAGGTCGGCCGGTCGGTCGGTCATGCGGCCCAGGTTAGGGGACGGAGGGTTCCGCGCGGCGGCTCGGCGGGCTAGCCTGGCCCCGGGTAGTCAAACCTTTGACGATCAAGGAGCGCTCGCCGTGACGAAGAAAGCCTTCGCCTCTTCGGCCGACCTGGCGGAGAAAGCGCAGACCCTGGAGATCCTCGCGGACGGCGTCTACGCGCTGACCGCCGAGGGCGACCCGAACATCGGCGCGATCGAGGGCGAGGACTTCCTCGTCTGCTTCGAAGCGCTGGCCACGCCCGTCGCGGCCGCCGAGTGGCTCGCGAAACTGCGCGAGCACACCGACAAGCCGGTGCGGTACCTGGTGCTGAGCCACTACCACGCCGTGCGCGTGCTCGGCGCGTCCGCGTTCGACGCCGAGGTGATCGTCGCGCACGAGAACACCCGGGCCCTGGTCGCCGAGCGCGGCAAGGAGGACTGGGAAAGCGAGTTCGGCCGGATGCCGCGGCTGGCGAAGGGTGCGGACTCGGTGCCCGGGCTCACCTGGCCGACGCTGACCTTCTCCGACCGGCTCACGATCGACCTCGGCGGCGACCGCGGCGACCTCGTCCTGCAGTACTGCGGCCGCGGCCACACCGAAGGCGACCTCGTCGCCTGGCTGCCCCGTCACAAGATCCTCTACGCCGGCGACCTCGTCGAAGCCGAAGCCGCGCTGTACACCGGGGACGCGTTCCACCGCGACTGGGCGTCGTCCACGTTGGACCGGGTGGCCGCCTTCGGGGCCGAGACCCTGATCGGCGGCCGGGGCGGGGTCAGCCGCGGCCGGAACGAGGTCGACGCCGCCGTCGCGCAGACCCGGCACTTCCTCACCACGATGCTCCGCGAAGTCGGGGCGGTCCAGGCCGCGGGCGGCACGCTCAAGGAGGCGTTCGAACGCACGCACGCGGCGTTGACCGACCGGTACGGGCACTGGCCGATCTTCGAGCACTGCCTGCCCTTCGACGTTTCGCGCCTGTGGGACGAGCTGTCCGGGATCGAGCGGCCGGTGGTGTGGACGGCCGAGCGTGACCGCGAGGTCTGGGACCAGCTGCAGGGATGACGGTCGCCGTCCTCGGCAGCGGCCCGGTCGGCCAGACGGCCGCGCTGCTGCTCGCGCGCCGGGGCGTGCCGGTCGTGCTCGTCGACGAGCACGAGGTGCGCGACCCCGTGGGGTCCAAGGCCATCTGCCAGCAACGGGACACGTTGGACGTCTGGGCCTGGCTCGGCGCCGGGTGCCTCGCCGAGGAAGGGCTCACCTGGACGACCGCGCGGACGTTCCACCGGGACCGGGAGCTGTTCTCGCTGACGCTGCCGGACGCGGGCTCCGCGCTCCCGCCCTTCGTCAACCTGTCGCAGGCCCGTGTCGAAGAGGTGCTGGACGAGCTGATCGCGCGGCAGCCGCTGATCGACGTCCGCCGCGGGCACCGGGTCACCGGCCTGGCCCAGCCGGGCTGCGTCGAAATCCACTGCGCGACGAAGGACGGCCCGCGCCGGATCGAGGCCGACTACGCGATCGCCTGTGCCGGTGCGCGCGGCGACGCCGTGCGGAAGGCGCTCGGGCAGCACCTCGGCGGCATTTCCTTCCGGGACCTGTTCCTGATCTGCGACATCCACGCCGACCTGCCGGGCTGGGCGGCGGAACGGCGCTTCTACTTCGACCCGCCGTGGAACCCCGGCCGCCAGGTGCTGATCCACCCGTGCCCCGGCTCGCGGTTCCGGATCGACTGGCAGGTCCCCGACGGCTACGACCTCACGGCCGAAGAGACGGGCGGGGCGCTGGGCAGGCGGATCCGGGCGATCATCGGCGACCGGCCGTACGAGGTGGCCTGGCGGTCGGTGTACCGCTTCCACACGCGGCTCGTGGACCGGATGCGCGTCGGCCGGGTGCTGCTCGCCGGGGACTGCGCGCACCTCGTCGCGCCGTTCGGGGCGCGCGGGCTCAACTCCGGCGTCGCCGACGCGGAGAACGCCGCCTGGAAGCTGGCGGCCGTCCTGCGCGGCGACGCGGGGGAGGAGCTCCTGGAGAGCTACCACGCCGAGCGGCACGCGGCGGCGCTGGAGAACGCGGCCGTCACCACCGCGACGATGGACTTCCTGGTGCCCCAGGACGACGAGCGGCGTGCTCACCGGCTCGACGTCCTCACCCGCGCGGCGCACGACCCGGCCGCCTGCGCGCAGGTCGACTCGGGCCGGCTGGCGGAACCGTTCTGGTACGCGGATTCGCCGTTGACCACGCCCGATCCGGACCGGCCGTTCGCCGGGCGGCCGCCGCGGGGCGCGCTGCCGCCGCCGGGCCCGGGCGTGCTGCTGCCCGACGTCACCGTCGCAAGTGGACGGCTGCGGGATCTGGCCCGCCAGGGGTTCCTCGCGCTGACGACCCCGGGCGTTCGGGCCGAGGGGGTGCGGTCGGCGGAGATCCCGGTGGGCGGGGCGCTGGGTGCGCGTCCGGGCGAAGCCTGGCTGGTCCGCCCGGACGCGTACGTCGCCGCCGTGCTACGGGTAGGAGACGAGCGGGCTCACCTGGTGCCCGGTGTTCGCGGCGTCACCCGAGTCGTTGACGACGTGGGCGATCGTGCCCACGCCGCCGAGTGACACCGAGACGAGGTTGTGGAACCGCACCCCGCTGTTGTTCGGCACCTCGAACGAATGACTGGCCACAATGGCCGGATTCGTGTTGAAGAAGCAGTAGCTGCCAAGGCCCCACCCTTCGTGGCTGGTCACCGAGTCGGCCACCTTGTACGCCGCCCAGCCCTGCCGTCCGCCGCCGCTGGACCAGGACGCCTGGTCCGGCGGGTCGTAGGGCATCTCGTTCTGGAAGAAGTACGTCCGCCCGCCGTTGCCGTTCCAGAGCACTTCGTACTGCTGGTAGTGCTCGACGAACAGGCCGTACATGGTCACGTTGGCGCCGTTGACCACCAGGCCGTTGGCCGCGGTGTTGACGTTCCAGCCGACACCGTAGGAGTGGTCGCCGCGCCACAGCCACATGTGGTCGCCGATGACGTTGTTCGAGTTGACCACCAGCGTCTGCGTGGCCTTCCCGACGGCCGCGCCGCCGATCCGGAAGAACACGTCGTGCAGCGACGTCGGGTTCGCCGCGTGGTTCGCGGTCGAGCCCGGCTGGCCGACCTGCACGAGCACCGGCGAGTTCACCGCGCCCGCGTCGACCAGCAGTCCGGCGATCTTCACCCCGTCCACATCGGACGTCGTGATGGCCGCGTTGCCGTTGGTGGGCATCAGGGTCGCCAGGCCGAGGCCGAGCACCACGGTGTCCGGACGGGTGACGTTCAGCGCCTGGTCGAGGTGGTACACGCCCGGCGTCACCAGCAGGTTCTTACCCGCGGCCAGCGCGGCGTTGAGCGTCGCCGCCGAGTCGGACGGGTGGGCGACGTAGAACTCGCTGAGCGAGATCGATGTCCCGGCCGGGGTGCCGTGGCCCCAGCTCGTGCCCTGCGAGTTCTGCCGCAGGGCCGGGACGAACACGTTGTAGCTGCCGGAGCCGTCGACGTAGAGGAACGGCTTCTCGCGGATCACCGGCGTCTGGCCGACGACCGTCTCCGGCGGGTTCGGGAAGGACGCCGGCGGGGTGCCGGTCGAGCCGACGAACACCATGTTCCAGACGCCGCCCTGCCAGCCGCCCAGCTCGCTGTTGCGGGTGAGGAACTGCTGCTGGGAGCCGGAAACGGCGACGCCGTCGATCTTGCTGTCGGCGATCAGGCCGCCGCTGGCCCAGCCGTCGCCGCCGTTCCACAGCTGGATCTGGCTGCCCCGCAGGTGCATCCGCCGGTAGGGCGCGGCCTGCGCGACGGCCCAGCGTTCGACCTGGCCGGCCGGCAGCGTCACCGACAGGTTTTCCGCGGACCGCCAGAAGTTCTGCGTCGCGTTGCCCTTGTTGTTCGGGTTGTCGCCCTGCTGCAGCCAGTCCGCTTCGACGCGGACGTGGCCGTTGAGGTTGACGTCGTCCGGCGACAGGCCCAGGCCCGCGACCTGCTCGTAGAAGCCGAGGTTGACGTCGGCGCTGTAGGTGCCCGGCTTGAACAGCACGGCGTAGCGCTCGTTGCCGAACTGGTTGGTGTGCTGCTGGTCGGCGATCTGCGTCAGCCGGTTCTGGATCGTCGCGGCCGGGGTCGAGGGGTCGAACACCGACACGTTGGGCCCGAAGTCCGGGTTGCGCGGGTCGGTCGGCGGGACCGTGCTGCCGCCGGTGCCGTGCACGGCCACTTCCCACAGCGAATAGCCGTAGCCGGTCGCCCGCTGGGTGCCGTGGACGCGCAGGTAGCGCGCGGTGCCGGACAGCGGCACGGTCTGCGTGCCGCCGGTCCCGGTGGTGGTCGAGTACGCGCTGGTCCAGGTGTTCGCGTCCGAAGACAGCTGGACGCTGAACGCCTTCGCGTACGCGGCTTCCCAGGTCAGCACGACGTCGCAGAGCTGCTGGGCCGAGCCGAGGTCGACCTGTAGCCACTGCGGGTCGCTGAACGCGCTCGACCAGCGCGTGCCGGTGTTGCCGTCGACCGCGGCGGACGCGGGTGTCCCGCCGTTCTCGGTCGAGGACGCGGTCGCGGGGTGACCCTGCGCGAGGTTGGTGGTGCCGCACGCGGCGGCCTGGGCCGGCGCGGAGCCGACCACGGCCGCGGTGGTGACCGCGGTGACGAAGGTGGTGGCGATGACGAGGAGACGGTGGACGGGGGAGAGCGTCGTCGATCTCATGAGCCTGCCTGTGATCGGGGGGAGGACGTGCGAAAGCGGACCGGTGGAGCCCCACAGCTCGCGCCGGCGTCGGGTGGTGCGGCGGGTTCGCGCCCGGGTCCCCGCCCGGTGCCGTGAGCCGGAGGAGCGGTGCCGGAGCAGGGGTGAGCGCGGACCGGCCAGCCCGGACAGGTGCTGGTCGCGGCGGAGCCGTCCCGGTTGGCGGTCACGGAACCGGTTCCGTCGGTGAGCTCGCAGTTAACAGCGCGGAGTTCGCCCGCGTCAAGGGATCCGGCGCGGATTCGTTGCCGCGGCCCCCGTCCGGCGCAGCGGCGTTGACATTTTACAGCTCTTTATTTATATCTTGAACTAAGAGCGTGCCGCCGGCCGGGACCCACACCCGCGCCGGCGGCCACGTGGGCCGGACAGCACCGGGGCAAGGCCGCCCCGGCGCCGGTTCGCCGTGGAGGTGCCCCATGCAACGCCACATGCCGAGGACCCGGGTGCTCGCCGTCCTCGCCCTGACCCTGGCCGCCCTGCTCACCGCCCCGGTGGCCAGGGCCGCTCCCGTCCTGCTCTCCCGAGGCCGCCCGGTGACGGCGTCCTCGGCCGAGTCCGCCGCCTTCCCCGCCTCGGCCGCCGTCGACGGCGACCCCGGCACGCGCTGGTCCAGCGCGTTCGGCGACCCGCAGACCCTGCAGGTCGACCTCGGCTCGGCCCAGCAGCTCTCCCAGGTCGTGCTGAGCTGGGAAGCCGCCTACGCCAAGGCGTTCACGATCCAGGCGTCCGCCGACGGCGCCACCTGGACCACCCTCTACTCGACCACGACCGGGACCGGCGGGACGCAGACGCTGACCGTCGCCGGCAGCGGCCGGTACGTCCGGCTCACCGGAACGCAGCGGGCCACCCAGTACGGCTATTCGCTGTGGGAGTTCGAGGTCTACGGCGGCGGCGGGACGACCCAGCCCGGTGACGTCCTGCTGTCCTACGGCAAGCCCGGCACGGCGTCCTCGTACCAGGACGACGGGGCGTGCCCCGGCTGCCTCCCGGCGAAGGCGTTCGACCACGACCCGGCCACGCGCTGGGCGACCAGTGCGACCACCGGCTGGGTCGACCCGGGCTGGCTCACCGTCGACCTCGGCGCGCCCGCGGTCATCCACCAGGTCGTCCTGCAGTGGGACCCGGCCTACGCCGTCGCCTATCAGCTCCAGGTGTCGAACGACAACGCGAACTGGACCACCGTCTACTCGACCACGACCGGCAAGGGCTTCAAGGAAACGCTGACCGTGACCGGTTCCGGCCGGTACGTCCGGATGTACGGCACCGCCCGCTCCAACGGCTACGGCTACTCGCTGTGGGGCTTCGACGTCTACGGCACCGGCGGCAACCCGACGCCGCCGCCGGCCGCCCCGCCCGCCCCGCACTTCCCGGGCACGCTGGTCTGGAGCGACGAGTTCAACGGCCCCTCGGGCGCGGCTCCCGACGCGAGCAAGTGGACGGCCGAGACCGGGCCGGGCGTCAACAACGAACTCGAGTACTACACGAACAACAACAACGCCAAGCAGGACGGCCGCGGCAACCTCGTCATCCAGGTCCGCCGCGAAGCCACCCCGGGCAGCGCGTGCCCGGTCGACCCGGTCAGCGGCAGCGGCACCTGCCAGTACACCTCCGGCCGGATCAACACCGCGGGGAAGTTCAGCTTCACCTACGGGCACGTCGAGGCCAACATCAAGGTGTCCGGCACGCAGGGGCTGTGGCCGGCGTTCTGGCTGCTGGGCGCCAACTTCTTCAGCGGCACCCCGTGGCCGAACTGCGGCGAGATCGACATCATGGAACACGTCGGCAAGTCGCCGAACCTCGCCTACTCGACGATCCACGCCCCCGCGTACAACGGCGCCGGCGGCATCGGCGCGCCCCTCGACCTCGGTCAGGACGTCGCGGCGGGCTTCCACAAGTTCGGCCTCGACTGGGACGCGAACCACATGACCTTCTCCGTCGACGGCAACGCCTTCGAGACGATCAACCGGGACACCGTGGAGAGCACGCGCGGGCCGTGGGTGTACGACCACCCGTTCTTCCTGATCCTCAACAACGCCATCGGCGGCGACTTCCCCGGCCCGCCGGGAGCGGGGACCGTGCTGCCGCAGGACATGGTGATCGACTACGTGCGGGTGTACCAGTGAGGCGGCTCGCCCTCGGCGCGGTGGTGGCGGTGGGCTTGCTCACCGCCCCGCTGTTCACCGCCCAGGCCGCTCCGGCGCTGCTTTCGCAGGGGCGTGCGGTGACGGCGTCGTCCACCGAGAACGCCGCCTTCCCGGCGTCGGCGGCGGTCGACGGCGACCCCGGCACCCGGTGGTCCAGCCTGGCGGCCGACCCGCAGACGCTGCAGGTCGACCTCGGCGGGTCGCACCCGCTCGGCCAGGTCGTGCTGCAGTGGGAAGCGGCCTACGCCAAGGCGTTCACGATCCAGGCCTCGGCCGACGGCAGCCAGTGGTCCACTGTGTACTCGACGACGACGGGCACCGGCGGCACGCAGACGCTGCCGGTGTCCGGGAGCGGCCGGTACGTCCGCCTGACCACGACCCAGCGCGCGACCCAGTGGGGCGTGTCGCTGTGGGAGTTCCAGGTCTACGGCGACGGGTCGGCCCAGGCGTGCGGCAGCGCGAACGCGGCGCTGCGGCAACCGGCGACCGCCTCCAGCGTCCAGTCCGACGCCTTCCCGGCGTCCGCGGCCTTCGACGGCGACGGCGGCACACGGTGGTCGAGCCTGGCCGCGGACCCGCAGTGGATCCAGGTCGACCTGGGCAGCTCACGTCCGGTGTGCGGCGTCGACCTGACCTGGGAAGCGGCGTACGCGAGCGCGTACACGATCCAGCTGTCCACCAACGGCTCGTCGTGGACGACGGCGGCGACCGTGGCCGGCGCGGGCGGGACCGAACACCCGGCCGTGTCCGGGACCGCGCGGTACGTCCGGCTGAACGCCACGGCCAGGGCGACGCAGTGGGGTGTCTCGCTGTGGGAGTTCGCGGTGCACACCAGCGACAGCGCACCGCCGACGACCACGCCCACCAATCCGGGTGGCTGCCCGTGGGTGGGGTCCACCGCACCCGTCGCCGACCGCGTCAACCAGCTCATGGCCGTCATGACACCCCAGCAGAAGGTGAAGGTGCTGCACGGCAACGGCGCGACCGGGCCGTACATCGGCAACACCGACGCCGTGCCGGAGCTGTGCATCCCGGCGCTCGGGCTGCAGGACGGCCCGGCCGGGGTCGGCGACGGCCTCGACGGTGTCACCCAGTTCCCGGCGCCGGTGTCGGCCGCCGCGACCTGGGACACGGCGCTGCTGAACCGGTACGGCAGCGCGATGGGCGCCGAGTTCGCGGGCAAGGGCGTCGACATCGCCCTCGGCCCGACGATCAACCTGGTCCGCGACCCCCGGTGGGGCCGCAACTTCGAGACCTACGCCGAAGACCCCTACCTCGCCGGCGCGGCCGGGACCGCCACGATCCAGGGCATCCAGAGCCAGGGGGTGATGGCCCAGGCCAAGCACGCGGCCGCCTACAACGTCGAGGCCGGGGCGTCCCGCGGGACGCCGTCGGACAACGTCATCATCGACGACCGGACCCTGCACGAGCTGTACCTGCCGGCGTTCCAGCAGGTGGCGAGCCAGGGGCAGGTCGCCTCGATGATGTGCGCCTACAACCAGATCAACGGCGTCCCGGCGTGCCAGAACAGCGGCGTGCTCACCACGGCGATCAAGCAGGACGCGAACTGGGGCGGGTTCGTCGGCTCCGACTGGGGTTCGGCGACCGGCGGCCCGCGGCAGCTGGCCGACGGCGGGCTCGACATGGAGATGCCCGGCGGCGCGTTCTTCGGCCAGGGCCTGCTCGACGCCGTCTCCCGCGGCGAAGTCACGCAGGCGCGCGTCGACGACATGGTCCGGCGGGTGCTCACCCAGATGTTCCGGTTCGGCGTCTTCGACCGGGCCCGGCGGGGTTCGCCGGCTTCGGTGGTGACCAACGCGGCCAACGTGGCGACCGCGCGGGACGTCGCCGCGGCCGGGTCGGTGCTGCTCAAGAACACCGGGGTGCTGCCGTTGACGGCGGCGACGAAGTCGATCGCGCTGTCCGGCGGCGACGGCATCGACCCGCAGAACATCGGCGGCGGCAGCGCCAAGGTCAACCCGTCGCCGGCGTCGGTGAACCCGATCAACGGCATCAAGGCCAGAGCGGGCTCCGGCGTCACCGTGTCCTATGTGGACGGGGCAGGGGAGCACGTGCAGACGCCGGACATCCCGGGTGCGGTGGCGGCCGCGCGCACTGCGGAGGTCGCGATCGTGTTCGCCAGCTACGGCGAATCCGAAACCCAGGACCTCGACACGATCGACCTGCAGAACCAGCAGAACGACCTGATCGACGCGGTCGCGTCGGCCAACCCGCGCACGGTGGTCGTGCTCAACACGGGCTCGGCGGTGACCATGCCGTGGCTGGGCAAGGTCGCCGCGGTGATCGAGGGCTGGTACCCGGGCCAGGAGAACGGCAACGCGCTCGCGTCGCTGCTCTACGGCGACGTCAACCCGTCGGGCAAGCTGCCGATCAGCTTCCCGAAGCAGATCGCCGACCTGCCCACGGCGAACGTCCAGCAGTTCCCGGGCGCCAACGACCGGATCGAGTACTCCGAAGGGCTCAACGTCGGCTACCGCTGGTACGACAGCCGCAACATCGAGCCGCTGTTCCCGTTCGGCTTCGGGCTGTCGTACACGACGTTCGGGTTCTCGAACCTGGTCGTGACGCCGCAGGGAACGAACGGCACGGCGACCGTGACGGCCACGGTGACCAACACCGGCAGCCGCGCGGGCGCGGACGTCGTCCAGCTGTACGTCGGCCAGCCGGCCGACAACGGTGAGCCGCCGAAGCAGCTGAAGGGGTTCAAGAAGGTGCAGCTGAATCCCGGGCAGAGCACCCAGGTGTCGTTCCCGCTCACCCCGCGGGACCTGGCGCACTGGACCGGCTCGTGGACGGCGAACGCGGGCCAGTACCGCGTCTACGTCGGTGATTCCTCGCGCAACGTGCCGCTGTCGGGGACGCTGACCGTCTCCTGAGTCGACTCCCGGACGACCAGCTCGGTCGGGACGATCAGCGGGGCGTCCGGGGCCGGCGCGCCGGCCAGGCGGTCCAGCAGCAGCCCGGCCGCCGTCTCGCCCATCTGCCGCAGCGGCTGGCGGATCGTGGTGAGCGGCGGCTGGGTGTGCGCGGCCAGGGGGATGTCGTCGAAGCCGACCACGGCGACGTCCCCCGGCACCGCGCGGCCCGCCTTGCGGAGGCCGGCCAGCACGCCCGCCGCCGTCAGGTCGTTGTGCGCGAAGACCGCGTCGAACTCCGGGCCCGTTCCGAGGAGCTGGAGGATCGCCGCCTCGCCGCTCTCGCTCGTGAAGTCGCCTTCGATGATCAGTCGCGGATCGAGGGTGAGGCCCGCGTCGAGGACGGCCTCGTTGAAGCCGTTGAGGCGGTCGGTGGTGCAGCCGAAGTCGCGGGGCCCGGTCACGGTGGCCAGCCGGGTCCGGCCGGTTTCGAGGAGGTGGCGGGCCGCGGCCGCACCACCTTGCCGGTTGTCCGTGCCCACCGACGGGAAC
Source organism: Amycolatopsis sp. NPDC004747 (assembly GCF_053601335.1). Classification (NCBI taxonomy): domain Bacteria; kingdom Bacillati; phylum Actinomycetota; class Actinomycetes; order Pseudonocardiales; family Pseudonocardiaceae; genus Amycolatopsis; species Amycolatopsis sp. NPDC004747. The sequence goes on along the minus strand of NZ_JBSGBQ010000036.1, from coordinate 29,344 downwards.
GCCGGGCGGCGGCCGCGGTCGTCGATCACCACCACCGGCAGCCCCGAGTCGTACAGCACGCGCAGGTGCCGCACCGCGTCGGGCGGTTCCACCAGCAGGAGGCCGTCGAACGCCTTCGCCGACACCTGCCGCGAGAACTCGCCGAGGGAGTCGGCGCCCCGGTTGGCGGTGGACAGCAGCAGGCCGTAGCCCTTCGACTCCACGACGTCGGCGACGCCCTGCAGCACCTCGCCCATCCACGGCCAGGTCAGCCCCGGTACCAGCATCCCGACCGTGCGGGTCACCCCGCGCGCCAGCCCGACCGCGCCGGCGCTGGGGATGTACCCGGTCGCGGCGATCACCTCGCGCACCCGGATCGCCGTCGCCGCGTCCACGTCGGCCTTGTTGTTGAGCACCCGCGACACGGTCGTCTTGCTCACCCGGGCGCGGCGGGCGACTTCGGCGATCGTGACGCGCATGCGTCCTCCCGATCGGGCGGTGGAAAGCTCCGGGTGCCAAGGTACTCGCCCCGCGGCCCGTCGCGCGGTCTCCGAGATCGATCAAGTGCGGACGACAACCGCGCCGCCGGGCCGCCGGTCCGCCCTCCGGTCCTATGTGGACACTGCGGACAGGGTGGGCACGGTTGGTGTATAACGCCCTATACCTGCCGCTCGTAGTGCGCGATCAGCACGCCCTTGGTGGTCGGGACGCAGCCGGTGAGCTCGAACCCGGTGAGCGGGCCGTCGCCGAAGAGCCAGGCTCCGGTGCCCAGCGTCAGCGGGTGGATCAGCAGGGTGTACCGGTCGACCAGGCCGGCGGCGTGCAGGTCCCGGACCAGCGACGCGCTGCCGACGACCGACAGGTCCCGGCCGGGCCGGGCCTTCAGTTCGGCCACCGTCGTCACGGCGTCGCCCCGCAGCAGGACCGAGTTCTCCCAGGCACCGGCGTCGCCGAGGGTGGTCGAGGCGACGTACTTGGTGGCGGCGTTCAGGTGCGTGGTGAACGGGTTCCCGTCGGTGCGCCGGCTCCAGGCGGTGGTGAAGTCCTGCCAGGTGCGGCGGCCGAACAGCATGTCGCCGGGCTTGCTCATGCCCCGGCCCATCTCCCGGGCCATGACGTCGTCCTGGTAGCGCGTGCCCCAGCCGCCGTGGGGGAAGCCGCCGCGCGTGTCCTCGTCGGGACGGCCGAGACCCTGCACGACGCCGTCGAGGGTGACGCTCATGGTGACGCTGATCGAACGCATGGGGATCCTTCCGCTGTGGTGGGCGTGTCGTGCCCCATACGAACGGCGGTGGCCCGGATCGACAGCGCGGGGCGGCGTGATGGGATGACAACGTGATCATCGACCCGTGGGTGCTGCTCCTGCTCGTGCTGGCCGGCGTCGGGGCCGGCCTGACCGGGGCGATCGCCGGGCTCGCGTCGCTGGTGTCCTACCCCGCGCTGCTCGCCGCCGGGCTGCCGCCGGTGACCGCCAACGTCACCAACACCGTCGCCATGCTGGGCACCACCGCGGGCGCCGCGGCCGGGGCCCGCCCCGAACTGGCCGGCCAGCGACGCCGTCTCCTCCCGCTCTGCGCCCTCACCACCGTCGGCGGCGCGTGCGGCGGCCTGATCCTGCTGCTGACGCCGTCCGACGCGTTCACCGTCATCGTGCCGTGGCTGATCGGCGGGGCGTCGCTGGTGCTGATGGCGGGTCCGCGGCTGCGGCGGCTGGCCGAAGGCGCCGAGCACCACGGCCTCAGCCCGGCGACCGGCGTGGTCGCCTTCCTCATCGGCGTCTACGGCGGCTACTTCGGCGCCGCGGCGGGCGTGCTCATGCTCGCGCTGCTGGTCACCGTCTGGAGCCAGCCGCTGGCCCGCACCAACGCGGCGAAGAACCTGGTCACCGGCTCGGCGAACCTGCTCGCCGCGATCGTCTTCGCGGTCACCGGCAAGGTCGTCTGGCCGGCCGCGCTCGCCGTCTGCCTCGGCTCCCTCGGCGGCTCTTGGCTGGGGTCCACGCTCGTGCGCCGGCTGCCGGCCACACCGCTGCGGATCGCCATCGGAATCGGCGGACTGGGCCTGGCGATCGTCCTCGGCATGCGGGCATGATCGGCGGATATCGGCGAGCAGGAGACCAGATGAGCATTGTCGGGACCAGGGTGGTCCGCCGGGAAGACCGGAGTCTGATCACCGCGGGCGGCACGTACGTGGACGATCTGCGGACGGAAGCGCTTTCCGGCGCCGCGCACGCGGTTTTCGTCCGAAGTCCGATCGCGCACGCGCGGATCGGCGGCATCGACGTGAGCGCGGCGAAGGAGGCGCCGGGCGTGCTCGGCGTGTTCACCGCCGCGGACCTCGGCCTCGCCCCGCACCCCGCGGGCCCGGTGCCGGAACCGTGGCTGGCCGGCGAGGTGGTGCGGTACGTCGGCGAACCGGTGGCGCTCGTCGTCACCGAAGAGCGCTACCAGCTGGCCGACGCGGCCGAGCTGGTCGACGTCGACTACGAGCCACTGGAGGCCGTCGCGACGATCGACGCGGCCCTGGCGGGCGAAACACTGCTGTTCCCCGACCGCGACAGCAACATCGTGCAGGTCAAGGGCGCGGCCGAGTTCGACGACGCGATCTTCGAGGACTGCGAAGTCGTCGTTACCGAGACCATCCTGAACCAGCGGGTCGCGCCCGCCCCGCTCGAAGTGCGCGGCGCGTCCTGCGTGTGGGGCGAGGACGGCAGGCTGACCGCCTGGCTGTCCACGCAGAACGCCCAGATGGCCCGCAGCCAGCTGGCCGGAAGCCTCGGCGTCGGCGAAGAGTCGGTGCGGGTGATCGCGCCGGACGTCGGCGGCGGGTTCGGCGCGAAGATCGGCGCGGACCCCGAGGCGACCGTGCTCGGCTGGGCCGCCAAGCAGCTCGGGCGCGGCGTGCGCTGGGTCGAGTCGCGCAGCGAGAACCTCACGGCCATGACGCACGGCCGCGCGCAGCGCAACACCGTGACCATCGGCGGGAAGCGCGACGGCACGGTGCTGGCCTACCGGCTCGACGTCGTCCAGGACGCCGGCGCGTACCCCCGGATGCTGCTGCTGCCGACGCTGACCGAGCTGATGGCCATCGGCGTGTACCGGTTCCCGCGGGTCGAAACCCGCAGCCGCGCGGTCGTCACCACCACGACGCCGATCGGGGCCTACCGCGGCGCCGGCCGCCCGGAGGCGACGGCCGCCGTCGAACGGGCGATGGACCGCTTCGCCACCGAGATCGGGCTGGACCCCGCCGAGGTCCGCCGGGTCAACTTCATCCGGCCGGAGGAGTTCCCGTACCAGTCGCCGACCGGGGCGTCCTACGACACGGGCGAGTACGCCGCGGCGCTGGACAAGGCCCTCGAAGCCGCCGGGTACGCGGAACTGCGGGCCGAGCAGCAGCGGCGGCGGGCCGCGGGCGACCCGGTTGAACTGGGCCTGGGCATCGCGGCCTACGTCGAGATCACCGGCGGCGACGGCGGCGGCGAGAGCGGCCGCGTCGACGTCCACCCGGACGGCTCGGTCGTCGCGTGGACCGGCAGCTCGCCGCACGGGCAGGGGCTCGGCACGTCGCTGGCGATGCTGCTGTCCGACCAGCTCGGCGTCCCGCTGGACAAGATCACCGTCCGGCACGGCGACACCGACGAGGTGCCCAAGGCGGTCGGCACGTTCGGCTCCCGGTCGCTGCAGCTGGGTGGCTCGGCGATCCGGCAGGCGGCCGAAGAGGTGATCGCGCAGGCCCGCGAGCTCGCGGCCGACCTGCTGGAGGCGGCTCCGGAAGACCTCGAACTGGACGCCGGGCGCGGCGTCTGGCAGGTCCGCGGCGCGCCGTCGAGCACGGTGCTCAGCTGGGCGCAGGTCGCCGAGACGGCCGGCGAGGGCAAGCTCTCGGCCGACGTCTGGTTCGGCGGCGGCGCGCCGACGTTCCCGTTCGGCGCGCACCTGGCGGTGGTTGAGGTCGACACCGAGACGGGCAAGGTCCGGCTGCGCCGGATCGTCGCCGTCGACGACGCCGGCCCGATCGTCAACCCGCTCACCTTCCGCGGCCAGCGCCACGGCGGCCTCGGCCAAGGCGCGGCGCAGGCGCTCATGGAGGTCGTCACCTACGACGACGACGGCAACCCGACGACCGCGAGCCTGGCGGACTACTCGTTCGTCACCGCGGCCGAGCTGCCGGACTTCGAGCTGGTGGACATGGCCACCCCGACCGACCGGAACCTGCTCGGCGTCAAGGGGATCGGCGAAGCCGCGACGATCGGTTCCACGCCGGCCGTGCACAACGCCGTGGTGGACGCCCTGTCGGCTCGCGGTGTCAAGCACCTGGACATGCCCACGACCCCGATCCGGGTCTGGGCCGCTCTCGAAGAAGCTGCGAAGGGAAGCGCGGAGTGAAGGTCTCGATCGAGGTCAACGGGCGGTCGCTGACCGAGGAGGTGCCGGACCGGACGCTGCTGGTGCACTTCCTGCGCGACACGGCCGGGCTCACCGGCACGAACGTCGGCTGCGACACGACGTCGTGCGGCGCCTGCACGGTGCTGCTCGACGGCGAGTCGGTCAAGTCGTGCACGGTGCTGGCGGCGCAGGCCGACGGCCACGCCGTCACCACCGTCGAGGGGCTGGCGGCCGAGGACGGTGCGCTGCACCCGGTGCAGCGGGCGTTCCAGGAGCAGCACGGCCTGCAGTGCGGGTTCTGCACGCCGGGGATGATCATGGCGTCGGTGTCGCTGCTGGCCGACAACCCGAAGCCGACGCGCGACGAGGTCCGTGCCGGGCTCGAGGGCAACCTGTGCCGCTGCACGGGCTACCACAACATCGTCAGCGCCGTGATCGACGCGTCGGGGCAGGAGGTGGACCGGTGATCCCCGCTTCGTTCCAGTACCTGCGGGCGTCCACAGTGGACGAGGCGCTGGCGCTGCTGTCCTCGCACGGCGACGACGCGAAGGTGCTGGCGGGCGGGCATTCCCTGCTGCCGCTGATGAAGCTGCGCCTGGCCGCGCCGGAGTACCTGGTGGACATCGCCCCGCTCGACGAGCTGCGGTTCGTGCGCCTGGAGAACGGCGAGGTCGTCATCGGGGCGTTGTCGCGCTACAGCTCGCTGGCGCAGGATCCGGTGCTGCTGGAGCACGCGCCGCTGCTGGCGCACGTGGCCGGCGAGGTCGGCGACCGCCAGGTCCGCCACCGCGGCACGATCGGCGGGTCGCTGGTGCACGCGGACGCGGCGGCGGACCTGCCGGCGGCGGTGCTGGCCTCGGACGCGGTCCTGGTGGCCCGCGGGCCGTCGGGGGAGCGCCGCATCCCGGCCGCGGAGTTCTTCCTCGGCCCGTTCACCACGCCGCTGGACCCGGCGGAACTGCTGACCGAGATCCGCCTCCCGGCCCAGACCGGGAAGGGCTGGGGCTTCGAGAAGTTCACCCGCCGCGCGATCGACTGGGCGATGGTCGGGGTGACGGTCGTCGACGGCCGCGTCGGCCTGGTGAACATGGGCGGGGTCCCGCTGCGGGCCACGGCCACGGAAGAGGCGCTGGCCGGGGGAGCCTCGATCGAGGAGGCGGCGGCGCTGGCGGCGTCGGGCACGAACCCGCCGGACGAGCCCCACGCGACGGCCGAGTACCGCCGTCACCTGGCCCGGGTGCTGACCCGGCGGGCGTTGGCGCAGGCCGCGCGGTGATTCCCCGGGGGCGGCACGGTCCACCGGTGCCGCCCCTCGGTGATCGCGACGGCCGATTCCCGCCAGCCCGGCGTCCCGTGTGGACGGCAGGATCGGCCGGGTGAAGACTGCTGCGCACACGGCCATCGAGCCGGGAATCCTGTACTTCGGCACGCCGGTGGTGCTGATCTCCAGCACCAACGAAGACGGTTCGGCCAACCTGGCCCCGATGTCGTCGGCCTTCTGGCTCGGGTGGCGGGCGGTGCTCGGGCTGGGGGTGCGTTCGCGGACGGCGCAGAACCTGGTGCGGACCGGGGAAGGCGTCCTGAACCTGCCCTCTTCGTCGATGGCGGCGGCGGTCGACCGGCTGGCGCTGACGACCGGGGTGGATCCGGTGCCCGCCGGGAAGCGGGAGCGCGGGTACTTCCACGTGGCGGACAAGTTCGGGCGGGCCGGGCTGACGGCGGTGGCGTCGTCGACCGTGGGGCCGCCGCGGGTCGCCGAGTGCCCGGTGGCCATGGAGGTCGTCGTCGAGGCGGTGCACCCGGTGGGGGACGACGGGGGAGTGGTGGCCTTCGAGGTGCGGGTGCAGCGGGTGTTCGTGCACGAGTCGATCCGGCTGCCGGGCAGCGAAGACCGCATCGACCCGGACGCCTGGCGGCCGCTGATCATGAGTTTCCAGAAGTTCTACGGATTGGGTTCCCAGGTTCATCCGTCGACGCTGGCCCGGATCCCGGAGCGGCTTTATCGCGGGCCGGATATCGAACGCGCGCGCCGGTGAGCCGGGGCTCTTCGCCGCCGTCACTCGTTCGGGCGGTTCCCTTCCTTGCCCGCCCGATCCAGGGGATCGTGGTCTTTCGGGCATCCGGGTGGCGGTGCCGACGCCCGCCGCGGCCGCACTGCTAATGTTCATCGGGGAACTTGCTTGAAGGTTTGACGAAAAGGATCCGGCGAGGGGAAATGGCGGAGCGGTTCGAGTTCGTCCTCGAGGTCTTCGAAGCACTCGTCGTCGGGCGGGCTACCGGGGGCGATGTCCGGCGGTACCCGCTCCGGGCCGGGAACCTGCCCACCGATCCGGTGCGGTTCGTGCGCGTCGCGCGGCAGGTTTACGACGCGCTCGAGGAGCGGCGGCTGTCGGTCTCCGGTGAGCTGCACCCCGGTGTCCGGACCGCCTTCGAGCTCCTCGCCGAACCCCGGATCTCCGTGGCCGTCAGCGGGATCGACGGGCTCGGCGCCGACGTGGCCGTTCTCGTCGTCAGCGACGGCGCGCAGGCCCTCGGGATCACGCAGGCCCCGGACACCGACGAACTGCTGTTCTCGCTGTTCGCCGACGAGGAGCTCGTCGAGGTCGTCACCGGGGTGCTTCCCCCGGCGCCCGCCGCCACCACCGGCAAGCACGTCGTCCACCGGGCCGCCGGGCGGGAGGTGTCCGCCATGACCGCGAAGCGGATCGCGGACGCCGAATTCGACGAAGAAGAAACCGATGCCTTCGGGATGATCGAGGTCAAGGCCGTCGTGCGGCCCGGGCGGCGGCCGCCGGCCCCGAAGTCCTCCGACGTCGCCGTGCTCGAACGGGTGCTGGCCGAACCCCGGCTGGGCGGGGGCCACATCGCCGTCAGCGCGCAGGGACGGCGGGGCGAGCGCCTGGCCGGCGAGCCGCTGAGCTGGCTCGACACCGCCGACGGCCGGTACCTCGTGCACACCCGCACCGGCGAAGGCGGGGAGCTGACCGCAGAATACGTGCCCGCCGGGCGGGCCGACCTCGCGCGCGCCATCCGCGACGCGATCGCTGCCGTCTACTGACCGGGGAGGACCAGTCCTGATGACGACCGAAGAGACCGCGGCGGTGGCCCAGGCCCTCCAGGCCACCAAGCAGATGGCGTCGACCGCCGACCCGCAGCTCAAGGCGATGGACGCGGTGCGCGTCGGCCTCGCCGGGGCGCAGCTGAAGCGGCTCGCCCAGACCGGTGGCTTCGCCATCGACGACACCACCGGCAACCAGCTGATCGAGGCACTGGAAGGCGTGCTCGAGTCGCTCGAACAACGCTGGGCCAACCTGCAGCGGCTGCACGACGCGCCGGCGATGGGCCGGACCGCCGCCGGGCAGTGGGTTTCGGCGCACATGGTCAGCACCGCCGCCGACGAGCACGGCCTCGTCACCCAGCTGCAGGCCGCGCGGCAGGAGTTCCCGACCTACATCGAAGCCATCAAGCTGGCGAAGAAGAACTACAAGTCCCGGGAAGAGACGACGCGCACGACGCTGACGTCGCTCCCGGCCGCCGACCAGAGCTGAGGGAGACCGTGGCACCCACCGCCGAGTCCGTCTCGGACCCGTCGTCCCCCGACTACGACCCGCGCAGTCCGCTCTACGACGTGACCGCCGATTCGTCGTCGAAGTACTACGTCGGGCCGCTGACCACGGACAACTCGCCTTCGGGCGACCAGATCCGCGAGATGGCCACCCAGCAGGTCGACGACGAGATCCGGGCCGGCTGGCTCGGCCCGGTCGTCGACCCGGTGCTGCGCGACAAGAAGATCCAGGAGCTCTACCAGCAGCACCTCAACGACGCCAAGCACGGCCTCGACGAGGGTCTCGCCATGCGTGAGAACGGCGGGGCGCCGCGCACGCTGTGGAACAACGCCAGCCACGAGCAGATGAACGAGGCCATCACGCAGGACGCCAACCCGGCGACCGTCGCGGAAACCTCGGAGGAATGGGTGCGCGTCGGCAACGACCTCGGCACCCACCAGAAGACGCTCGCCGACGCGATCAACGCCAGCACCAGCAACTGGCAGGGCGGCGCCGGTGACGCCGTCCGCGAGCACCTCGCCGGCGTCGGCAAGTGGCTGGGCGCGACCGCGCAGGGCGCCACCCTCGCCGGCCGCCAGCAGGAGATCCACTCCCAGGCGCTCAACGAAACCCAGCGGCAGATGGCCGCGAACCCGCCGGTCCAGTTCGACCTGCAGTCGACCAACCAGCGGCTGATGTCGATGACCGACCCGGTGCAGTACGCGGCGGCCGCGGGCGAGGCCATGCAGACCTACCGGGCGCAGCAGGCCGCGCGGGAGCACGCCGCGCAGATCATGACCTCCTACGACGAGACCATCGGCGGCGCCGTCGCCACCCCGCGGTTCCCGGCCCCGCCGAAGCTGCCCACCGCGACCGCGACCCGGCAGAGCGTCGTCGCGGGCGGCGGTGCCGGCGCGGGCAGCGCGCAGCAGCCGCTGCTGGCCCGGACCGCGATGGACGGCGTGACTCCGCAGACCCCGATCGACGCGAACGCGGCGGCACTGGGCGGCGGCGCCGGCGGCAGCGGCTCGGGCATCCCCGGCGACGGCTCGGGCGGCTGGGGTGGTTCGGGCTTCTCCGGGAGCGGTATCCCGGGTGCCGGTGGCTCCGGCAGCGGCTTTTCCGGCAGCGGCATCCCCGGTGGCGGCTCGGGCGGCTCCGGGTTCTCCGGCGCCGGCATCCCCGGCAGCGGGGGCGGTGCGGGTGGCGCGGGCTTCACCCCGCCGAACTTCGAGACGCCCGGCGGGCCGACCGGCGGGAACTTCAGCGGGGCCGGCATCCCCGGCTCGTCGCTGCCGCACTCCGGCGACTCGACGACGACGTCCGGCTTCACGCCATCGGGCATCCCCGGCGGCGGGGGCACCGGCGGCAGCGGGTTCACCCCGCCGTCGATCCCGGGCATCCCGGACGTCTCCGGCGGGGGCGGCGGCACCGTCCGCGGCGGCAGCCCGATCCCGGGCTTCACCCCGCCCGGCATCGACCCCATCACGGGCCTGCCCACCGGGACCGGCCCCGGCGGCATCCCCGGCGGCGGCAAGCTGCCGACCATCGGCCGCGGCGGCGGGATCAACGGCGAAAGCATCGCCAGCCGGCTGGGCGGCATCCCCGGCGGCGGTGGGGGCGGCGGCGGCTCGCTCGGCGGGATCGGCGGTTCCGGGGCCGGTGGCTCCGGGGTCGGCGGTTCGGGCGCCGGTGGTGCGGGCCTGCGCGGCGCGGGCAACCTCAGCGGCGGGGCCGCCTCGGGCGCGGCCGCGGAAGCCGAAGCGGCGGCGGCGCGCAACGCGATGTCGGGCCGCGGCGCGGCCGGTGCCGCGGGTGCCCCGGGCATGGGCGCCATGGGCGCCGGCAAGGGCAAGAAGGAAGACGACAAGGAACACAAGTCGGCCGACTACCTCGAAAGCGACGACCCCAACTTCTTCGCGGGCGAGCAGGCGGTCGCACCGCCGGTGATCGGTGACTGGAAGAACCAGGATTGGAAGTGACGCCCATGTCGGCTCCCGGTTTCGAGGTCGAACCGGACGACCTGGTCGCGCACGCGAGTCACGTCGAGAGCCTGGTGGACCGGCTCAACACGGCGAGCTCGGCGGCGGACACGGCGATGTCGGACCACGCCTACGGGCTGCTGTGCGCCTTCCTCCCGCCCATCATCCGGCCGACGAACGAGCAGGCGAAGGACGCGCTGACGGCGTCCGGGGAAGGCGTGCGCGGGCTGGCGGACAACGTCACGGCAGCCGCGAAGTCCTACCGCGAAGGCGAAGAGAACAACGCGCAGCCGTTCGAGCGTCAGCTCGCGGCATCCTCGCCCGCGGAAGCGAGGGTGCGGTCATGACCGGCCCCAACGGGCTGGGGGACCTGATGCGGGACCCCGACGAGGCGATCCGCCGGATGGACGACTGGGCGGCCGGGTTCGCGGCGAAGGCGCAGCGCTACCAGGCGGCCCAGGAGCAGACCGAACGGCTGCGGCTGACCGCGACCAGCTCCGACGGCGCGGTCAGCGTGACCGTCGGCGCGGACGGCACCGTCACCGACCTGACGTTCTCGAACAAGGTCAAGTCGTTCCCCCTCGACGAGCTGTCGCGGGCGATCCTGACCACGATGCGCCGGGCGCAGTCCGGCATCGCCGAACGCGTCGCCGGCGTGATGGCCGAGCAGCTCGGCGACGAGGACCGCGAAACCCGCAGCGTGCTGCTCGACAACCTGCGCGGGCGCTTCCCGGACCCGGACGAACCGGACGAGCAGCCGCCGGTGCCGCCCCCGCCCGCCCCCGCGGGTGGCGCGGCGTCCCCGCCCGCCCCCGGAACCCCGCCGCCCTTCGGCACTTCACAGCCCCCCGGCACGGCACAGCCGCGGCGGCCTGCCGCTCCCGATGACGAGGACAACAATCCGTGGTGAATCCGCTGGTCGCGGAGACGAAGGATTCGACGAAGGCGTATTCCGGCATTTCGCTGCTGGAATCGGCGAACGACCTGAAGTCGGCGATCGAGAGCGGTGACTGGGCTTCGGTCGCGCTGGGCGCGGTCGGGACGGCGCTGGACGCGCTGTCGATGGCGATGGACCCGTTCGGCGCCATCCTCGCGGCGGGCGTCGGCTGGCTGATGGAGCACGTCGGCCCGCTGAAGGAGGCCTTGAACGGGCTGACCGGCAACGCCGACGAGATCGCGGCCCAGTCGGAGACGTGGAAGAACATCGCGACCGAGCTGGGCAGCGTCGGCGAGGACCTGACCGGGATGGTCAAGGCCGACACGGTCTCCTGGACCGGGGCCGCCGCGGACACCTACCGGCAGCGGGCGCAGGACACCGTCACGTTGCTCGAGACCGCGCAGAAGGGCTGTGAAGGCGCCTCCAGCGGGGTCAAGACCGCCGGCGAGGTCGTCGCGGCGGTGCGGGCGCTGGTCCGCGACATCATCGCGGAGCTGGTCGGGCACCTGATCAGCTGGGCGCTGCAGGTGCTGTTCACCCTGGGGATCGGCATGACCTGGGTCGTGCCGCAGGTGATCAACGCGGTGGCGAAGACGGCGTCGAAGATCGCGGACCTGGTGAAGCGGCTGGTCACCGCGCTCAAGGCGCTGATGCCGCTGCTGAAGCGGGCCGGCGACCTGTTCTCGGACGCGGCGAAGGCGTTGCGGAAGATCAAGCCGGGCAAGACCGCGCCGCCGCCGAAGCACGCGGACATCAAGAGCGGCCCGAAGGACATCGGCGGCCCCAAGGGCAAGGGCGGCCCGGACGCGCCGCCCCCCAAGACCGATCCGCCGCCGAAGGGCGGCGACGGCACCACCACGTCCGGCGCCAAGGGCGACCCTCCGCCGAAGAGCGACCCGCCGCCCGCCTCGAAGGGGCCCGACGACACCCCGAAGAGCCCCGACCCGACCCCCGACGGCCCGACCACCCCCTCGGGCGCGGGCAAGGGCGGCGGTGGCGGCAAGAGCCCCGACACCACGAGCCCGTCGTCGAACAAGCCCGACACCCCGCGCGACCGCGGGGTCGGCGCCGACGACCGGGTCTGCAAGTCCGACCCGATCGACGTCGCGACCGGCGAGATGGTGCTGGCTCAGGCCGACGTCGACTTCCCGGGGCCGCTGGCGCTCGTGCTGGAGCGCACCCACGTGTCCTCCTACCGGGCGGGCAGGCTGTTCGGCGCCTCTTGGGCGTCCACAGTGGACCAGCGGCTGGAGCTGGACGACGAGCACGCCTGCTACTTCTCCCCGGACGGGATGATCCTGGTCTACCCGCTGCCCTCGCGCGGGGGCGATCCGGTGTTCCCGCTGGAGGGGCCGCGCTGGACACTGGCGATCGACGAGGAGACCGGCGCCTGGGTGCTGGACGACCCGGCGCAGCGGCGGACCCTCACCTTCGCCGCGCCGTCCGGCCCCGCCCCGGCCCGAGGCGTGCGCGTCCTGCCGCTGACCGGCATCGAAGGCGGGGACGGGCGGACGATCGACGTCACCCACGACGAGGACGGCCGCCCGGTCTCCTGGCGCCATTCCGACGGGTACCGGGTCGACCTGCGCGTCGAGGGCGGCCGCGTGCGCGAGCTGACCGTCGTCGACGCCGCCGGGACGTTGGCCGTGCCGGTCACGTCGTTCGGCTACGACGACCGCGGCCGGCTCGAGGCCGTCGTGAACTCGTCGGGCCGTCCGATGCGGTTCGACTACGACACCGAAGGCCGGATCACCGGCTGGCAGGACCGCACCGGTGCCTGGTACCGCTACGTCTACGACCAGGCGGGCCGCTGTGTCCGCACCGTCGGCGACCAGGGCTACCTGGACGGGAGCTTCGCGTACGAGCCCGGCGTCACCCGGCACACCGACTCCCTCGGCCACACCACGACGTTCGAGCTGAACGACCTGAACCAGGTGGTGCGCGAGACCGACCCGCTGGGGGCGGTGACCGAGTACGTCCACGACCGGTACGACCGGCTGCTCGCGCGTACCGACCCGCTGGGCCGCACGACGACCTACACCTACGACGCCTTCGGCAGGCCCACCACCGTCACCCGGCCCGACGGGTCCACTGTGGACCTCAACGTGGACCCGGCCCAGCCGCTGTTCGCCAGCTTCACCGACGGCGAGCGGACGTGGAACCGCGAGTACTCCGGCGAACTCGGCGAGGGTGTACCCGACCTGGCCACCGAGCAGATCGGGGTGGCGGGCGAGTTCGACTACGAGCGGCTGCTCGAGCGGCCGGAGGACGGCGGCGAAGACGTCCGCGACCTGTTCGGCAGGCCGCGGGTGCGCACCGACGTCTTCGGTGGCCAGGTGCGCTTCGACTGGACGGTGGAAGGCCTGCGCGCCGCGCGCACCGGCCGGACCGGCGAACGCGAGCAGTGGCGCTACGACGCCGAAGGCAACGAGATCGAGCACGTCGACCCGGTGGGGGCGGTCGAGCGCGCCGAATACGGCCCGTTCGGGCTGCGGACCGCGAGCGTCGACGCCGCCGGCGCCCGCACGGTGTACGGCTACGACACCGAGCTGCGCCTGACGTCGGTCACCAACCCGGTCGGCCTGACCTGGCACTACCGGTACGACGCGGTGGGCAGGCTGGTCGAGGAACGCGACTTCGACGGCCGGGTGCTGCGGTTCGCCTATGACGCGGCCGGGCAGCTGGTGCGGTCGGTCAACGGGCTCGGCGAAGCGGTCGACTACACCCACGACGCCCTCGGCAACGTGGTCCGGCGGCAGACGCCGACCGGGATCACCACCTACGCCTACGACCCCATGGGCCGGCTGGTGCGGGCGACCGGCGACGACGTCGTGCTCGAGTTCGAGCGGGATCCCGACGGCCGGGTGCTGCGGGAGACCGTCGACGGCCGCAGCGTGCTGTTCTCCTACGCCGACGACGGGACCGTGCTCGCGCGGCGCACCCCGTCCGGAGTGGACAGCCACTGGACGCAGGACGCCGCGGGGCACCCGGCGACCCTCGCCTTCGCCGGCCACGACGTCCGGTTCCAGCACGACGCGGCCGGCCGCGAGCTGCGCCGCTCGGTGGACGGCGCGCTGGAGCTGGCCCAGTCGTTCGACGCGGGTGACCGGCTGACCGGCCAGATCGTCTCCACGCCCACCGCCGGGACCGTGCAGCAGCGGCGGTACGACTACCGCGCGGACGGCTCGCTCGCCGCGGTCCGGGACGTGCTGACCGGCGTCACGCAGTACCGCTACGACGCGGCCGGGCGGGTCGTCGAGGTCGCGGCCGCCGACCACCGCGAGAACTTCCGCTACGACGCGGCGGGGAACCTCACCGAGACCGCGGTCGACGGCTCCTGGCCGGTCGACGCGGAGGTGGGCCCCCGCGGCTACACCGCCAACACCCTGACCGGCGCGGGCGCGGTGGCGTACGCCCACGACGCGCAGGGCCGGCTGGTCGCCCGGCACGTGCAGATCCCCGGCGGTGTCCTGACCTGGACGTTCACCTGGGACGCGGTCGACCGGCTGATCGGCGTGCGCACCCCGGACGGCACCCAGTGGCGTTACCGCTACGACCCGCTCGGCCGCCGGATCGCGAAGCTGCGGCTGACCGCCGACGTCCGCGTCGCCGAGCGCGTCGACTTCGTGTGGGCCGACACGCAGCTCGTCGAGCAGGTGCACACCGACGCCGAGGGCCGGCGGCGGGTGATGACCTGGGAGCGGCACCCCGACGACGACCGGCCGCTGGTGCAGGCCGAGCTCGTGGACGGGACCTGGCGGCTGCAGGCCGTGGTCACCGACCAGATCGGCGCCCCCGCGGAGCTGGTGGCGCCCGGCGGCACGCTGACCTGGCGGGCGCGGTCGGGCCTGTGGGGCAAGGTCGTCACGGCCGGGGGCACGCCGCTGCGCTTCCCCGGGCAGTACGCCGACCCCGAAACGGGCCTGCACTACAACGTCTACCGCTACTACGACCCGGTCACCGGGCGGTACCTCAGCCAGGACCCGCTGGGCCTCCGCCCGGCGCCGAACCCGGCGAGCTACGTGCCGAACCCGCTGGCCGCCGTCGACCCGCTGGGCCTGATGCTGACGTCGCCGTGCGGCAAGCCGCTCAGCGGTGGTGCGGGCGGCTCGCAACCGCCGAAGCGGCCGGGCGGCGGGCACGACCCGGGGCAGCTCGGCCGGCCGGCGAAGAAGCAGCGGACGTCCGCGTCGGGGCCGAGCCGCAGCACCAAGCAGGGCGGCGGCACGCAGGGTGGCCGCTGGGACGGCGATCGCCCGTACGGCAAGGGCGACTCCAACAACGCCCGGAACCCACCGCAGAAGGGGCACCTCACCGACGTCGAGGACCTCAACAAGGCGGCCGCGAACAAGCAGCTCAGCCCCGAACTCCAGAAGCACCTGGCCGACAACGGGATCAACCCGAAGGCGAAGTGGGTCAAGGGGCACCTGGAGAACGACAACATCGGCGGCCCCGGCACGTCGAGCAACATGACGCCGCTGAGCACCAAGGCCAACAGCGCGCACAAGAACGGCGTCGAAAACAGCGTCAAGGAACTGATCGGCCGCGCGAACAGCGACGCCTGGAAGCGGGAGGGGCTCGACGGGATCGGCATCAAGTACCACGTGCAGGTGAGCGACGAGCTCAAGTTCCCCAACTCGTCGAACCCGTTCGAGCGGTCGATCCGCGACCACCTGGTGATCAAGGCCGAGTACACCGGCATCGACCAGGCGGCGCTGGACAAGATGGCGCGCAACGGCATGTCGAGGCCGCCCGAGCTGCCGCCGATCGGCACGAAGATGGACACGGTCACGGGCGTGTTCACCACGCCGGACGGCAAGGTGTGGACGAAGGGGACGAAGGGACACGACTTCAGCGGAGCCGGCCTGGTCTGGAACGGCCGCTGAAACCCGGCTCGACAGACGGCTTCCGGGGGTCGACACTGAGCTGATGACCGGCCTGATCACCGGAAGCCGTGTCCGGCTGCGGCCAGCTGCCGCCCCGGACGCCGCCCGGTTCGAGGAGATCCTGTCGCACCCCGAAGTCGCCCGCTGGTGGGCCGACGCCGAGGAGCCGGTGGCCGCCCAGGTGTCCTACCTGCTGGACCCCGACGAAGGCACCACGACCTACGCCGTCGAGTACGACAACACCGTAATCGGCATCGAACTGGCCTTCGAGGAGGCCGATCCGCAGTACCGCCACGCCGGCATCGACATCGCGGTGCACCCGGACTTCCAGGGGCGCGGTCTCGGCTCGGACGCCATCCGCACGCTGGCCGAGCACCTGTTCACCGAGCGGGGACACCACCGGCTGGTGATCGACCCCGCGGCCGGCAACGAGGCGGCGATCCGGCTCTACTCCTCGCTCGGCTTCCGGCCGGTCGGCACGATGCGGTCCTACGAGCGCGGTCCCGACGGCAGCTGGCACGACGGGCTGCTGATGGACCTGCTCGTGGACGACCTGGTCGCTGCATCCGACCCAGCACTAGCCGGCTCGTGAGCGGCCGCGCGGTCGCGGCCCGGCCCTTGCGGCGGGTCGCCGTGGCGAGCGCGGTGGGGACCACCATCGAGTGGTACGACTACTTCATCTACAGCACGGCAACGGCGCTGGTGTTCGGCAAGCTGTTCTTCACGTCGCTGTCGCCCGCTTCCGGGACCCTCGCGGCCTTCGCGACGCTCGGCGTCGGGTTCCTGGCCCGCCCGGTCGGCGGGATCCTCTGGGGCCACTTCGGCGACCGCGTCGGCCGCAAGGCGATGCTGGTGCTGTCGCTGCTGCTGATGGGCTTCGCCACGGTCGGCGTCGGCCTGCTCCCGACGTACTCCGCGATCGGCGTCTGGGCGCCGGTCCTGCTGCTGGTCCTGCGGCTGCTGCAGGGCCTGAGCGCCGGTGGCGAATGGGGCGGGGCCGCGCTGATGGCGGTCGAGCACGCCCCCGAGGACCGCCGCGGCCGGTACGGCGCCTTCTCGCAGATCGGCGTCCCGGCCGGGTTGATCCTGGCGCAGCTGATGTTCTTCGTCCTCGGCCGCTCGCTGACCGACGCGCAGTTCGCCGCGTGGGGGTGGCGGGTACCGTTCCTGGCGAGCATCGTGCTCGTCGCCGTCGGCCTGGTGATCCGGCTGCGGATCGAGGAAAGCCCGGTGTTCTCGGCGTTGCGGGCGGCGGAGGAACGCAGCAACCGCCCGATGGCCGAGGTGCTGCGCGAGCGGCCGCGGGCGCTGCTGGTGGCGTCCGGCAGCTTCATCGCCAACACCGCGATCGGGTACATCTTCCTGGCCTACCTGCTGTCCTACGGCACCTCGGTGCTCAAGATCGACCGCACCACGCTGCTGGTCGTCGTGATCGTCGGCAGCGTGACGTGGCTGGTGAGCATCCTCGTCGCGGCGGCCTGGTCCGACCGGGTGGGCCGCAAACCGGTGTACCTGGCCGGATCGGTGCTCCTGGTGCTCTGGCCGATCCCGTTCTTCCTGCTCGTCGACACGAAGGCGACGGCGTGGCTGATCGTGGCGGTGGTCGTGCTCAACATCGGCCTCGGCGCCACTTACGGGCCGCAGTCGGCGTTGTTCGCGGAGCTGTTCGAGCCGCGCTACCGCTACAGCGGGGCTTCGTTCTCCTACGCCGTCGGTGCGGTGCTGGGCGGCGGGTTCGCGCCGTTGATCGCGACCGCGCTGCAGACCGCCACGGGCACTTCGCTTTCGGTGTCGCTCTACCTGGTGGCCGTGGCGGTGCTGAGCCTCGTCGCGGTGCTGTTCATCCCCCGTGGTCAGAGCCGGTCCAGCCGGACGACGGCGGCCATCCGCTCGTAACCGGCGTCGCCGGGGTGGAGGTGGTCGCCGGAGTCGTAGGCCGGGAGCAGGCGGAGCGGGTCGGCCGGGTCGCGCAGGGCCGCGTCGAAGTCGATGACGCCGTCGAAGACCCCGCCGGTGCGGATGACCGCGTTCACCGCCTGGCGGGTCGCTTCGAGGGTGTCGTCGTAGACCCGCCAGCCCTTGAACGGCGTGAGCGTGCCGCCGAGGACCCGGATCCCGCGCGCGTGCGCCTGCGCCACCAGCTGGCGGTAGGCCGTCGCGATGGCGCCGGGGTCGGTCTGGTGTGGGGTCTGCTGGATGTCGTTGATGCCCTCCAGCACGATGAGCGTCCGGACCCCGCCGACGCCGAGCACGTCGCGGTCGAACCGGGCGAGCGCGTTCTGGCCCGCGCTGGACCCGGGCACGTCGAGCAGCAGCCGGTTGGCGCTGATGCCGGCGTTGAGCACGCCGTAGCGGCCGTGCAGCCGGTCGGCGAGGTAGTCCGGCCAGCGGTGGTTGGCCCCGGGGACCGACCCGAAGCCGTCGGTGATCGAATCGCCGAGTGCCACGATCGTGGCTTCCGCGCCGCCCTGGACGTCGACACCGGAGACGTAGTGCCACACCGACGTCTGCTCGGTGTACGGGGTGCCGGACTCGCTGTCGGCGAAGTCGCCGGCCCGGGTGAAGTACGACGCCTGCGTCGCGAGCGGGTGGTAGGTCACCGGCCCGGACTTCGACGGCACGTAGGTCGTCACGAGCAGGTTGGCGTCGGCGGGGACCCGGAGGCCGACCGGGTCGCTCAGCGCTTCGGCACCGGCCGGGACCACGACGCCCGGGGCGCCGCCGAAGGTCAGGGACCGCAGGGTGCCCGGCACGGCGTCCGGCCCGGTGGCCTGCACCGCGACGGTGACGTGCCCGAACGTCAGGGGAGCGGTGCCGAAGGCGTTCGAGAGGTGGACCCGGGCGCGGGCACCGCCGGCGCTGGTGTGCACGACGTTGCGGATCGAGTAGCCCGGGTAGCCGTCGGGGGTGTTCGGCACGGCGGCCGCGGGTGCCGCGGCCCACGTGCCCACCCAGCCGCCGACGGCGTGCTGGGCGAACGCCGGGGTGGCACCCTCCGGATTGGCGCTGCCTGCGGTCGCGAGCAGTCCCAATCCCGCCAGGACGGCGGTGCCCACGGCCACGAAACGTCGCATCTCCCCACCGTCGCCCGCGGTCCGCGAGCCGGGGACCGCTGATCAGGTGAGGGATCGGACAAGACCCCGGACAGTCACCGCGGGGAAGGCCGGGGCGGGCCCGTCCGGGATTCTGGGGATGCCGGACGGGCCCGCGCGAGGTGGCCGTTGCCGCGACGGCCGCTCGCCGGGGTACCCGGTCCCGATCGGGCGGAGGCTGGCCCGGATCGTTGCGTCGTGGTGACCCCGGAGGGCGTGTGCGAGACGCCCTCACCCAAAGCACGGCCGCCGGAGCGGGGCGGTTCAGCGCAGTTTCGAGGTTCCCGGCCCGGGTGGGGCGCCGGAGCGCCGTGAAGGCCACCCGACGGGACGTCGGATGGCCTTCACGGCGCTCGAGCGGGAGGTTCAAGCCGCGGCGGCGGGAAATCCGTTCAGGGCGCGGTGACCGGCTTCGGTCAGTTCGGCGGGGGCCCATTGGCCGGGGGCGACGAGCCGGGTGGCTCTGATCAGCCCGGCGTGGGCGAGGTCGTGGGCGGTGTTCTGGTCACAGCAGGACAAGCCGTCGACGCGGAGGTCGGGTTCGCAGCTGCAGCGGAGCTCGGCACGGCCTTCGGCGACCGCCTTGAGCATGGCGATCGCGCGGCGGCTCAGCGCGTTCGGGAGGGTGGACATCGGTCTGGCCTTTCATCGCGGCTGGTTTCCGGTGCGAGTGCTGCAGCTCGTTACCCAGTGATACGCGGCGAACACGAGCACGGTTCACCTCAATCGCTCCGGTTGGCCCCTTGACAGGGCGAGGACGACCAAGCAGGGTCAGCCATCGGATGAATCAAGTTCCACTGGCGACAAGTGTGCCTCCTGGGGGTGAACTCTGCCGCCAATCCGCCGTAGTCATCCGATCCCTGGAGGTTCAGTGTCGTCCTCGCCGTCCTCGTCGTCCTCGCCGACCTTCCCTCGCCGACAAGCCTTGGGCATCGCCCTCGGTGGTGCCGTCGCGCTCAGCGCGGCAGGCCGGGCACCCGCCGGTGCCGCCACCCCCGTGGACGCCGTCGCCGACAGCGCCGGCACCCCGATCGTCCCGCCCCCGCCGCCCGTGCCGGTCGCCCTCGACCCGTGGTTCACCAACGACGGCATCGACAGCGCGTCGGCCGGCGGCGGTGACTTCGACGGCTCCGGCTACACCTTCCCCGCCGAGCACCTGCCGGCCGGGCAGACCGTCACCGCCGGCGGCGTCCCGTTCCGGCTCGGGTCCGCGGCCGCCGGCGCGAAGAACAACATCGCCGCGACCGGGCAGAAGATCGACCTGCCGAAGGGCCGCTACTTCGTCGCCTACTTCCTGGTCGCCGCCAGCTACGGCGCGGCGGGCGGCGCGGCGACCGTGCACTACGCCGACGGCACCACGAGCACCGGTGCGCTGTCCGGCCCCGACTGGTACACCGGGAGCGGCGCAATCGTCTCGCCGTTCCGCTACGGGCCGGGCGGGGTCGTCGACGACAACCCGGTTTCCGTGGCCACCGGCCAGGTCTGGATCGACCCCGCCCGCGAAGCCGTCGCGCTGACCCTGCCCACCACGGCGAACCCGGCGCCGAACGTCTCCAGCCTGCACGTCTTCGCGCTCACCCTCCAGCCGGTCGCCGTGGGCCGCTCGGCACTGGTCCTGGACGGCCGCTCGACGGCCAACCTGCTGACCGACGGCGGGCCGCAGGCCGCCGAAGCGACCATCGTCAACGCCGGGACCGTGTGGCTCGGCGCGGGTGACCGGGTGAGCGTCACCGTCGACGTCCCCGGCGGCCGGACGACCGTGCCCGCGGCCATCCGTGCACTGGCCCCGGGGGAGCAGGCGACGGTCCGGCTCGGCCTCGCGCCGAACGCGTCCGTGCCGCCCGGCACCACCGCGAACGGCCAGATCCGCGTCACCGCCGGCCGCGGCACCCTCGCCACCCAGCAGGTCCCGATCACCCTCGGCGTCCCGGACTTCCGCCCGGCCGACACCTCGCTTTCGACCCACCGGGCGCCCTATTGGTTCAACGACAGCAAGTTCGGCATCTTCATCCACTGGGGTGTGTACGCGGTGCCCGCGTGGGCGCCGGTGGGGCAGCAGTACGCGGAGTGGTACTGGCAGAACCAGCAGGACCCGAACGGCGCGACCTACGCCCACCACCGGCAGAAGTACGGCGAGGACTTCGCCTACGACGACTTCATCCCGCTGTTCACCGCGGCGAAGTTCGACCCGCGCACCTGGCTGGACCTGATCGCGGACGCGGGCGCGGAGTACTACGTCCTCACCTCCAAGCACCACGACGGCTTCGCGTTGTGGGACACCAAGGTCAGCGACCGCAACTCGGTGAAGCTCGGCCCTCGGCGGAACATCGTCGCGGAGCTGTTCGCCGCGTCCCGCAGGTACACCCCGCACCTGCGCAACGGCCTGTACTTCTCGCTGCCGGAATGGTTCAACCCGGACAACCCGTGGATGGGCCACGCGCCGCGCAACCCCTACACCGGCGCGCCGCTGCCCTACACCGGCTACACCGCGGGGAAGGACTTCGTCCGTGACTACCAGGCCCCGCAGGTCCTCGAGCTGGTCCGCGAGTTCGACCCCGACGTCCTGTGGTTCGACATCGGCGGCGTCAACGACAGCCGGACCGTGCTCACCGAGTACTTCAACCGCGCGAAGAACCGCAAGCGCCCCAAGGACGTCACCTACAACGACCGCGGCGGCATCCCCGACCACGACTTCACGACCCCGGAATACACGACGTACCCGAACACCGTGGTCGCGAAGTGGGAGGCGAGCCGCGGCCTCGACCCGTTCTCCTACGGCTACAACCGCGCGACCCCCGACGACCGGTACATGGCGGCGGAGGAGGTCGTCCGCACGCTCGTCGACATCGTTTCGAAGAACGGCAACTTCCTGCTCGACATCGGCCCGGACTTCGACGGCACGATCCCGGCCGTCATGCAGCGGCACCTGCGGGACGCGGGCGCGTGGCTGAAGGTCAACGGCGAAGCGATCTACGGCACCACGTACTGGTCCCGGATGGCCCAGCTCGGCGACCTGCGGTTCACGGTCAAGCAGAACGAGGCCTTCTACGTGCACTCGCTGACCGCACCGGGCAGCCGCCTGGTCGTGGACGCGCCGGTCCCGATCCGGAGGGGTGACCGGGTGACGTTGCTCGGGTACCGCGGGAACCTGCACTGGACCGTGGAGAACGGGGCGCTGGTGATCGAGGTCCCGGCCGCGGCCCGGCAGGCCGGTCGCCACACGTGGGTGTTCAAGATCGCCTGGAGCTGAGCGGCCGGTCCGCCAGCGAGCGCAGTTCCCGCGGCAGCGGCCCGGAGTGGACGACGCCGAGCGACCGGGTGGCGCGCGTCATCGCGACGTAGAGGTCGTTGGGTCCGTGCGGGCCGGCCGCGAGGACGGCGGCGGGGTCGGCGACCACCACCGCGTCGAACTCCAGTCCCTTGGCCTCGGCCGGGGTCAGCACCACGACGTCGTCCGCCGGGTCCGGCGGCCGCCGCAGGGCGAGGGCGGCCGCGATTTCGCCGGCCTCCGGCGCGATGACGGCCAGCTTCCCCCCGGTGTGCTCGCCGACGAGCTCGGCGAGCGCACCGGGCACGTCGCCGGTGGCCCACCGCCACGGCGGCTCGCCACTCGCCCGCACCGAGGTCGGCGGCCGCAGCGCCGGGTGGTGGACGGCCAGCACCTCCGCCGCGGCGTCCATGATTTCCCGCGGGGTCCGGTAGCCGACGGTCAGCTGTGCGAGCCGGTGCGGCCGCGGCACCCGGTCCCACGACGCGGCACCCGCCGCATTCCCGGTCTGCGCCAGGTCCCCGACGACGGTCATCGACCGGGACGGGCAGCGGCGGAGCAGCATCCGCCAGTCCATTTCGGACAGTTCCTGGGCCTCGTCGACCACCACGTGCCCGAACACCGGCACGCTCTCGCCGACCAGTGCGGCGACCTCGTCCAGCAACGGGACGTCCGCGGCGCTCCACGGCCCTTCGACCACCTCCGCCGGGGTCAGCGGCGGCCACAGCCCGTCGAGCACGTCCCGGACGCCGGGGTCGGCGAGCAGGGCCGTCCGCAACGCTTCCCGGTCCACCTCGTCGAGCAGCGTGCGCGGGCGGTCGTCGTCCTCCGGGCCGAGCACCACCCCGGCGGCCGCGAGGGCCCGGAGCTCGGTCTCACCGAGGCGGCCGTCCGCGCTGCCGCCGTCGAGCGCCTCGCCGCTCTCGGTGAACACCACCTCCTCCATCCGGGCGGCCAGTTCCCCGGCGAGCGTGGCGACGACCGCCCGGTGGAACACGTGCCGGGCCTGGTTGTGCGGCAGGCCGGTCTCCCTGGCCGTCCGCACCGCCCGGCGGAGCGCCGCCGGAGGCAGCCGCAGCACCTGCTGCTCGAACTCGACGTCCACGGCGTGCTCGGGAACGGTCACCGCGGCGCGGACCCGTTCGGCCAGCCGGGCCGCCATCTCCGCCCGGCCCTTGCGCGCGGCTTCCGCGGCGGTGTCGACCCGGGTGACCGCGACGCCGGGGACGAGGTCGGGCACCGTGGCCGTCACCACCCGGTTCTCGCCGAGGCCGGGCAGCACCTGGCCGATGTAGCCGAGGAACACCCGGCTCGGGCCGAGGACGAGCACGCCGCGGGTGCGCAGGTGTTCGTGGGTGTAGAGCAGGTAGGCGACCCGGTGCAGGGCGACGGCCGTCTTGCCGGTGCCGGGCCCGCCCTGCACGACCAGGACACCCCGGGCGTCGTCGCGGACGATCCGGTCCTGCTCGGCCTGCAGCGTCGTGACGATGTCCCGCATCCGCCCGGTGCGCTCGGCCGTCACCGCGGCGAGCAGCGCGGCTTCGCCGACCAGCCCGTCGCGCGGGGCGTCCGGGTCGAGCAGTTCGTCGTCGAGGGCCACGACGGTCCGGCCGCGGGTGGTGATCCGCCGCCGCCGGACGACGTCGCCCGGCTCGGCGGCGGTGGCGGTGTAGAACGGCCGGGCGGCGGGCGCGCGCCAGTCCACCAGCAGGGGTTCGTCGTCGCCGGTGAACAGCCCGATCCGTCCGATGTGGACCCGTCGGCCGCCGGTCAGGTCCAGCCGGCCGAAGCACAGCCCGTCCTCGGCCGCGGCCAGCCGGGCCACCTCGGCTTGCCAGACGTCCGGCGCGTGACCACGGGCGAGCGCGGCGGCGGCCTCCGCCCGCAGTGCGTCGAGGCGGGCGTAGAGGATGTTCAGGTGGTCCTGTTCGGCGGCGAGTTCGGGCATGCCGGAGAGCGTGCCCGCGAATCCGCGGAAAGTGCAGTCTTGTTCTTCTTGACAGCGTCAGCCGTGCCTCAGAAATCGGCGTTCTTGCCGATGTACAGCTCCGCGAACGCCGCCGCGGCCGCGGGCGAACCGAGCAGGCGGCGCAGCCGGGCCTCCGCGATGCGCGCCGCGAACGGGTTCTCGCCCGCGGCCGCCGTGTGGTGGAAGATGTCCGACAGCCACAGCGAGAACTCCTGGTACTGCCACACCAGCGGCAGGCACGCGGCCGAGTAGCCGGCCAGCGGCGCCGGGTCGCCCGCGTAGTGCGCCTGGAGCGCGTCGGTGAGCAGGAACGCGTCGTGCAGGGCGAGGTTCATGCCCTTGGCCGCGATCGGGGCGACCAGGTGCGCGGACTCGCCCGCGAGGTGCAGCCGGCCGTGCGACATCGGTTCGACGACGTGGTTGTGCATGTCGAGGATCCGCTTCTCGAACAGCTTCCCCTCGATGATTTCGCCGCCGGGCACGGTGAGCCGCGCGTGCAGTTCCTCCCACACGCGCTCGTCGGGCCAGTCCGCCTCGGTCTCGCCCGGCGCGGTCTGCAGGTAGAACCGCGTCACCGCCGGGGTGCGGGCCATGTGCGCGGCGAACCCGCGCGGGTGGATGCCGAACAGCACGCCGTCGGCGGACGGCGGAGCCTCGGCGAGCAGGGCCAGCCAGCCGATTCCGTAGTCGTGGTGGGCCTTCACCGTCGATTCCGCCGGCAGGTAGCTCTGGCACACGCCGCGGGCGCCGTCGCAGCCGGCGACGAAGCCGCAGTCGATGCGGTGTTCGGCGCCGCCGGCCCGGAAGGTGACGGCGGGGGAGTCCGACGTCAGGTCGTGCAGCTCGACGTCCGCGACCTCGAAGACCGCTTCACCGCCCGCGTCGGTGTACTGCGCGACCAGGTCGGTCACCAGGAGCTGTTGCGGGTACACGAAATGCCGCTGGCCGGTGACGTCGCCGTAGCGGAAGACGTGCCGCTGCCCGGCGAACCGGAACTCGAACTTCTCGTGCCGCGGTGCCTTCGCGACGAGCTGCTCGCCGAGCCCCCGCCGTTCGAGCTCGCGGACCGCCCACTCCTCGATGAACCCGGCCCGCGGCCGCTGTTCGATGAACGCCCGGCTCTGCGCTTCCAGCAGCACGCAGGGAATTCCCGCACGCCGCAGCAGGTTCGCCACCGTGAGTCCGGCCGGGCCCGCCCCCACCACGGCCACCGCCGTGCGCCTCGCCACCATGCGCCCGAGGGTAGCGCGCGCTCAGTAGTAGTGCCGCAGCCGAGACCACGCCTCGGACCACGGCCGCGTCAGCGTGCACAGCGAGAGCACGACGCCGTCCTCGTCGTTGTCGACGCCTTCGGCGGTGTGGTGCTTGGCGACCGTGCGGCACCCGGTGATCAGCCCGGCCGCGGGCGAGCCGGGCCGGACCCGCCCGATCAGCAGCACCGGGCCGACCAGCCGGTCCGGTGGCGGTCCCCAGTCCGCGTACGACATGTGCGGCGAATACGGCTGCGGCAGGCCGAGTGCGGGACCGTAGCGCTCGATCGCCCCGGCCTCGCCGTAGTTCCCGGCGAGGATCACCGCGGTGTCCCGCTCGGCAGCCGGGATGCGCTGCCAGGCACCCGCCACGGTGCCCGCGAAGCCCGGCCAGCCGACCTGCTCGCCCGGCTCCTTGTTCATCGCCAGCAGCGGGCCGTTCAGCGCCGGCGCCGGCACCACCGGGAGTCCGATGAGGACGGACACCACCGCGCACACCGCGGCGGCCGCGCCGCTCAGCGCCCGCCGGACGGTCCCGCCCCGGCCCAGCCACCGCAGCACCGGTTCGGCGCCCAGTGCCACCAGCGGCAGCAGCAGCGGCACCGAGTAGTACGGCTTGCCGCCGAGGACCAGGAGCTCGACGCAGACGACCGGGTAGGTGATCGCGAGTGCGCGGGCCCAGCGCAGCGCGGGGTCGCGCCACGGCCGCAGGAGCCCGGCGACCCACACCGGCACCAGCACCGGCGAGAGCAGGACCAGCTGCATCGGCACGAACAGGAGGCGGTTCTCGGCGCCGTCGTCCTCGCTGATCCCGCCGGCCACGGTGAGCATCGGCCAGCCGTGCGCCGCCTGCCAGAGCACCACCGGCGCGGCCAGGACGGCGGCGAGCCCGGCGCCGGCCGGAAGCCACCAGGACCGCAGCACCCGGCGTGGCCCGGCCACCGCGACGCCGACGCCGAGCCCGGACAGCAGGAGCAGCACGAGCCACTTGTTCGCCAGGCCGAGCCCCGCGGCGGCGCCGACGGCGAGCCACCACCGGCCGTCGCCGGTGCGCAGCAGCCGCAGGCCGAAGAGCGCGATCAGCGACCACACCAGCACGTCCGCGGAGTTGGTCGCCAGCATGTGCGACACGACCAGGACGTAGGAGGACAACGCCGTCGCGATCGCGGTGAACAGCTGGACACCGCGGCCGCCGCCGGATTCGCGGGCGATCAGCGCGACGACCACCACGGTCGCCATCCCGAGCAGGGTCGCGACCACCCGCAGGCCGCTCGGCGTTTCGCCGAACACCGCCGTCGACGCCCGCGCGAGCCACGGGGTGATCGGCGGGTTGTCGACGTAACCCCAGTCGGGCCGTCGGCCCGCCGCGACGAAGTACAGCTCGTCGCGGTGGAAGCCGTAGCGCCCGGACAGCGCCGTCAGCACGACGGCCTGCACGGCGACGACGATCCCGACCGGCAGCGCGGCGAACCGCGGTGGTGCCCCCATGACAGCCTCCCCTCGGCTGCCCGGGATCGTACGCGGCCGATCACGCCGCCGGGAGCGCTCCGAGGAATTCGCCGCCCGCGTCGGCGACCAGTTCGGCCAGGGTCTGCGCGCGGCGCAGCGGCGTGAACCCGACGTCACCGCGCGGCGACACGGTGAACCCGTACACCGCCGGGCGCGGCAGCGTGTTGTACGCGTAGTGCGCGCCGAAGTAGTACGCGCCGGTGTCGTGCGCGACGACGAGGTCGCCCGGTGCCAGCAACGGCAGCGGCCGCTCCCGGGCGAGGAGGTCGCCGGCGAAGCACAGCGGACCGGCGATGTCCTGCGGCACTTCGGGACCGGTCTTCGGGACGCCGACGGCGTCGAACGCGCCGATCCGCAGCGGCCAGTGCGCCGGCTGGAGCACCGTGCGCGCCGCCACCTGCGCGCCCGCGTGCGTCACCGCGATGTGCCGCCCACCGGAGACCTTCGTGTACTCCACCGTGCTGACGAGAAAACCGCTCTTCGCCAGCAGGGACCGGCCGAATTCGGTGACGAACGCGTAGCGGCCGTCGGCCAGCGACGGGACCCGGGCCAGCAGCGTCGCGACGTAATCCGCGTAGGCCGGGCCGGGGTCGTCGGAGGCGAAGTCGACCGGCAGCCCGCCGCCGAGGTCGAGGCTGGTCACCTGCCGGTACCCGGCTTCGGCGTTGATCTCCCCGGCGAGCTCGTGCACCGCGGCGACGCCGTCGGCCATCAGCTCCGGCGGGCAGCCCTGCGAGCCGACGTGGACGTGCAGCCGCGTCAGCCACGGCCGGCGCGCGAAAGCCTCGCGCAGCAGCGCGCGGTTTCCGTTGTCCCGCAACGGGATGCCGAACTTCGACCGGGCGGTCGCGGTGCTGGTGTCGCCGATCCGGCCCGCCCCGACCTGCGGGTTGATCCGCAGGCCCAGCACCGACCGCGGCGGGTTCGCGCCGACCAGCGCGTCGAGCCTGGCGAGTTCCTGGAAGTTGTCGGCGTTGACCGCCGTGCCCTCGGCCAGTGCGTGCGCGAGCTCGGCGGTGGTCTTGGCGGGGGAGTCGAGGACCAGCCGCGGGCCGCGCAGGCCCGCGGCTTCGGCGACCGCCGTCTCGCCCGGGCTCGCGACCTCGGCGTCGATCCCGAGGTCGCCGAGGAACCGCAGCAGCGGCGCGAGGCCGCACGCCTTGGCGGCGACGGTGTGCTGGACGCGCCCGAGCGGCGCGAACGCCGTCGTGAGGTCCTCGACGGCTTCCCGGACGGCGGTGAGGTCGACGAACCCGGCCATCGGGGCGGTGAGCCGCCGGTCCGCGGCGGCGGCGATGGCGAGCAGCTTGCGGTCGGTGCGGCTCAGGGGCGCGCGGGTCGTGGTCACCGGTCCAGGACAGCAGCGGGCGGCGCGTCCGGTCCAAGACTTCGTCCCGATCAAGTCATAAGCTCGACCTATAATCGCTGGGTGGACCTGCGTCGATGGCACTACTTCGCCGTGCTCGCCGAGGAGATGCACTTCACGAAGGCGGCGGCCCGGCTGTTCGTGTCCCAGCCTTCGCTGAGCCAGCAGATCCGTGCTTTCGAGGCGGATCTGGGGGCCGCACTGCTCGACCGCACGGGGCCGCGCTTCACGTTGACCGACGCCGGGCGCGTGGCCGCCGCCGAAGCACGCGACCTGCTCGACCGGCTGGACCGGGCCCGCGGTGCCGTGGCGGCCGCGGGCCGGGGCGACACCGGCCGGCTGCGGATCGCCTACACGCGGTCGGCACCCGGCCCGCCGGCCGGCGACCTGGTCGCGGCGTACCGCACGCGGTTCCCCGACGTCGAACTGGCCCTCGAGACGGGCTGGACCAGCCTGAACCTGGCCCGGCTGGCGGCGGGCGAGATCGACGTCGGGTTCGTGCGGCCACCGGTCACCGCCGCCGGGATCGAGGTCACGGTGGTCGGGTCGGAGGAGGTCCTGCTCGCACTGCCCTCGGGCCACCCGCTCGCCCGCCGCCGCGGCCGGCTCCGGCGGGCCGCGATCGCCGCCGAGCCGGTGGTGTTCTGGCCGCGCGAGAACGGCCCGGGCCAGTACGACGCGATCAGCGGCCAGGCCTGGCCGGGCGGGCTCCCGCCGATCGTCCGCGAGGAGCCGGAGGACGAGCAGCTGATGCGCGCGGTCGCGGAGGGAGCGGGCCTCGCGGCGGTCCCGGAACACCGCGCCCGCGCCCTCCGGCGACCGGGCGTGGCGCTGCGCCGGCTGGAGGACCCGCCGCCGAGGATCGACCTGGGCCTGGCCTGGCGGGCCGGCTCGGTGTCCCCGGTGGTGCGGGCCTTCGTGGATCTCGCGGCCCCGGGGCTAGACGAGTAAAGCGTGATTCGGTTGGTGACCGGGTGCTGCCCTCAGATCACGGAGCTGGGTGGTCATCCCGTCGCCTGAGGCCGTCAAATCACTTTGAGCCGGGCCCGCAACCCGAAGACCAACGCGAGATGACAGCGCAAGCTTGCGGGCCCGGCTCAAAGTGATAGGCCTCAATCAGGCGACGGGATGACCACCCAGCGGCCCACCTCCAGAACGTAAGGTGGCAGCGGTAGT
>NZ_JBSGBQ010000035.1:0-97537 GCF_053601335.1 Amycolatopsis sp. NPDC004747 | reverse complement strand
TTTTTGGTGTGTTATTTCGTTGTTTAGAGTTTCCGATACCGGCGGGGGGGGGGGGGGGGCTCGGCCCCCACAGGACACGACGAAGAGAGCCCTGTCTGCGCTTTCCGCAGACAGGGCTCTCCCGCTCTCGAGTGGGCGATACTGGGATCGAACCAGTGACCTCTTCGGTGTGAACGAAGCGCTCTCCCGCTGAGCTAATCGCCCGCTCTCGGTGTCGAGGTGAACTTTAGCGTACGACTTTCAGGCGCCTGCAAACGGGTGGTCCTCGACGACCACACTCCGCTTACCGGCGAGTACGGAACGCACAACCCCGAGCTAGCCGGGGTTGTGCCGGCGGGGGGCCGCCCGACGGCTCGTTCGACACCCGTGCGACGGTGCTATCGCCCGGCGACTAAACCGCGCAGTATGGAGGCGTGGGCCCCGCGGGGCGCGCCGGTCAGTTGCGCGCCGTGGGTGGTCACGGGTGGAGATGGGGGCCGAAGAGCCCGGACGGGTGATCTGCGGCGCACCCGCGACGGATTCGGCCTCCTGATGCGTCCAAGTGGTGACGCCCTCGGCCGGGCCGGGCCGGGAAGGGAGACGAAGGGTAGGACGATGCGCAACGATCACGTGACGCTCCGCTCGACGGCGGTCTTCGACCTGCTGGCGCCGCGGACTCCCGCGGTTCCGGTCAAGGTGGAGCTGCGCTACGACACACGCGACCCGTACGCGGTCGTCGCCGCCTTCCGCACCGGCCGCGCCGGCTGGGTCGAGTGGGTGTACGCACGCGACCTCCTCGCAGACGGCCTCCTGGCCGACGCGGGTGACGGCGACGTGCGCATCCGCCCGTCGGTCGAGGACCCCGAAGCGGTCCTGATCGAGCTGAACTCGCCCTCCGGGCACGCCATGTTCGAGGCGTCCGCCCAGGAGTTGGCCGACTTCCTCGACCGGACGTACGACGTGGTCCTCCCGGGCAACGAGCACCTGTGGGTCGACGTCGACGACGCGCTCACCCACCTCATCCCGCACGATCTGGCCTGATGACGGCCCTGCAACGGCGGAGTGACACCCCGGTGTCGGCCCGGTTTTCGGGGTCCGATATGGTTTTCCCACACCACGGCGACGGGGACTCGGGTTCCCGGAGCTGCGGAGTGCGGATGTAGCGCAGCTGGTAGCGCATCACCTTGCCAAGGTGAGGGTCGCGGGTTCGAATCCCGTCATCCGCTCGGTAGGCTCTCGGGCCTAGTGACGGTGGAGTGGCCGAGAGGCGAGGCAACGGCCTGCAAAGCCGTGTACACGGGTTCGAATCCCGTCTCCACCTCGCGCGATTAGCTCAGCGGGAGAGCGCTTCCCTGACACGGAAGAGGTCACTGGTTCAATCCCAGTATCGCGCACCACATGTTTTCGCAGGTCAGAAGCCCTGTCCCTCCCCGGAGGGGCGGGGCTTCAGTCGTCAGATGGCGATGAAATGGCGATGGGCCCCGGACCGGGTTCCAGACCACGCCGCGACCGCAGGTGCGGGAACCAGGACACCAGCTTGGCCCGCTCACCCGGGTACAGCGATGCCAGCGACCGCTGCCACCGTTCCTCCAGGACGGCCAGGATCTGGTTGACCATCGCCGGGGTCACGTGGTCGTAGACCCGGGCGATGCCCTTCATCTTCTGCCCCAGCCGCGCCCGCCGGGCGACCTCCGGGATCCCGTCTTCGGTCAGCCACGTGCTGTGGGTGTGGCGGCCCTCGTGGAAGGTGAACGTTGACAGGATCGGCGGCCTGCGCTCCCCCGCCCCCGCGTCGTCCAGTTCGTTGCCGTCCCACGCCGGCCGCCAGAAGCGGATCCGGAAGTTCGACCGCCGCCAAGGATGCCCTTCCGGCGTGCACAGCACGAACGGCTCCCGATGGCTGTCCATTAGCTCCTCGTACAGCACAGCTATGCCCGGCGGTAGCGCGACGAACCTTGTTCCGGCAGGAGTTTTGGTCCGGCCCTTCTTCGGCCGGGAGTTCCCGCGTCGCGTCGGCGGCCGCTGACGGCCGTCCGGGTGATGATCATCACCCTTCCGGCCTCCTTTGTAGACCTTCCCCGCCACCTCCTTCAACGGCATCCGGATCTCGATCCCGCGACGCTCGGAGTCGTACTCGTGCCGCTGCTGCCCGACAAGTTCACCCCAACGGGCGCCGGTATAGAGATCCATCAGGCACAGCACGAACCCCGACTTGCCCAGCCCGAGCTCGTAGAGCCGCATCGCGGCCCTCAGAGCTTGCGCCGGCGTAGCCACCAAGCGCTCGGTGTCGAACTCGCCGTGTGACACCCGGACGCCGTTGCACGGGTTGGCCGGGATCATCCGGGCCCGCACCGCACCGTTGAGGATGGTGGAGAACAGAGCAAAGTACGACGAGACCGAGGACTCGGCGTAATCCTCGTGCAGCTCCGAGAGCCACCGCTCGATCTCGACGTAGCCATTGAAGATCGCGATCAACGGTCACGCCTGCCACTGCGGCAGCAGCTGGTTGTCGAGGAACGACCGGTACTTCGCGATCGTGTTCAGCTCCAGGCGCGGCTCCACGGCCGCCAGCCATTCCTCGGCGAAGTCGTCGAACCGCGTTTCACCATCCCGGGGGTCCAGCCACAGGTTCCGCCGGATCAGCGCTTCCTGCTCCAGCCCCCAGTCCTCGGCCGCCTTCTCGGTCGGGAAGCCTGATTTGCTCCCCCAGGTCCCGTCGGGCCGCTTGTACCGGGCCCGCCACTCACCGGTCCCGGGCTCTTCCTGGCCGTAGGCCATCCTTCACTCCTTCTCTTGTTGCTCCGCGAGCGTCAAGCCGCGCGGAAGTCTTCAGCCAGTTCCGCCAGCGGTACCCGCCGCCGATGCGGCTTCACTGACGCCGCGCTCAGCCGCACGATCTCCGCAACATCGCCGCGCGTGAACCGGTAGTGCTTGCCGAACCGGTGGTGCGGCACCGCCCCGGCGGCTGCCTGATCCTTCAACGTCCTCGGCGACAGCTGCAGCAGCTCCCCCACCTGCTCCGCGGTCAGCAACGCATCAGGATCCGCCGGCGGCTCCGGCACGGTCGCCTGCACCGCCGCGGCCAGCTCACGGATGGCCATGGCGACGGCACAGCCGTCTCCGTTCCCGCGGCATTCGTTGTCCATCACGTACTCCATTCTTGTTGTCAGAAAATCGAGTGGACCAGGGAAGTGTTCGACCCGGCATACACCTATCCACACCGAAACACGACCGGCAGTCAATAGGCTCTCGAAAGAAACTCGAAGAGCCTCGTACATGAGCAAACCCAACAACACCCCGCGATTCCGCGACGCTACTATTCGACGCACCGGTATCCGAAACGGCACCAGAATTAAAGGATAAGCAGATGACCAAGAGGGTCACCATCGAGATACTCGACGACACGGACGGCAGCCGAGCCGAGCAGACCGTCCCATTCGGACTCGACGGCATCGCCTACGAGATCGACCTGTCCACAACGAACACCAACGCACTGCGTGAAGCACTGGCCCCGTATGTGGCGGCCGCAAGCCGAACCGGAGGCCGCCGCATCAAGGTCGCCGTCGGCCAGCCGACCAACAGCACGAAACAGGAACCGGAGCCAAGTGTGAATTACACGGCGACTCACGACATCCGCACGTGGGCTCGAGCCAACGGGTACGAAGTAGCCGATCAGGGGCGCATCTCCAAGACACTAGTCGAGGCATACCACTCATCTCGCCAGCACGGCAGCACCGAAACCAGTCGGAAGCGTCCGACCGGAACAGCGGCCAAGCGGCGCCCCAAACCACGAAAATGATTCTCCCTCAGCATCGAAGCACCTCTGTATTCCCATAACCCCTCCGAAGTAGCGATGGTGTGCCGAGTGCGGCACACTGACGCTCCTAACTCCGGCAATCAGCCCGACTGGAGACATGTGGTGACCAGCCTTGCACGACACCAGCCTGCAGGGTGACAGCCTCCCGGTACTGCTCTCCTCGATGCGACAACTCCAGCCAAACGAACGGCCGGCCCCGATACGGCGCGGTTCCGGTCGCCCACGTGGTCGCTGGAGGTTTATGGTTGAACCCCACGACTCGAGTGAGCCTGAAGGGCGGATTAGTGATCGGAGTACACCCCTCGCCGCACCTGCGCTCTGCAGCGTGGGTACCCAACGACGATCGTGGGCGCTCCCGGACCGACTCTGACCAGAACGTGCGGTGTCCTACGTTATGTCGGAGGGCGTCCCCGAAGCAGGAGCCAAGGATCCGACGCCCCCTTGATAACCGGGCGTAGCCCGTGCAAGAACTTTACCATCGCGCGTTTGCGCGACTCGACCGAGTAGCCGGCAAGCACCGGGAGTTTGCCCGATGCTGGGCGACCTACATCTCGGCGCACCCGTGGGACGTCGAGGTCCGCAGCGTCGATCCCCGCACATTGGAGATCTTGGCAGTCATGCGCCAGCCCGCGCCGGTCGAGCTCGCGCTCATCTTCTCCGAGTGGCTAGCAGCGCTGCGGGCATCCCTTGACAACGCCATCTACGCCCTTGCCGCCGCGCTCACAGGTCAGAATCCCCCACCGCAAGCGGGTAGCATCCAGTTTCCGGTCTGCTCGACTCCGGACGACTTCGCGCGCCAGGCGAATCGTCTCAGGATGTTGCCGCAACGCATTATCGAAGCACTCGAGAAGGCACAGCCCTACCAGTCTCCATGGGGACCCGAGAGCAACTTGACCTGGTGGCTCAACGAGCTGGCCCGTAAAGACCGCCACCGAGAACTCCACATCGGGCTTGGCCGCATCGATGAGCATCGCATCAGGGTCGCCCCGCCGAGCGACGTCACCATCTTGTTCGACGAGAGCGTCATGCCCTACAGCCACATCGAGCAAGAACTCGTGGTCGGGCGGTTCACGGCAAACCGGCCTCTTCAGCCGGAGGAAGTGACCGTGGACTTGACCGGCGTGACCATCGCGCCGGAAATCCAAGCCTGGGCCGAGTTCAAGTTGAACGGAAGGAGGCAACCGCTCGACAAGAGGATGGCCTACACCGAAAGGTTCACGCGCAACCACGTGGAGAACATGACCCTGATGGGCGGGTGCGTACCGCCCGGCGGGTACAGAAACGATCGACCCTGCCGTACTGGAGGACACGGCATAGCTACCCGTCGGTATACCGGATCACCGTAGTCGACCTTGTTTATCAGCACCGTCACCCCGCCGCCATCTCCGGCCGCCAAGGTCGAAGACAACCACGAGCTGGTCGACGTAGACGTCCAGTTCGCCAGGCACAACCGCGTCAAAGCTCCGGCAGCCTGGCTGACCACCACCCTTCCTGGTGGGCTTCGGTACCAGTCGGAGGACCGAGT
Organism: Amycolatopsis sp. NPDC004747; assembly: GCF_053601335.1. NCBI lineage: Bacteria > Bacillati > Actinomycetota > Actinomycetes > Pseudonocardiales > Pseudonocardiaceae > Amycolatopsis > Amycolatopsis sp. NPDC004747. Next base: position 92,216 of record NZ_JBSGBQ010000035.1, on the reverse strand, counting down.
TGATCTACAACCCACCCTGAAGTTTGCTACCGATTTGCTGCTCGAGTGACGACGGCCGGTTCGCGAACTACGCGGGCACGAGTTCGGTTCCCGTGCGTGCCATGGTGGCGTCTCAATGCGATCCCGGCTATCCCCGGTCACGCCGAGCAGCGCGGGGATCGGCGAAGATTCCTCGACGCGCGCTCACCACGCGGCTGAGCCCTGGAAAGCACCGCGACCACAATCACCACGTGGTCGCCCCTGCTCGTGGATGACCCCGGACGTCGGCCCCGTCAGGTCGCCGGGCGCAGGCGCCGCACCTTTGCCGGGCCGTCGATCGCGCCGCGGGCGATGCGGTTGGCCAGTTCCTTGAGCCGTTCCTCGGTGGTGCGGTCCGCCGGTTGGTAGACCACGACCCGGGCGCGCGGGTTTTCCTCGAGCAGCATCGTCGTGTTGCGGACGGACAGGTTGCCGACGTGCAGCGACCGGATGCGCTTCAGCCGTCCGGGGTCGGTGGACACGTCCGCCTGGTCCCACAACCGCACGAACAGCGGAGACTCCGCGCGAAGCCGGCCGAGCAACGGCTCCCACGCCGGGTCGGTGACCGACTCGCCGTAGTACGCGCGGAGTTTGGCCACGACGGCCGCGCACTCCTGCTCGTGATCCGAGTGTCCGGCGATCCAGTCGGGATGGGTGAAATGCAGGTAGGCACAGTTGCGGTCGGCCGCGGGAAGGGCCTCCAGGTCGTCGATCATGAACCGGAAGGACGCGTTGTAGGCCAGGGGCTCGAACCAGGGATTCATCACCACCGCCGGGTGCGGGGAAAGGTTGTCCAGCAGCCCTTGCAGGCGGGCACCGGCTCGTTCCCAGCTCGAGGCGGCGCCCGCATCGGGGTGTCCGCCGAGGAGGAACAGGTGCCGGCGCTCGTCGCTCGAGAGGCGCAACGCGTCGGCGATCGCCGCCAGCACTTCGGCGCTCGGCTGCACGTCGCGTCCCTGTTCGAGCCACGTGTACCAGGTCGACCCGACGTTCGCCAGGACCGCGACTTCCTCCCGGCGCAGGCCCCTGACCCGGCGCCGGCCGCCGCCGGGCAGGCCGACGTCGGCCGGGGACAGCCGGTCCCGCCGCGCACGGAGGTAGGCACCGAGCTCACGAGAACGCACGTCCGCCATGACCTTGATCGTCGCATGACCGGGCCGGCCGAAGGTAGTGGTCCGAGCACCACCATCACCACGCTCTGGGTAGGGCGTCGCGGATCACGCAGAGTGGGTGCCATGAACAAGACCTGGGCGTGTTTCGTCGCGGCGTTCGGGGCGACGTACACGTTCAGCATCGGCAACGTGACCGCCCCGCGCCTCGGGCCGGAATTGGGCGCCAGTCCCGGCGAGGTAGCACTCGTCCTGGCCGCTTTCGCCGTGTCGTTCGCCGCGGGGTTGATCCTCGCGGGCCGGCTCGGCGACCGGTACGGCCGCCGGCGGCTGCTGATCATCGGGCTCATCGCGCTCGCCACGACGTCGGCGCTGGCCGCGGCGGCTCCCGGACTCTGGTGGCTGCTCGCCGCCCGGGTCGCGCAGGGTGCGGCCTCAGCGGTCGTGATGCCCCAGACGCTGGCGATCATCCAGACCTCGGGCGGCGAGCCGGCCCAAGCGCGCGGGATCGCCGCGTTCACCGCGAGTTCCGGGGTCGGCACCGTGGCGGGCCAGATCACCGGCGGCCTCGTGATGGGGCTGAGCCTGCCCTTCGACGGATGGCGCGGCGCGGTGCTGACCTCAGCGATCCCCAGCGTGGTGGCACTGCTGGGCGCGTTCCGGCTTCCGGCACACCCACCGGCCGGCACCGAACGGCCCGACCTCGGCGGCGCGTTCCGGGTGGGTATCCCGCTCCTGGCCCTGATCGCCGGTCTCTCGCTCGGCCCGACCGCGGGCTGGACCTGGTGGACGTGGGGCCTGGCGGCACTGGGGGTGGTGGGCCTGTCCGGTTTCCTGGTCAATCAGGCACGGCGTGAGCGGGTCGGACGTCCGGTCCTCGTGCCGCCCGCCACCCTGCGCCAGCCCGCACTGCGGCTCGGCCTGCTGATGGCGCTCCTGCTCTTCGCCGGCTACGGCGCGTTCAGCTACGAGTACTCGATGCTCACCCAGGCCGGCCTCGGGTTGACGCCGGTCCAGTCGGGGCTCGCGCTGGCGCCGTTCGCGGGGACCTTCGTCGTCGCGGGACTGTGCATGCCGCACATCACCGCGCGGTTCGGTGATCGCACGATGGAACTGGCCGCGGGCCTGCTGGCCGCCGGTCTCGTCCTGCTCGGCCTCGTTTCATGGGTCACCCAACGGACGGGCGCGGCGGTCTGGATCGGCTGCTTCGAAGTGCTCGGCGTGCTCCTCGGCGCGGCGCAGGCGAGTCAGTACGGCCCCCTGGTCGGGACGGTGCTGGCCGCGGTGCCCCCGCGCGTCGCGGGCCTGGCCGGCGGCTTGTTCACGACCGCGCAACAGGCTGCGCTGGCGCTGGGCGTCGCCACCCTCGGCGGACTCTTCGGCACCCTAGCCCCCGCGCTCGGCTGGCAGCGCGCCTTCGCAGTCGCGCTCGGCCTGCAGGTGATCACCACCGCACTGTTCTGGGTGCTCGCACGTCGGCTTCGCACCACGCCGAGCCGACCCGGCATCCCCATTACCCCCGTACCGGATCAACAACGGAAGAAAGAAACCCATTCATGATCAAGATGGTCATCACCCTGAAGCGCCGCAACGGCATGACCCACGAGGAGTTCACCCACTACCAGCAGAAGATCCACCGGCCGCTGCTGATGTCGATCCCGGAATCGGAACGCTACATCCGCCGGTTCGTCGTGTCCTACCCGGTGCCGGCACCCCGGTACCCCGAACCGGAGTACGACTCGGTGGTCGAGGCCTGGTTCGACAGCATGGCCGACCTCGAAGGCCTGTTCTTCAGCGACAACTTCCTGAAGATCGTCGACCCGGACCACGAAAACTTCATCGACTTGTCGAATTTCGGCCGGATCATCTGCGAAGAGGACGTAGTCGTCGACTGCGGCTAGCAGGTTCCCGGTAAGTCAACCGGCCGGTCAAGTAGGCGGAAGGGCACCCTCGTCGCATCATGCACCGAAGGTGCCCTTCAGCCCACCTCGCGCGCAGGCAACCGTTGCCGGCCCGGCGGTGACCGTCAGGGGGTTGTCCTGGTGAGCACTGCGAAGTCCTTGCCCGCCGACTCCGGATCGGGCAGCACGCGCAGGCAGAGCGCGAGGCCACCGGTGAACACGAACGGCTTGTGCCGCCGGATCCGGCCGGACAGCCAGCCGGTCAACCACGCAGTGACCGCGACGCACGCGATTCCGATCAACCTCAGCAAGAAGATCATGCCCGGCACCGCGCCGGCCGGGACGGCGAACACTGCTGCCGGTCGAACGGACCTTCCCGCTGGCCGACATCGCCGAAGCCCACCACGCCGCCGAGGCCGGTCACGTCCGTGGCCGCCTGGTCCTCATCGTCAACTGAAGGAAACCGCATGAGCGACACCGAATCCGCCCCACCGAACTCGTGGGCGCCCCTGACCGGATCGCTGCAGCCCACCACACCCTCGATCGCGAACCTCGCGGTCGGCTGAACGCCGGCGCACGACCGCTGAATTTTCCACGCACAAGGAGCGGGGCACCGGATTCCTCCGGTGCCCCCCTTGACCCATCCCGCGAACCGTCAGACGGTGTGCGGGCCGTGCAAAACTAAATTGGTCACGCGCCCCCGGCCCTGCAGGTACCTCACGACCGCCGTGCGGCCGAGCTCATCCCTTTTTTCCGACGAACTCGAGGGCTTCCTCGACGAGTGCGACCCAGAGGTGTTCGTCCCGGCCGGCGATCAGGACCCACTCGCGGAACACACGCCCGGCCGGGGCGAACGGCTTGCCGACGCCGTCCGCGATCAGCTGCTCCACCCGGTCACGGGGCAGTTTGACGATCAGGTCGCCGGTGCGGTGGTCGCAGGAGGCGAAGAACGCACCCGACACACGCAGGCACGGGAAACCCATCATGGTGCCGGTCGCGACGTCGGGCCGGGCGAGCGCGCCGGCGCTCACCTCGTGGAAGAACGCGGTCGGCGAGCTGGACACGGACAACCTCCTACTGATCAACACTCAGCAGATATCCGGTGGCGGCGAGCCAGCGCGGCCACGCCGACTCGGGCCCCTCCACGACGACCTCGCCGTCGGCCCGGCCGTCGTCCCAGCCGGCTTCGCCGGCGGCCCAGCGGTCCAGGAACGCCGAGCTGGTGCGGACAACCAGCTCGGGCTCATCGGCAGGGCCGGGCTCCTGGTGCAGACGGCCGCCGGTGAAGCGGAAGGTGACCGGATCGCCGTCGACGGTCAGCTCGAACTCGCCGTCGGCCAGGTCCTCGACGCCACGCACATAGCTGACGTCGAAACGCTGATCGGGTGAGCCGTCGGCGGCCGGATCTGCGAGGAACCCGACGCCCCACCGCCGCAGCTCGCGCAGTGCGCCGTCCAGTGCCCGGCCGCGGTCGGTCAACGCGTAGACCACGCCACCGCCGACCGGGCCGGGTTCGCGAACCACGACGCCGGCGCGTTCCAGCGTGCGCAACCGGTCGGCGAGCACGCTGGTGCCGATGCCGGGCAGCCGGGCCACCAGCTCGGTGTAGCGCGAAGGTCGCTTGAGGAGCTCCTGAACGATGACCAGCGTCCACCGCTCCCCGACCACGTCCAAGGCCCGCGCCAGCGGGCAGAACCGGCCGTAGCCCGTCCACGCCGATCGGGGCATCTCAGGTCGACGGCTGCAGCAGGGCGTTCATCGCCGCGGTGTCGAATATCAGGCGCGCGGCGGCGAGCTTGCCGTCCCGAAAGGTCGTCCACTCCGCCATCGCGATCGAGGACACGCCCGCCGGGGTCTCGATCTTGAAGTCGTAGATCGAGCAGACCTCGTCGTCCGCCTCCCACTGGCGGTGCACGTCGGCGCCGCGCATGATCGGGCACAGTCCGGCGGAGCCCTCCAGGAACGCCGCCTTTCCCTCCGATTGCAGCATGGGGCCGTGGAACCGGAAGTCGTCCGTCAGCAGTTCCGCGGCGCCCTGGCGGTCGCCCGAGGTGAATCTCGCCAGATAGGTGCGGAAGATTTCGGCGTTCGACATGTCGGCTCCCTTGATGAGATTTGACTCTCAAAGTAAGAGCGTTCGCGGTCGCGTCAAGAGCCGGCTGCCAGTAAAGTGCCGGACGTTCTCACCAGCCGGAGGCGGGAAATGCCTGTCGATGTGCAGACCGAGATCGTGATCGACCTTCCTCGCGACCAGGTTGCCGAGTACGCGATCGATCCCTCCCACGCACCCGAGTGGTACGCCAACATCGAATCCGTCGAGTGGGAAACCCCCGCACCGCTGGCCGTGGGTTCACGGCTCGCGTTCGTCGCACGGTTCCTGAGGCGCCGGCTGGCCTACACCTACGAGATCGTCGCGCTGGTCCCCGGCGAACGGCTGGTCATGCGGACCGCTCAGGGCCCGTTCCCGATGGAGACGACCTACACCTTCGCCGAGCGTGGGAGCACGAGCACGCAGATGACGTTGCGGAACCGCGGCGAGCCGAAAGGGGTCTCCGCGATCAGCGCGCCGGTGATGGCCGCGGCGATGCGCCGGGCCAACCGGAAGGACCTCGCTGCGCTCAAGGCACTGCTGGAACGGCCCCACCGGGCGTGATCACTCAGCGCTCTCCCCGGCCGCCGCGGACGAGGAAGTCGCGTTCGGCGTCGGTGGGTGCCAGGGCGGCGGCTCGCTGGTAGGCGGCGCGCGCTTCGTCCTCGCGGCCCAGCCGGCGCAGCAGGTCGGCTCGGGTGGCGTGGAAGGCGTAGTAGTTCTCCAGGTCCAGTTCGTCCACGAGCGTGAGCGCGGCGGCCAGGCCGTGGACCTCGGCGACGGCGATGGCCCGGTTCAGCGCCACGACCGGTGTGGGGTTGAAGGCGAGCAGCTGATCGTAGAGAGCGAGGATCTGCCGCCAGTCGGTCTGCGCGGCGGTCACCGCGTCGGCATGCACGGCGTGGATCGCCGCCTGGATCTGGTAGGGGCCGGGGTGGTTGCGGCTCAGGCACCGCCGGACGATCGCCTGCCCCTCCGCGATCAGGGCGCGATCCCACCGGCTGCGGTCCTGCTCGGCGAGCAGGACCAGACAGCCGTCCGGGCCGGTGCGCGTCGCGCGCCGCGACTCGACCAGCAGCACCAGGGCGAGCAGCCCGGCGACCTCGGGTTCGTCGGGCATGAGCTCGGCCAGGGTCCGCGCCAGCCGGACCGCTTCCGCGCAGAGGCCGGGCCGCGTGAGCCCGGTGGTGTAGACGAGGTAGACGACGGCCAGCACCGACCGCAGCCGTCCCGGCAGTTCCTCCGCCGCCGGCACCCGGTAGGGGATGCGGGCGGCCTTGATCTTGCGTTTGGCGCGGACGAGGCGTTGCGCCATGGCCGACTCGGTCACCAGGAACGCCCGAGCCACCTCGGCGGTGGACAGCCCGCCCAGCAGCCGCAACGTGAGCGCCACCCGGACCTCGGCGGCCAGCGCCGGGTGACAGCAGGTGAACATCAGCCGCAGCCGATCGTCCGGCACCACCTCCGCCTTCCCCGGATCGTCCTGGGCCGCGAGCACGGCCACTTCGCCGAGCAGCTCCCGGCCGCGCGCCTCGCGCCGCAGCCGGTCGATGACGCGCTTGCGCGCGGTGGTCGTGATCCAGCCGCCAGGGTTGGGCGGCAGACCGTCGCGCGGCCAGGTGCGCAGGGCGACGGCGAACGCCTCCTGCACCCCGTCCTCGGCGAGGTCGATGTCGCCGCAGAAGCCGATGACGGCGGCCAGGGACCGGCCGGACTCCTCGCGGAAGATCCGGCCGACCACCGCCTCGCCGACCCCGCCCGTCACGCCATCGGCTCATCCGCGAAGCCGGCGAACGGGCGCACCCCGATCGGCACCTTGATGCACCCGGTGACCTTGCCGGCCCAGCCGAGCGCGGCGTCGAGATCGGCGGCCTCGATGACGTAGAAGCCCCCGAGATGATCCTTCGACTCCGCGAACGGGCCGTCGGTCGTCAGCAACTCCCCGTCGGACTCCCGGACGACGGTGGCCGTGTCCGGCTCGTGCAGGCGGCCGGAGAACACCCAGGCGCCCGCGGTGGCCATCTCCCGCTCGATCTCGCCGAGCCGCGCATGCGACTGCCGCATTTCCTCCTCGGTCATCGGCTCCCGGACTTCGCCCTCACGGCTGTGCACGGACAACAGGTAGCGCGGCATGGTGCCTCCTCCTGATCGGCGGGCTGTCCCGCATCATCACCCCACTACGAACGGGCCGCACCCGGATCGACACCGCTCACGCAGAAAATCGCTAACCCGCACGCCAGGTGTCGGTGGGCGATTCGTCCCGTTGCAGGAAAAGCGTCGACGCCGAACGCGACTGCGCCGCGGCTGGGTGACCCGCCACACGGCACTGCACGGCGGCGTCCTCGCCGGTGGCGCCGGTCTGCGCCTGGCGGCCGGCATCGCGCAGTTCGCCGGGCGCCGCAACCACACTGGCGCATCGCCGCCAGGGCATCCAGGCCGCCGAGCTCTCGGCCCGGCTCACCGATGCCACGGCAGCGGTGTACGACATCGCGCCCATCACGACCCAGCCCGGTCGAAATCCCAGCAGAACGCTCAACGCCAGCCGCCTGCCGGCAGGCGGCCGCTGACCACCCTCCGATTCCTTTTCGCGATGACCGAGGTCTACATGGGTGGGAGGCGCGGCGCGACAGACCCGTCTCTCTCACCCACCCCCGAAACCGAGAGGCTGGCCGCCAGTGACCGTTCCCACGACCATGCGCGCACTGCAGCAGACGTCCCGCAACGGCCCGCAGGACATGCGCCTGATCACGGACGCACCGGTGCCCGTCCCCGGCCCGGGCGAGGTCCTGATCCGGGTCACCGCCGCCGGCGTCAACTTCGCCGACATCTCGAAGGCCCACGGTACGTTCCTGGACGGCCCACGGCCGCCGTACCTGGCCGGCTTCGAAGCCGCCGGTGAGGTCGTCGCGACGGCCGAGGCGGCGACCGGCCCGCAGCCAGGGGGCCGCGTCGTCGGCGTCGGAAACGGCGCTTTCGCCGAGTACATGGTGCTACCCGCGGCCGCGGCGATGCCGGTACCGCCCGGCTGGACCGAGCAGCAGGCGCTGGGCCTGATCGTGAACTGGCCGACCGCGCTGGCCGCGCTCAAGCCGCTGGGCGCAGTCACAGCGGGACACACCGTGCTGGTCCACGCCGCGGCAGGCGCGACCGGTCAGGCCGCGGTCACGTTGGCCAAGCACTACGGCGCGACGGTCGTCGCCACCGCGTCACCGGACAAGCACGACGCTGTGCTGGCCTTGGGCGCCGACCACGTCCTGGGCTCCCTCGACGGCGACATCGCCGCCGACGTGCTGCGGCTGACCGGCGGCACCGGTGCGGATGTGGTGCTGGAGTCGGCGGGCGGCGCCACCTTCGGTGCCAGCCTGGCCGCGGCCAAGCGGGTCACCGGCCGGGTCGTGGTCTACGGCGTGGCGGGCGGCGACGCCTCGGTCACCAACTGGGAACTGGTGTACCGGCATCAGGTCCACGTCATCGGATTCAACCTCGGTGTGCTCATCCAGGCCGCGCCGCGGATCTTCGGCGAGCTCATGGGTGAACTGTCCGCGCTCATCGCCGCGGACGTGGTGACTCCCGGTCGGCCGACCGCGTACGAACTGGCCGACGGCCCGAAAGCGCTCGCAGAGCTGGAAAACAGGGCCACCGTCGGCAAACTGGCCCTGCTGCCCTGAGGAGTCGACACCGATGACCGCAACCGAGGACCCGGCAGCCGAGAAGATGGCGCGATTCGTCGTCCTGTACGACACCCCGTCCGACGTCGACGCGTTCGAACGGCACTACAACGAAGTCCACATCCCGCTGGCGAAACAGTATCCGGGCCTGCGCCGCTACACGCGCAGTCATCAGCCGGCGACGGTGATCGGCGAGCCGTGCTACCTGGTCGTGATGCTGGACTGGGACGACATGGCCGCGCTGGAAGCCGCACTCGGGTCCGAGATCGGCCGGCGCACCGCCGAGGACGCCGCGGCGAACCTGGCCCGCTACACGACCTTCCGCGGCATGATCCTGCAGCTCGATGAGGTGTGATCGCGGACGCCGGCACCGTAGGCTCGCGGCGTGACACGGACGGCACCGGACCAGGACCGGTTCACCGCCGAGACCGAGCGGTTCCGCCGGGAACTGCTGGCGCACTGCTACCGCATGGCCGGCTCGGCGCACGACGCCGAGGACCTGGTGCAGGAGACGTATCTGCGGGCGTGGCGGTCGTACTCCGGATTCGAGGGCCGTGCCTCGATCCGGTCCTGGCTCTACAAGATCGCGACCAACGTCTGCCTGACGGCGTTGCAGCGGCGCCCGGCCCGCGTGCTGCCCTCGGGTCTGACCGGCCCGTACGACGAACCCGACCGCCCGCCGAGTTCCGTCGCGCCGGGCGAGGTCTCGTGGCTGGAACCGCTGCCGGACGCCTGGATCGCGCCGCCCGACCCGGCCGCGGTGGTGGTCGAACGCGAGTCGCTGCGGCTGGCGCTCATCGCCGGCCTGCAGCACCTGCCCGCCCGCCAACGCGCGATCCTCGTCCTACGCGAAGTGCTGGCGTTCTCCGCGGCCGAAACCGCGGAGATCCTCGGCACCACCACCGCGGCGGTCAAGAGCGGTCTGCAGCGCGCCCGCGCCCGGCTGGACGAGGTGCGGCCGAAACCCGGGGAACTGCTCGAACCGACCGACCAGCGCGCACGTGCCCTGCTCGACGGCTACATCTCGGCCTTCGAGCGCTCCGACGCCCGTCTGCTGGAACAGGTACTGCGTACGGACGCCACGCTGGAGGCGACACCGTTCCGCGACTGGCAGTCCGGCCGGGCGATGTGCGTCCACGTCCTCGACACGTTCGTGCTGGGCACCCCGGGTGACTGGCGGATGCTCGCGACCACGGCCAACGGCCAACCCGCAGCTGTCGTGTACCACCGGGACGCGGAGGGTGTGCTCCGAGCCGACGGCGCCGTGGTGCTGGCGCCCACCACGACCGGAGTGTCCAGTGTGATCAAATTCCACGATCCCTCGCTGGTCACGACATTCGGCTTCCCGACCAGGCTCGCGCTCTGACCCGTCAAACGGCTTCCGCTCCGGGGCGCAAGTTGACTCCGACGGCCACGGCAGTCGCCTCACCCTCGTCCTGCCGATACGACCCGAACACCGTCGGTGTCGCCGTAGACCCAGCTGCCTCCGGTGTGCACGTAGGTGCCGGCGCCGACGCCGTCCTGCATCGCGGTGGCCGCGGCCAGGTCCTCGTCACCCGTGCTCGCCTGGGCGAGATGGATCACGGCCTCGGCGCGAGCGGCGGCGTGGTTCAGGATGTCCACGTCCGCCAGTCCACCGCGGACCGCCGTGGCCCCGGCCGCTTGGACGAGCTCCTCGGCGCGCTCGCTGCGGGTCAGCGCCTCCACCGTGTGGCCCCGCCGGCGCAGTTCCGCGATGGTGGCCCGGCCGATGTAGCCGGAGCCGCCCGTGAGGAAGACCTTCATCGTTGCTCCTTCGTTCGTGTGGTGCTTCTCTAGGGTGCGGCGCGGCCGGCCATTGCGTCCAAGACCTGTTTCACTCCCTGTGATACCCATAGGGCATCAGCCACGATTCCACTGTGGACAGGAACAACCCTGGTATAGCGTCCAAGTGCTGCGTTTGTCCTTCTGGCTGCCTTGTTCGGCCGACGAGCCGCGGGCGGTCAGCGTGCGTCGTCGATCCGGGCGCCGGTCAGGTCAGCACAATAAGCCAGGAACTTGTCCTGCAAAGCAGGATCGTGCACTTCGAACGGAACAGACCGCTCCCGGCGATGGTAGAAATGGCGACCGGTGACCGTCGCGGCGGCGTCGCTCACCGCCAGCCATGCCTGGGTCACCGGAGCCTGGTCCAGGTCGTCCGGGGCGCTCGGGCCTCCCATCTTGGTCGGCACCCAGCCGGGCTCGACCGAGTTCGACAGCACCTGCGGCCATCGTCGTGCCACGCCGAAAGCCAGCACAATGTCGAACAGTTTGCTGTCGCTGTAGGCCTGGGAGCCGTTCCACCGCCGACTCGTCCATTGAGGATCGGACAGGTCGGCATCACCGCCGTGGGCCATTCCCGAACTGAGGTAGACCAGCCGGTGCGGCGGGGTGATCAGCGCGGTCAGCAAATAGGGCGCCAGCACGTTGACCGTGAACAGGTGGGAAAGCCCGTCGACGGTCTCGATGCGCCGGGGCTCCCGGTAGCCGATCCCGGCGTTGTGGATCACGGCGTCGAAAGGACCCTCGGCGTTCGCCTGCTGAGCGACCGAGCGAATTCCCGCGAGGGACAATAGATCACCGGTGAGAACTCCGTCAGCGCCTGGCAGGGCAGTCCGGGTGTCCGCGGCGCGTTGGGCATTGCGCGCGTGCAGGGTGACCGAGTGCCCCTGCTGGACAAGCAAGCGGCCGGCCATCAGCCCAAGGCCGTCCGAGGAGCCCGTGATCAGCACTCTTGCCATGGCATTACCTCCGTGCCCCGCAGAACATGCTTCTGCGGTCCACGCCAGTGTGTATTCCGGCGGTGGTCGGCGTCCAAGACCTCCTTCGTCACCTCTGATGCCCTCCAGGCATCAGCGTCGTCCAGGCACCTTGCAGGAGTCAGGAAGCAATCCGTGACGACTGTTAGCCTCGGTCGAGGGATCCGGTTCTCCAGGCCGCCCCGCAAGAAACGCTGGACGAACTACCAGGTGAGCTCGCCGACGAGAACGGCCGGGGGGCGTTCTTCGAACGCCCATGGTGAGCCTGTGTTCACCGCCGGATCGACGACCTCCGGATACGCCGGAAGTGCCACTGCCGCGTGGTGACCGACCAGGCGGCCGTCATCGAAGGGGCTGCTGCGGGGCCAGGACGGCGTCGTTCACGCTTTCCAGGCGGCGGCCGGTGGTGCGCGGGCCGAGGACCGCGATGTCCACCGCGACCACCACCAGCGCGCCGGCGACGACCAGGAACAGCGTCGTCGGGCCGTGCGAGTTCAGCAGTGGCACCAGCACGAACGGCATCGCGCCGCTGGCCAGCCGCGACAGCGAATAGGTGCCGCTGGCCGCCGTCGAGCGCAGCGCCGTCGGGAAGATTTCGGCCTGGTAGATGTGGAAGGCGTTCGAGAACAGGTTGCTGGTCGCGGTGTAGAGGAAACCGAACACGAGGATCAGCGTCATCGACCCCGCGAGGCCGAACGCGATGCCGAAAACCGCCATCGCCAACACCGAGCCGACCACCAGGTACTTCCGCTCGAGTCGTTCCACGAGCGGCAGCGACAGCGCCGAGCCGACCGGGTAGCCGAGGTAGGTCAGCGCGGCGAACAGCAGCGACTGCGAAACGGCGTACCCCTTCGCGGCCAGCACCAGCGGCACCAGCGTGCCGAAGCCGTAGTACCCGAGCGTCTGCAGGATGTGGAAGACAACCATCATCCACGTCCGGCGGCGCTGCCCGGCGCCGAACAGTTCGCGCACCGGCGCGGCGGCGCGCCTGCGGGTGGTGCCGCGCGGCGGGGCCGGGGTGTCGTGGGCGTCGCCGCGGGCCTCGGCTTCCATGCCGGCCACGAGGTGCTCGGCCTCTTCGATGCGGCCGACGGACTCCAGCCACCGCGGCGACTCGGGCAGGCCGCGCCGGAGCAGAAACACCGCGCCGGCGCCGAGCGCGCCGATCACGAACAGCCAGCGCCAACCGGCGATCCCGAGGATCTCGTGCTCGGTCAGCCCGCGGGCGAGGAAGCCGACGACCGGGAAGCCGCAGAACGCGAGGGTGTAGGCCCAGGCGATGAACCGGCCACGCTTGCGCGCCGGCAGCAGGTCGGTGAGGTACGTGTCGGCCAGCGGGGGTTCCGCGCCCAGGCCGACACCCGCGAAGAACCGCGTCGCCAGCAGCATCAGTGCGCTGCCGCTGAACGCGCCGAGGAGCGAGAAGAACGCGTAGAGCCCGAGGTTGAGCAGGAACGCGCCGCGCCGGCCGAACCGGTCGGCGAACCGGCCGAGCAGCAGGGCGCCGAAGAACATGCCGACGAAGGTCGACGCGAGCAGCGGCGGCAGCTCCGCCTTGGTGAGCTCGAACTCCTCGACGAGCACCGAGCTGAGGACGCCGGTCAGGAAGACCTCGTAGAAGTCGAAGAACAGCCCGAGCCCGACGGCGACGGTGGCCCGCTGGTGCGTGCGGGTGATGGGCAGCCGGTCGAGCCGGCCCGCGATCGTGCCGGTGCCCGGCGCGGTCGCGTCGTCGGTGTTCGCCATCGGTCGTCTCCTTTGACTTCTCCACCATGTGGTTGGCAAACCCATAATGTGACGGGCTACCGGCAGAGTCAAGAACACGCGGGACATCACCGGAACCCGTCAACGGGCAACCGCGCCCACTCCGGCACGAATCGGGCACGACCGCATGCGCGGGCGATCAGAGACCGGCGACCTGCTCGACACCCGGCCGGTACCCGAGCCGCTCCGAAGCCCGCCGGCCCGCTTCCACCACGATCGGCGCCAGCCGCGGGACGTCCGCCGGGGTCATCCGCTGCGTCGGCGCGCCGATCCCGATCGCCGCGCCGACCTCGCCGTTCAGCCCGAACACCGGAGCACTGAGCGAGGCCGCCCCCAGGTCGCGTTCCTCGAAACTCGCGGCATAGCCGGCCTCGCGGATCTGCTCGAGCTGCTCGGTGAGCAGCTCGAGGTCGACGACCGTGCGCGGGGTGAAGCGCGCGAGACCGTGCCCGATGGCGTCCTTGATCGCGAGCTTGTCCCAGGCCAGGAACACCTTCCCGGCCGAGCCCGCGTGCAGCGGCATCACCATGCCGACGACGAACAGCCGCACCACCGGGTGGCGGGATTCGGCCAGGGAGATCACCGTCCGGTAGGCGCCGTCGCGGACGTACAGGCAGGCCGTCTCGCCGGTTTCGTCGCGCAGCTGCTGCAGGACCGGCCGCGTCAGCCGGACCAGGTCCAGGCCGAACGTGCCGGGCGCCGCCCAGCGGACCAGGCCGAGGCCGACCCGGTAGGTGTCGTCGTAGCGATCGAGGAAGCCTTCGCGTACCAGGTTGTGCACCAGCCGCTGGCACGTGCTCGCCGGGAGCCCGGTGGACCGGGTGATCTGCTGCAGAGTCAGCTCGGGGTTGTCGATGGTGAACGACTCGAGGATCTGCTTGAACTTGCGCAGGACGAGCACCGGCGTCGTACCGCTGCGTTCTTCCTCTGCCATCGCCCGCCTCGCGCCCGTGGTGTGCCGCACAGTCTATCCACGCTCCTTGCGGTTGACTCTCCGACACTCGCTCGTATTCTGAGTTTATGACCCATAATGTGGTTGGAGGCGGGCATGAGTGAGCAAACCGGGCCGTTGACCGGCATCCGGGTGGTCGAACTGGGGAACTTCATCGCCGCGCCCACCGCCGGCCGGCTGCTGGCCGACTTCGGCGCCGACGTCGTCAAGGTCGAGCGCCCGGGCGTCGGCGACGAGCTCCGGCGCTGGCGGCTGCACGGCGGTGACACGTCGCTGCTGTTCCGGGCGCTCGGCCGCAACAAGCGCTCGGTGACCGTCGACCTGAGCCGCCCCGAAGGCCAGGAGATCGTCCGCGCGCTGGCCGCCCGCAGCGACGTCCTCCTGGAGAACTTCCGGCCCGGCACCCTCGAACGCTGGGGCCTCGGGCCCGGCGAGCTCCGCGCGCTCAACCCCCGGCTGGTCGTCGTCCGCGTCTCCGGGTACGGCCAGACCGGCCCCTACCGCGACCGGCCCGGCTTCGGCGGCGTCGCCGAGGCGGTCGGCGGCCTGCGCGCGCTCACCGGCTATCCCGGTCAGGCCCCCACCCGCGTGGGAGTCAGCCTCGCCGACTCCGTCGCCGGGCTGTACGCGGTGATCGGGGCGCTGATGGGCCTGCTCCGGCGCGACCGCGAGCCGGGCGCGACCCCGGGCGAGGTGGTCGACGTCGCGCTGTACGAGGCCGTCTATTCGCTGATGGAGTCGCTGATCCCGGACTTCGAAGCGTTCGGCGTCGTGCGCGGCCCGGCCGGCTCCGCGCTGCCCGGGGTGGCGCCCTCCAGCACCTACCGCTGCGCCGACGGCAAGTACATCGTGATCAGCGGCAACGGCGACGCGATCTTCCGGCGGCTGATGCACGCCATCGGCCGCGCCGACCTCGCTGTCGACCCCCGTTTCGCGGACAACGCCGGGCGGGTCGCACATGCCGGGCTGCTCGACGACGCGATCGGCGCGTGGGCGGCGACGCTCTCCCAGGAGGCCGTCGAAGCCGCACTGCGGGACGCGTACGTTCCTTGCGGACCGATCCTGACCGCCGCCGACATCGCCAAGGACCCGCACTTCGCAGCCCGGGGCATGCACGAGCGGCACCGGGTGCGCCTCGGCGACCACGACACCGAAGTCACCTTCCCCGGCATCGTGCCGACGCTCACCGAACGCCCCGGCCGCACCCGCGCGCTCGGCCCGGAGCTGGGCGAACACACCGAAGCCGTGCTCGCCGAACTCGGCGTCACCGGCGAGGCGGTCACCCGCCTGCGCGAGAACGGAGTGATCTGACCATGACCGAAGTCCTCATCACCGAAGTCGTGCTGCGCGACGGCCTGCAGGACGAGCCCGTCACGGTGCCGTCGCATGAGAAGGTCCGGCTCGCCCGCGGCCTGATCGACGCGGGCCTGCGCTCGCTGGAAGTCGGCTCGTTCGTCTCCGCCCGCCGGGTGCCGCAACTGGCCGACACCGGCGAAGTGCTGCGGGCCCTGCTCCCCGACGCACCGGCGAGCCTGCACACCCTGGTGTTCACCGAACGCGGGGCGCGGCAGGCGATCGACGCCGGCGCGAAGTCGGTGCGCCTGGTGGTCTCGGCGAGCGACGGGCACAGCACCGCCAACGCCGGCGTGCCGACGGCCGCGGCGCTCGACCGGCTGGCCGCCTGCTCCGCACTCCTCACCTCGGCAGGGGTCGCGATCGAGGCGACCATCGCGACGGCGTTCGTCTGCCCGTTCGACGGCGACACCGACCCCGGCCGGACAGCCGGCGTGGCCGCGCGCCTGGGCAAGCTGGGTGCCCGGGTCGTCCACCTCGCCGACACGACCGGCGCGGCCCGGCCGGGGCAGCTTCGCGCGACGGTGAACGCAGTGCGCGACGAGCTGCCGGACGTCCCCCTCGGCCTGCACCTGCACAACACCTACGGCCGCGCCGCGGCGAATGCATGGGAAGCGCTTTCGCTGGGCATCCGCCGGTTCGACTCCGCACTGGGCGGTCTCGGCGGCTGTCCGTTCGCCCCGGGCGCCTCGGGCAACGTCGCCACCGACGACCTGGTCGATTTCTTCCACGGCGAAGGCATCGCGACGGGGATCGACGTCGACCGGCTGGCCGAGCTGCGCGACCAGGTGAGCCTGGCGGTCGGCCACCGCCTCGGCTCGGCCCTGGCTGCGATCCCCGCGACCCCGGCCGCCCTCCGCTGAGCCGTCTCAGCCGGCCGGTTCACGCACCGGAGCAGTCGGCTCACGTACCCCGCGCTGCCGGCAGGCTGCTGCTCCTGAGTCAGAGAAGCTGCTGCCGCTTGATCCGCTGAGAAGTCGCGATCTGCCGCAGGGCGGGTCGGCCGGGGTGGGCTGAGCTCGCGCGAACGGTGCGGCCGTCGACCGTTGTGGTGCCGGACGTGCTTTGTGCGCGGCGCGTTCGACGCCGCTGCCTACGCGGTCTTGCATAGTGCCCGTAACCGGTCCTGTACAACATCTACTGTGCTCGTTCCCGGTCGATCAGCGCATGCCCCCCAGGCGAGGCATAGGCCAGGAAGGTGCCGATCTGGCAGTTCTCGATCCGGCCGGCGGTTCCGGAGCACTGCCGAACCACGGCTAGCCGGCGCGATAAGCCTGGCGCGCCGAGAGAGCTCTGGCGCCGGCCCGACGCACCGGCCGGCGCGGCGGCTGAACGCCGGATCGCAGCGTTCGCAGGGCAGCCATGGCCTGCTACCTCGCCGTCACCGAGGTGCGGAGGCGGTCGAACCAGGTGGCGATCGAGCGCTTGTCCCCCTCCGGCATCCGCAGCCCGGGTACTTCGTGCTCGGCGAACTCGGTGACTCGACTGTGCTCGTGACTCAAGACGGGCGCCGCGGCCGAGGTGGAGGTGAGCCGTAGGTCACGATGAACACATCCTTGTTCGCCACCGCGATGTGGTAGACCGAGGCGTCGGGGATCTCCGCGGCGTACACCGACAGCCCGGTCTCCTCGGCGATCTCCCGTGCCACGGTCTGCTCCGGGGTCTCGCGCCGGGCTCGAGCTCCCACTCGTCGCGCTCGTTGTGCACCAGCAGCACCTGGCCGTCCCGCACCAGGACGCCCTTGATCGACACCGGGTGTCCGGACTCCGCCACCAGCACCAGCCCCCTGCCGGCCGACACAGCGCCTCACCGACCGTAACAGCGCAACGGCGTCATCGGTGAAGCCCAGTAGTTGACGATCCGTCAGTGGACGGCGCCGACGAACGCCCGGTCTGTAGAACAACGCGACGCCGCGCCGGCACTCCGGCAGCACGGTCGCGAACATCCCGGCATCTCCTCTCGGCTCCACGTCGACGTGGCCGCGGTCGGCGGCGAGCCGGCCGCGGTGCTCGCGCACCCCCGGCGCGGCGATCGACTACACCGCAGCTCACGACATCCGCTCATGAGCACGGAAGAATGGACACGAAATAGCGGACCGAGGACGGATCCCGCTTCGGTCGTCGAGGCGCACCACGCAGCTCGCGCGAGGCACCTGGAACGGCTCTGTTGCGAATCCTGGGATGCTACGAACCTGTGTTCGCATCCTTGTCTGCGGTGCGGGTTCGATCGCGCCCCATCGACCGATCGTACTGAAACTTTCATCGGCGCGAGGCCACCGGCGTGGCGACCTGAACGGGCAATCACCGAAGTGCCCGCCGGCGGGCGGCGCCCCGGCGGTGGGTTCCGGAGGCAATCGAGCACACCCAGCATTCCGGAAAAAGCCATGCACAGGCGTGCTCAATCACCCCGCCGCCGTACCCCGCAGCGCGATAATTGCTTGCCTCCAAAGGATCCACTCCGAAAGTTTCGCGAGGCACGCCACGGCAGGCAGGCCGGTGACGCACCTGGCCGGACAATCATCCGGCTGCTTGCCGCACGGCCGTCCGGCTGCTATTGATAGAGCGCCGGCCGGACCGAGGATCTCATCAGGACGGCCGAAGTACCCGGGCAAGAAAGAGTTTCCGCAGCCCTGCTGCGACGCCTTCCCGGCGGAGCCGCCGGTCGGTCGGGCGGGCGGCGTCAACCGACATTTTCGGTGAAAGGTGCGTGGATCGTGAAACACAGCGCCGTTGCCGGGCCTATTGCCCTCGTGACAGCTCTCTTGGCCGTGCTGACCGGTCTGGTGGTCAGCGGCGGCCTCGGTTTCCCCCCGGCGGCTTCGGCCGCCGCGGCGACCGCGGGCTGCGGGAAAGCCCCCGGGTTGGCGAACGGCAATCACACAATCTCCAGCGGCGGCCAGAACCGTAACTACATCCTGCGGATCCCCAGCAACTACGACAACAACCACTCGTACCGCCTGTTCGTGGGACTCCACTGGCTGGGCGGCACGGCCAACGACGTCGACACGGGCGGGTCCGACGGCTACAACTGGTCCTACTACGGGCTGCGGCGGCTGGCGGACAACGCGAACAACAGCACGATATTTGTGGCGCCGCAGGGCAACAACAACGGCTGGGCCAACCCCGGCGGTCAGGACGTCACGTTCATCGACGACCTGCTGACGCAACTCGAGGCGGCTTTGTGTGTCGACACCTCACAGGTTTTCGCGGGCGGGTTCAGCTATGGCGGTGCGATGAGCTATGCGCTGGCTTGTGCCCGGCCGACGGTCTTCCGTGCGGTCGCCGTCTATTCCGGTGCGAACCTCAGCGGATGCAGTGGTGGCACCCAGCCGGTCGCGTACATCGGTATGCACGGCATCAGGGACAACGTCTTGAACATTTCGCAGGGCCGGTCACTGCGTGACACGTTCGTCCGGAACAACGGCTGTACGCCGCAGAACCCGCCTGAACCGTCGCAGGGCAGCCTGACCCACATCGTGACCGCGTATTCCGGGTGCCGGGCGGGATATCCGGTCGTATACGCGGCGTTCGACGGGGGTCACGACCCCGCTCCGCGGGACGGGTGCACCTGCAGTGGCTGGCAGACCTGGACCTCGGGCGAGGTGTGGAAGTTCATCACCCAGTTCAGCTCCTCGGTCCCGCCGACCTCGACCACGCCGACCACGCCGACCACTACGACGACGCCCACCACCCCGACCGGCGCCTGCAGCGCGAGCTACCGGACGGTCCGCTCGTGGGAGGGCGCTTACCAGGGCGAGGTCACGGTGACGGCAGGCAGCGTGGCGATCAACGGCTGGACGGTCGCCTGGACGTCCGGCGGCCCGGCGATCACCCAGGTGTGGAACGGAAACCTGACCACGTCCGGCGAGTCCGTCTCGGTCGGCAACGTCTCGTACAACGGTTCGCTGCAGGCGTCCGCTTCGACCACCTTCGGCTTCCTCGCCAACGGCACACCGACGACTGCCCCGCCGCGCTGCACCAGCCCCTAGCCGACGCGCTATCGCCTACCCGTGACGGAGATCCTGTGTGTCGAGGTTCGGCTGAAGTAGCGGATGACCTGCGCAAGCGGTTGTCAACTCGGGTTTTCCGCCGCCTTCTTCAGGTGGTTGAGCCAGGCGGCGAGGGATTGGTCGAGGGCGGCCTGCATGAACGGAATGTCAGCGCGAACCGGGTCTCCGTCCCAGGATTCCTCGGTGCGTACGCGCACTGCGGAACCGGTCACGTCGAAGGTCCACAGATGGATTCCGGTGATTCCGTGGGCGGGGCCGCCCCAGATGGTCCGGCGTGGCTCCTCCACTTCGTACACGGTGGACTCGATGTCCAGGCCCCCGGTGCTCCAGCGGAACGTGGTGTCCATCGTCAGTGGACAGTCAGCCTGGTTGGCGGTGATGTCCGGCTGCCACTGTGGCCAAGACGGCACGTCGGTGTGCAGTCGCCAGACACGGTGCAGCGGTGCGTTGATGACGGTTTCGTGACGGACGACGACCGGTGCGCTCAGGTCGATTTCGGTGATCATGTGCTCGCCTTCCCTGTCACCGGCGGCCGGTCCTTCGATCGGCTTCGCGGTGACACAAGGGTGCCTGGCGGGCCCGCTGTTCGCGTCGGTGAGAATTGCCTACCCGCGTTCGCGGCCAAGCAAAGTACTAGGCGAGGTCAGGCAGGTCCTTGAGCTGCCTGCGTGAGGTGACGCCGAGCTTGCGGAAGACGTTGCGCAGGTGGGCGTCGATGGTGCGGGGGCTGAGGTACAGGTTCGCGGCGACTTCCTTCGAGGTCGCGCCCGCCGCGACCTGGCGCGCGATGTGCGTCTCCTGCATGGTCAGCTGGTCATAGGTGTGCTCGGTGCGGCGGCGGGCCACCACGCCGGTCGCGCGCAGCTCGTTCGCCGCGCGTTCGGCGAACGCCTCCATGCCGATCTCCGACAGCTGTTCGTGGGCGGTGTGGAGGTGTTCACGTGCGTCGCGGCGGCGGCCCTCGCGGCGTAGCCATTCCCCGTAGCGCAGGTGCGCCCGGGCGCGGTTCGGCGCCAGTGGGCTGTCGGCCAGTCGCTCGATGGCCTCCCGGTGGTCGTCCTCGGCGTCGGTGACGAGCGCTGTCGCGCCGGCGGCGATGCCGCGTGCCGTGCTGGTGCCGGCGGGTTCGGTGCGTTCGACGAGCGAGGCCAGCGCGGAGGTCGCGACGGCCTGCTCCCCGCAGCGGACCGCCGCCTCCACCAGTTCGGGCAGCGCGAAGCCGGAGACGAAGAGATCGCCGGCCTCCGCGGCCTCGGTGGCTGCCTGCAGCGCGCCGCGGTAGTCACCGGTTCCGTTGCCCAGCACGGCGGCGGCCCACTGGACGTTGGTGAGCAGTTGACCGGTGCCACGGCTCTTCGCGTCGGCGAACTCCTCGCGCGCCTCCCGGCGCCTGCCGCGCATCGCCGCCAGGTACACCCTCGGGTACATCTGAGGTACGTCGCCGGCGGCGTCGGCGATCGCTTCCTCTTCGGCGATCGCGGCGATGGCCTTCCCGAAGTCACCGGTGAGCACCGCGGCTATCGCCACCTGCGAAAGGCCGAGCCGGATGGTGATCGGCGAGCCGGTGTTCCGCCCGGTCCGCACCAGCCAGTCGACGACCGCGGCGTGCAGGTCGAAGTCCCACAGCTCGCCCGCGAGCACGGTGGTCAACCCCGGCGCGTGCGTCCAGTCGGCGCCCTTGCCGGTGAGGACCCGCTTGAGCACGGGCACGCCTTCGCGGTGTCCCTTGGTGCGCAGCAGGATCAGCCCGTCGAGGAGGTCCGGTGGCTCCGCTGCCGGCGGGGCCGTGCGCGCCGCGTCGAGCACCCGGTCCATGACACCGGTGATCCGGCTGACGGCCATCGCCATCTCCGCCGCGGCCACGAAATACCCGCGCGAACGCGCCGGGTCGTGTTCGGCGAGCCGCCGGGCCGCGCGCAAGATCAGGTCCGGTCCGCTGTCGGCCCCGTCCGCACCCCTGACCAACGCGATCTTCCCGCGCAACAGGTCGACGGACACGTGCCGGAGATCGTCGAGCGACCCGGTGTCGATGCTGGAGAGCAGGTCCGCCGCCGCGTCCGCCGCACCGCTCTCGAGCGTTGCCCGCGCGGCCGCGAGCGTGCGGTCGGTCCGCTTGTCCGGGTCGAGCGAGAGCGCCGCGGCACGTTCGAGGAACGCGGCGGCGGCACCGACACCACCACGCGCCTGCGCACGCGAGGCTGACGCTTCCAACTCGGCGGCGACGTCTTCGTCTGGGCCGGCCGTGGCCTGTGCGCGGTGCCATGCCCGCCGGTCCGGTGCGGTGACCGGATCAGTGACCTCGGCCAAGGCCCGGTGCGCCGCTTGCCGCTGGGCGGGTTCGGCCGCCCGGTACACCGCCGAGCGCGCCAGCGGGTGGCAGAACCGTACCCGCGCGTCGAACTCCACCAGCCCGGACGCCGCCGAGTCCCGGCTCGCGGCGGGCACGTCGATGTCCAGCAGCTCCGCTGCCGTCCACAGTAGACTCGCGGCTCCGGTCGGTTCCACGCTCGCGAGGATCAGCAGCAGCCGCGCGTCCGCGGGCAGGTCCGCCAGCCTGGCCTGGAAACTCCACTCGATCCGGCTCACGACCGGCGACGGCGTAGGCAGCGCGAAGCCGCCGGCCTTCGGCAACTCGATCAGCGCCAGTGGGTTGCCGCGTGCCTCGGCGAGAAGGCGTTCGCGCACCCGCTCGTCGAGCGTTCGGGTCTTCTCCGCGGCCAGCAACGCGCGGGCGTGCGCGTCGTCCAGGCCCTCGACGGTCAACCCGGGAAGCTCGTCGAACCCGGGCACGGCTTCCTGGTCGCGAGCGGCGAACACCATCGCGACCGGCTCGGCCGCGATGCGCCTCGCCAGGAAGGTCAACGCTTTCGCCGACGCGGTGTCCAGCCAGTGCGCGTCGTCGACGAGGCACAGCAGCGGACGTTCCCTGGCCGCCGTGGCCAGCAGTTCGAGGGCGGCGAGGCCGACGCGGAACACCTCCGGTGCACCATCGGCCACCCCGAACGCGACCCGGAGCGCGTCGCGGTAGGAGGTGGCCAGTTCATCCACGCGTGCCAGCACGGGAAGGCACAGCTGGTGCAGTGCCGCGAACGGTAGCTCGCCCTCGAATTCCGACCCGGACGCACGGATGATCCGGACCTTCCCCGCGGCCGCGTGTTCGACGTGGTCCAGCAGGGCGCTCTTGCCGATCCCGGGTTCCCCACGGACGACGAGCGCACCGCCCTGCCCCCGTTCCGCGGCGGCGACCAGCGCCCCGAGGCGACCGGTCTCGTCGTGCCTGCCGACCAGCGAACGAGCGGACTGCGTGGGCATGGAGCCAACGATAGGCGTGGGGCCGCCACTGCGGCATCAGCTCTCCGGCGATAGGTGAGGGGATCTAGGCGACCGTCACCGACGCGAGCGCGGGCGTACTCACGCGACCGTTGGCTCAGCACCTCCTCTGCCAGCCGGAACGATGAATTCACGGGGAAGGACGAAATGATGAGCAGCCTTGTCATGGACCCGGGGGCGGTCACTCGCCCACGGATGTCGCGTGGGGTCGCGATGGCCGGCCTGGCGACCGCCATGTTCCTGGTCGTCCTCGACAGCGCGATGGTGAACCTCGCCGGGCCCACGATCCGTGCGGGCCTCGCGCTCACGGACAGCCAGATGACGCTCGTGATCGACAGCTATCTGGTGCCACTCGCCGGCCTGTTGCTGCTGGGTGGCCGCCTCGCGGACCTGCTCGGCGGCCGGAAGGTGTTCCTGGCCGGAATGGGCGCCTACCTGCTGAGCTCGATCGTGTGCGCCGTCGCGACGAGCGGCGGGATGGTGATCGCCGCCCGGATCGGGCAGGGCATCAGTGCCGCGTTGGTCATGCCTGCCGCGCTCTCGCTCGTGCTCGCTCTGTACCCATCCCGCGGCGAACGCACCCGCGCGATGGGCATCTGGGGCGCCGTCGCCGGGGCCGGCAGTCTGGTCGGTGTCTTCCTCGGTGGCTCGCTGACCGAGGCGCTGGGCTGGGAGTCGGTCTTCTGGACCCCGGTGCCGTTCGGCGTCCTCGGAGCCGTCTTCGTGTGGCGCTCGGTGCCGTCCGTTCCGGTCCGGTCCGGGCACTTCGACGCGTTCGGCGCAGTCACGATCACCGCCGGGATCTCCGCTCTCGCACTCGGCATGATCTCGGCCACCGAAGCCGGCTGGGGCTCGCCGCTCGCCCTCGGCGGTATCGCGGTCGGCGTCGCGTTCCTGGTCGCGTTCGTGGCCGTCGAGCGACGCTCCGCGCACCCGCTCGTGCCACTCGGTGTCGTCGGGCGGAAGCCGGTGGTCCTGGCGAACCTCGTGATGCTGCTGGTCGGCGGCACTCTGACGAGCTTGTTCTTCCTCCTGCCGCCGTACCAGCAAGAGGTGCTCGGGATGAGCCCGCTGGAGACCGGGATGAGCCAGCTCCCCCTCGCCGCCATGATCATCGTGGGCAGCGTGCTCGCGCCGCTGGTCGCGAAGCTGATCGGCCTGACCCGTGCGCTACCGGTCTCCCTGGCCGTGCTGCTGGCCGGCCTGCTGTGGCTGGCGTTCGACCTGACGAGCAGTGGGTTCTCCGGGTCATTGCTGGGCGCGTTCGTGCTGATCGGCGGCGGCTTGGGCCTCAGCGCGGTCAACGCCACCGCGATGTCGGTGCGCGACGCTACCGAAGGTGAGGCCGGCTTGCTCAGCGGACTGATCGGCGCCGCACAGCAGCTGGGCGGCGCCGTCGGACTCGCCGGTCTCGTCGGGATCGCTGCCACCGGCACCGCCACGGCAACAGACGGAGGCATTGACTTCACGACCGCGTTCCTGGGTGCCGCCTCGGGCATCGTCGTCGCCTTCGCGCTGTCGCTCTTCCCTGGCGCCAAGACACCGGCTACCCCAACCACAGCGAGTGCACACTGACCGCACAGAAAGGGACAGCTTCGATGATTTACCACGGCATTCGTTTCACCCTCAAGCCCGACGTCACGGAGGACGAGGTGGCGGCAGGCCTGGAGGGCATGCGCAGGGCGAGCCGAGCCATACCGTCCATCAAGTCGTTCGTCGTCGGCCGTGTCTTCGGCGGCGAGCACGATTACGGCGCGATTTCCGTACTCGAGGACGTTGAAGGCTACGACGACATGATGAACCACCCGGTACACCTCGAAATCGACCGGATCGGACTTCCGCTGGTCGACAGGTTCGAGTCGTTCGACATCTCCGACGACCCGGACCCGGAGATCGGCGCGAAGCTCGCCGAGATTCACCAGCGCCGATTCGACGACCTGCCCGACATCGCCGAGCTGGTCTCCGGCATCGGCGAATACACCGGCACCGCCGCACCGGAAAACACGGCGACCGACAACACCCGCTGAACCGGCACCCGGCGATCATCGGCTTGCAGGACGACGTTCCCACGTCCGGCGTCGCACTCGGCACAACGTCTCGTGCCGAGTGCGCCGAGTCCGACGAACCGCGTAGGCCGATCGAGGTACCGAGCGTGTTGCTCGATCACTTCTCTCGACTAGGAGCCGGAAAGCACCTACATGGACAATGGTTCAAACCACTTGTCAGGAGTTGGTCTACCTTGGTCAAGCTTGGCCGGCGAATACGGCAATAACGGCACCGGCCAGCCCAACGTGGGCTCGTTCGTCCAGCTCGTCACGGCCCTGCGTGCGGCGATGCCCACCAAGCTGATCTCGCTGTACAACATCGGCCCGGCGGCATCGCAGTTGTCCTACGGCGAGCTCCTGCACAGCCAAGCTAGGACGGTACGCCTGTTCAGATGACTCGAACCCGGGGACCTCTGCGTTGCTGGTACAGCATGTCGAAGATCAGTCGCCCAGCCAGGCCGCGATCGAACTCAGCGCCGCGGTCTTCAGCCCGGCCGGTGCGGCCGAGCCGGTGACGGAGGCCGCCGCTGCCGCCGCGAGCTGCTCGTCGCTCAGGCCGAGCACCGAGCGAGCGAGTTCGTATTCGCGGAGGAGGTCGGTGTCGAACAGCAGTGCGTCGTCGGTGTTGAGCGAGCATCGGACCCCGGCGTCGAGCAACGTCGGCAAGGGGTTCGTCCCGACGGGATGGTAGACGCCGAGCAGGGCATTGCTCGTCAGGCAGACGTCGAGCGTCGTGCCCCGCGCCGCCAGTTCCTCGACGAGGACGGGGTCTTCGACGGCGCGTACTCCGTGCATCACCCGGTCGGCACCAAGCACCTCGAGCGCGTCACGAACCGACTCCGCCCCCGCGAGCTCGCCGGCATGCGGAACCGAAAGCAGGCCGGCCTCTCGGACGATGTCGAACGGCCGCTCGAACCACCACGCCGGGGCGGCGGCCTCGTCGCCGTCGAGGCCGAACCCCACCACACCGTCGCCGGCGCGTTCGGCGGCAACGGCGGCCACAGCGAGCGCGTCGTCGACGTCGATCCCGCGGTTGGCGGCGACGATGAGCCCGAACCCGACCCCCACCTCGCCGGCCGCGGCGCGACCGGCGTCCAGGACCGTGGCGACCGCGGCCTCGTAGTCGCCCAGGCGGCCCTGGAACAGCCCCGGCCACACGGAAAGCTCGAGCCAGACCACCCCCGCAGCCTCGGCGTCCTCGACGATCTCCCGGACCGCCCGCCGGACATCGGCCTCATTCCGAAGACAGGCCGCCGCCACGGCGATGGTCTCCGTGAAATGCTCGAACGACCCGTACCCCGTCGGCCGCGGAATCGCCCAACCCTCCTCACGCGCGATCTCCTCGACAGTCGACCGACGCAGCGAACCATCCAGGTGCAAGTGCAGATGAGCTTTGGGCAACGCCGGCAATGAGCGCACACCAGCTCGACCGAACGTGGTCACACCAGCACTCTCCCACACCGCGACGACATCCGGTCGTGCCGACGAGCGTGCGTACGCCTCCGTGAATGTCGGCACGGCTGCCTTCGCGTATGGTCGCTGCCTCGGCGGTTCCTCCGTCGCAGCTTGCTCCTGTCACGAACCAGCCGGGCGGGCGGTCCGCCGGGTCAGTTCCAGAGGCCGGTGGCGGCGGTTTCGGCGACATAGTCCTCGAACGGCCTGGCGGGCCGGCCGAGAGCCCGTTCCACACCGTCGGCGGCTTCGGATGCCGTCCCGTCGCGGATAGCGACGAGGATGCCGGTGAGCAGCCGCGCGATGTCGGGCGGCATGCCGTTGGCGACCTGGCGCTCGATGTGCACCTCGGGGGCGACGTCGACGTACCGGATCGTGCGTCCGGCGGCCTTGCCGATGAGGTCCGCCGCCTCAACGAAGCTGATCGCCCGGGGCCCGGTCAGCTGGTAGATCCGCCCCGCGTGGTCATCTTCGGTGAGCGCCGCGGCGGCGACTTCGGCGATGTCCTCGGCGTCGATGAACGGCGTGTGCCCTTCACCGGCAGGCAAGGACAGCGTCCCGGCGAGGACACCCGGCAGCCAGGGGCCTTCGCTGAAGTTCTGCGAGAACCAGTCCGGCCGCAGGATGGTCCAGTCGAGTCCGCAGGCGCGCACGGCCTGTTCGGCGGCCTTGAGCGGATGGCGGTCGTCGGCCTCGCCGACGCCACCGGCCGACAGCAACACCAACCGCCGCACACCTGCGGCAACCGCTTCGGCCACGAACCTCGGGATGCGGTCCCCGCTCGCCTGCAGGTCGGGTTCCACGACGTAGGCGGCCGTCACGCCCTCGAGAGCGGGTGCCCAGGTTGCCGGATCCGCGAGGTCGAACGCGATGTCTCCGCCTGCGCGGGAAGCCGATCGCACAGCCTGGCCGGCGGCCTTGAGGCGCCGGGTGATGCGGCGACCGGTTTTCCCGGTGCCGCCGACGATGAGGATGTTCTGCATGCCGGACAGCCAACTCCCCGAATCGAGGACGATCCATGGGAGAACGTCGGGAATTCCTTTGTGATCGTCTACGGTGGGCGAGTGGACGTGCTGAGCGATCTGCTGGTCCGGGCCCGGGCCGGCACCACGCAAGTCCGGCAGCTGATCCGGCGGCCACCGTGGTCGGTGACTTATGCCGATCCGCCACCGCTGACCGTCGTGGCCACGCTCGGCGGGTGCGCATCGGCCAGGTTCGACGACGCCGGCGCTGCGGCGGTGCGGCTTGCCCCCGGGGACATCGCTCTCGTCAAGGGACCGGGCCGCCACACGATCGCCGACGACCCGTCCACCCCACCCGGGTTCGTGATCCACCGGGGCAGGAAATACCTCCCCGGCGGAGGCGAGGTGGCAGCGCAGGCCCAACGGCACTCGGCACCCCGCACCTACGGCGACCACCTGCCCGGGGCAACCACCATGCTGCGCGGCGCCTACGACCTCCGCGGTGACACCGGTGCCCGGCTGCTGGACATGCTTCCACCACTGGCGGTCGTGCCCACCGGGCCACGGACCCGGCCGGCGCTGGACCTGCTCGCCACCGAAATCGCGCAAGACGAACCCGGCCAGGACGCCGTCCTCGCCCGATTGCTGGATCTGGTGCTCGTGCTGGCCCTGCGCGCCTGGTGCGCCAGGCCGCAGGGAGCGCTCCCTGCCTGGTACCGGGCATTGGAAGACCCCGCCATCGGCGACGCGCTACGCCTGATGCACGACGATCCCGCCCACCGATGGACAGTCGCCGCGCTGGCCGCCAAGGTCGGCATGTCCCGCGCCGCCTTCGCCGCCCGCTTCACCACCTTGGCCGGCCAGCCACCGCTCACCTATCTCACCGGCTGGCGGATGACCTTGGGAGCGGACCTGCTCCGGGACACCGAGGTCACCGTCGCCACCATCGCCCGCACAGTCGGTTACGAAGACGCCTTCGCCTTCAGCGTCGCTTTCAAACGGGCCCGCGGCGTCAGCCCCTCGACCTGGCGCCGCACATGCGCTGACACCAGCACAACGACCGGCAGGTGATCAGCCACCCCGTCGGCCGCGGCCGGACGGGGTGAGCCGACTGACCAGCAGCGAGCCGAGAACCGCGACGGTCCCAGCCGCGGCGACGACGCCGGTGAGGGCCAGGGACTTGGCCGCGAGGACAGTGGTCCGGTGCGGCGTCGCCGTCAGGGTCGTGCGGATCAGGCCGGAATCGTATTCGCCGCTGATCGCCAAGACGGCCGGGACGACGACCGGTGCCGTGCCGGCCGCGACGAGGGCGACCAGTACCCCGGCGGCCACGAGCTTCCGGTTCCTGCCGAATCTTGTCATGCGTGCCTCCCTACACCATCCGATCTTGTATCAGGAGGCAGGAACGGCCGTCCGCTCCTCGGTCCGCTCACCGGATCGAAGGCGGCTTCCGCGGCAGCACCTCGTCCACGTTCGCCGGTTCGCGCTGCGGCCGGCGGTTGAGCGCCCTGCGGACGTTCGCCGACGCGGTGTAGACACGCCGGACGTCCATGATCTCGCCCAACGGCCGGTGGGCGGGCCGTGACGCGCCACTGGTTGAACACCAGGGCGTCGCCCTGCTCCCCTCTTCCCGCGATGTCCCAGCGGGGAAGACGCACCCGGCCGGCCGTGACAAACGGGGACAGCCTCCCCGGCAGAGCCGGGCGAACACGTCCGGGCCACTGTTCAAGTCGAGTTCGCCGTGCAGCGCTCGGCCGGCGTTCGCCGCCGCGGCGGCAGCCGACACTACGAAGATCCTGCTGAAGACCATGAGTGCGATTCACAAATGCCTTCGGCGACGCTGCCGATCGGATGATGTGCAGGCACTCGCGGGGGAAGGATCGGATCCGCGAACTCGTCCGACGGCGAGGCGAACACCGCGTGCCACCTAGCTGTACTGCCCGGGGAGGTTGCGATCGTGGTGACACGTGATCGGATGATCTTGGTGTGAGGGAGGGCCTCCGGGTTCGGTGCGGATTGCGACATCTACGCCGAGCAACGGAGGCCCTCGTGACCCACGCTAACGCACCCCTGACCCCGACCGGCAGACTCCGCCTGGCCCGCTGCATCGTCGAGGACGGCTGGCCACTGCGACGGGCCGCGGAACGGTTCCAGGTCTCGGTCTCCACCGCCGCCCGCTGGGCCTGCCGCTACCGCGACCTCGGCGACGCCGGAATGACCGACCGGTCCAGCCGCCCGTGCCTCAGCCCGAACCAGACACCGACGCGGACTGAGCGGCGAGTCATCAAAGTCCGGGTGATCCGCAGGTGGGGACCCGCGCGGATCGCCTACTTGCTCGGGCTGAACCCTTCCACGGTGCACCGGATCCTGACCCGTTACCGGCTACCCCGGCTCACCCATCTGGACCGGGCCACCTCGGTCCCGATCCGCCGCTACGAACACCCCGCGCCCGGTGACCTGGTACACGTGGACATCAAGAAGCTGGGCAACATCCCCGACGGCGGCGGCCACCGCGCCCTGGGCCGGGCTGCCGGACGCCGCAACAGCGGTCAACGCGGCCACGGTTACGCCTATCTGCACAACGCCGTGGACGATCACAGCAGGCTGGCCTACACCGAAATCCTGGCCGATGAGACCCGGGAGACCGCGGTTGCGTTCTGGGTCCGGGCGCAGGCGTTCTTCGCCGGCTACGGCATCACCGTCCGGCGGGTGCTGACCGACAACGGCGCCTGCTACCGCTCACGCCTGTGGCGCGACACGCTGCGCGACGCGCAGATTGCCCCTAAACGCACCCGGCCTTACCGGCCGCAGACCAACGGGAAAGTGGAACGGTTCAACCGCACCCTGCTCGAGGAATGGGCCTACGCCCAGCTCTACCAGACCGAGACCGACCGACGCCGCGCCTTGCCAGATTGGCTGCACACCTACAACCATCACCGCGGACACACCGCACTCGCAGGCCACCCGCCCATCAGCCGCGTCCCCAACCTCACGGGTCAGTACACCTAGCCCTTTGCCGCCACCAAGTGTGCAGCCGAGGCTTGTCCCAGACGGGTGAGGTCGCCGGCCACGGTTGCGAGGGTGTAGCCCTCCCCCAGCCTCCGAGCTGCGGTGGCGCCGTCGCTTGTGTGAATCCCCGCGGCCACCCCAGCGCGAGCGACTCCGGCGATAGCCGCCTCGAACTCGTCGGCGACCGCGGGGTCGCCCGGGAAGGCGCCACCGACGGCCAGGCACAGGTCCGACGGACCGACATAGACGCCATCGAGGCCTCAGGTCATGATCCACTTCGCGGCCGCGCGGACGCCGTCGAGCGTGATCTGGTGGCCGCCGGGGTGGCGGTGCGTGACGACGTCGGCGCCGCGCTCGCGCAGCAACCGGATCAGCTCCTCGGTGGATGCCAGCGGGGCCATGGGGTCGTGTTCGCCGTTGGCCAGGAAGACCCGCGTCGCGCTCAGGTCGTGCGACGGCGGCTCCGGCACCGGCGACATCGCGGCGAACAACGCGGCTTCGCGGACGGCCTCCGGCCGCAGCAGCGTGACCGCGGCCGCGATGTTGGCGCCGTTGGAGAACCCGACGGCGACCAGCCGCCGGTCACCGAGCCCGTATTTCTCGCGGGCTTCGACGACGAAGTCCGCGAGCTCGTTCGCGCGTTTGACGACGTCTTCGTGGTCGAACACGCCCTCGGCGAGCCGCCGGAACCAGCGTGCGGCGCCGTGCTCGGACACCGGGCCGGCCGGGGCCAGCACCGCGGAGTTCGGGCTCAGTTCGCGCGCCAGGCCGAGCAGGTCCTCCGGGCTGCCGCCGGTGCCGTGCAGCAGGAGCAGCAGCGGCGCGTCCGGCGAGCCTTCGACGTACTTGTGCTGCAGCGTCATGACAGCTCCGGGTTGTTCTCGGCCGGGAGGTTCAGCTTGGGCAGCATGTGCTGGATCTCTTCGCGGCGCGGCTCCAGCCACGGCGGCAGCTTGAGCGCGCGGCCCAGCTCCAGCAGCGGCTCGTCGATCGCGAAGCCCGGCTCGTCGGTCGCGACCTCCAGGAGCGTGCCGCCGGGCTCGCGGAAGTAGATCGAGCGGAAGTACTGGCGGTCCAGGATGGACGTGACGTGCACACCCCGGTCGACCAGCTCCTCGCGCCAGGTCTTCTGGGTCTCCTCGTCCGGCGCGCGCCAGGCGACGTGGTGCACGGTACCCGCGGCGACCAACCCGCGCGGCGCGTCCGGGGTCACGAGGACGTCGACCAACGCTCCCGGCCCGCCTTCACCGGCGGCGAAGCGCAGGCGGTTGCCGTCTTCGTTGGCGAAGGTGAGACCGAGGCCGTCGGTCAGCATGCCGGCGGTGGCGTCCTCTTCGGTCACCGAGAGGGTCACCGAGTGCAGGCCCCGGATGGCGTGCGCGGCGGGAACCAGTTCGGTGTCCCATGGATCGCGCGGGTCGCCCTGCGGGTGTGCGACCAGGGCGAGCTCGAGGCCGTCGGGGTCGCGGAAGGTGATCGTTTCCTCGTTGTCGGCGTTGCGGACCTGGCCGGTCTCGACGCCGTTGGCGGCCAGGTGCTGCTTCCACCAGCCGAGGGACGTCTCGGGGATGGAGAACGACGTGGTCGTCGCCTGACCGGTGCCGTGGCGGCCGCTCGGCGCGTCGGGCCACGGGAAGAACGTCATCAGCGAGCCCGGCTTGCCGGAGCTGTCGCCGTAGTAGAGGTGGTACGTGCCCGGGTCGTCGAAGTTCACGGTGGTCTTCACCAGCCGCAGGCCCAGGGTCCGCAGGTAGAAGTCGGCGTTGCGCTGCGGGTCGCCCCCGATCGCCGTGACGTGGTGCAAGCCGGACGTCTTGATCGACATGGTTGCCTCCTCTGCGTAGGGTAACCCGCTAACCTCTTGCTCGCAAGATATATTCCGTACAGACATTCGGTGACGTGCTCACGGCGGCGATGACCTGACTGTGAGCTGGTTCGCATGTGGGTCCACGGCGACGTCTTAGGGTCTGCCCCGACCGTCACCGGTGCCGCCCAGGTGTCGACCGCGCCGGTCAGGGGGTTTCACCGGTCGTCACGGCACCAGGTGGGCTCGGAGCCGGTCACGGGTCAGCACCGTGCCGGCGGGCCAATCGCGACCGAGCAGCTCGACGAGGCCCGGGTCCGGCGTACCGCGGAGGGCGTCGGGATCG
The DNA here is from genome assembly GCF_053601335.1 of Amycolatopsis sp. NPDC004747. Lineage (NCBI taxonomy): Bacteria > Bacillati > Actinomycetota > Actinomycetes > Pseudonocardiales > Pseudonocardiaceae > Amycolatopsis > Amycolatopsis sp. NPDC004747. Next base: position 59,628 of record NZ_JBSGBQ010000035.1, on the reverse strand, counting down.
GCCGTCAGATCCGTGAGCAACCGTTCCAGCAGAAGCGCGAGTTCCACGCGGCCGCGCTCGCCGCCGCCCCAGCCGTAGTCCGACCGCGGGGCCCGCGGGGCGAGGTGCAGGGTGCCGGCACCGTCCCGGACGAAGACCGGACCCTCAAGGACGACCTCGCCGAGTGGGGCCGGTGAGGCGAGCCGGCGCGGCGCCAGGACCCGCACCGACCCCGGATCGCGGATCGGTACCACCGCAGGTGCGTCCGACTCGGGATCGACGAGAGGCGCCCCGGATCCCAGCGGGTCGGCGAGTACGTGGACGGCTCGCCGCCCGCAGGAGCGCAGCCGGGCTGCGAATTCGGCTCCGGCGGCCGATCGCAGTGACACCGTGACGAGCTGGGGATGGGTCAGGGGCGTTCCGCCGTCCCAGTCGTGGACCAGCCGGAGGCACTGTTCGGCCAGGAGGTCCTCGCGGTTCTGCACTTCGCGCCACCCCAGTCGGATCACCGGATCCGGCAGGCCGACCGGATCGGCGGGCACGCAACCGTCGTCGACGGCCGCAAGGGAGATCTCCTCCGGCCGCAGCACCGACAGTTCCCGGCCGGTCGGCACGCCGGCGGCGCGCTGACCGGAAATGCGTTGCGCCGTGTACACGAGCGCGCGGTGCACCGGGTGCCCGACGGGGTGCAGCGCGGCCAGCTCCAGCAACGGACGCACCGGCAGCACCGTCATCGCGGGGTGCCGCACGACCGGATCGCCCGGCCGCCACCGGCCGATGAGCTCCGGGTCACGCAGCCCCGGCGGCCAGAACGGCGCGGCGAGCCCCAGCACGCGGGCCAGATCCGGCCACGCGCACGGCTGCGGCGCGGCCTGGGGATCGGCCCCGGTGACCGAGACCAGCTCGGGACCGGTCTGCGTCCAGCGCGTTCCGACGCGCAGGCACGCACCGGCGGCGGGCACCGTGCGAGCCACCTCCGCCAGCGGCACGGGACGGCCGTCCAGGCACCAGCTCACGACCACCCGGCCGACCGTGGTGACCCACTCCTGCAGGACCGCACGGGGCCGGAGGTCGAATCCGGAGCCGAACAGGGGAATGACGCGGGCCAACGTCGCCGGCTGCGTGGCGTCGGGCCACCAGCGCAATGGGTATCGCACCGCCTCGAACCCGGCTTTGGCGTTCAGCCAGGCCCGCACCCTCGCGGTCGACCAGTAGTCGCCGAGCCGGTCGCGGTCGTCGGGTTCGGGAAGCCGGATCTTCCGGCGACGGCGGAACCGGCCGCCGCCCGCGCGCAGAGCGGCTTTCAACTCGGGTTCGTAGACCCGTCCACCGCTCACCATGACCAGCACCTCCGCCGCGGCCGCACTCGGCCCCGCCCCGACCCAAGATCGATTCGTACCATTGTGGACAGTTTGGCGGCCGCCACACGTCGTAGCACGTTCCACAAAGGAATCGATCACGTTCTTCGCATTTATTCAGTGATAATCCGACCTGGATGTCGTCCAGAAGCTGCGGCCAGACTATCGAGCTGCCGAGACTCCAGGCAGCGGTGAATCGAATTTGCATCGCAGTTCAGCGCTCTGCCACGATCGGGTGATAAGTGCTGGCCGGAGGGCATCACGGCCCGGTGGCGGGATGTTCGCCCACCCGAGCGCACCGGCGGGGGCAGCCGAACCCGGCTACGTTCGGCACCGTCGGCGGCCGGCCGACCGGAGCACGGAGGGCACCATGGCGAACGTCGTACGAGTGGAAACCGACGTGGCGGTTCCGGCCGACACCACCTTCAAGTGGTTCACCGACTTCAGCCACTACCCGCGGTTCATGCGCTCGGTCGAGCAGGTGTTCCCGGTCGACGGCCACCCCGGCCGGTTCCGGTTCGTCTACACCCTCGCCGGGATCCCGCGCCGTTACAGCATCGACGTCACCACCGATCTCCGGCGACGGACACTGGACTGGGTCAGCGCGAGCGGTCCCCGGCACCGGGGGCACGCCGTCGTGGGTACCGACGGCCCCGGCTCCGCCACCGTGACACTCGAGCTGGAACTGGAACTGGAAGAGCTCACCGAACGGATCGCCCAGGCCCTCGGGCTCATCACCACCCGCGCCCGCGCCGACCTGCGGCGGTTCGCCAAATTCGTCGAGGACGTCCACCAGGCCGCCGACCCCGCCGAAGCCAAGGAAATCGCCGACGGGGAAACGTCCCACCGCACGCCGCTGCAGTGGCTCTTCGACACCGTCTTCCCCACCGACGAGTCCTCGCACTGACCCGGCAGCCGGGGACGGTCACCCGGCGGCCTCGCAGACCGGCGGCACAACCCACGCCGGACACGCTCTCCGGTCAGGCTCCGGAGCGGGCAGACCAGTCCCCCGGGTGCCGCCTGATCAGCGCGGCGGCGAGGGTGAGCACCGCGGCGAGCGCGATCGCCGCGAGCACCGGGAGGAGCACGGCGTTCTTGCTCGAAGCGCCGATGGCGGCCCCGACCAAGGCCCACCCCACGCCTCCGGCATAAGCCGGCTGGGGCCCCGGCGCAGAACGACCAGAGTCACCGTGCCCACCGCGGCGGCCAAGGCGGCGGCTCGTCGGCGCGACCGGACGTCAAGGCGGCATCACCGAGGAAGAACACCGGACTGGCCGGCTGGGCGATGGCGGTGACCGCGACCGCCCATGAGGCCGCGGCGGACAGCATGCAGCTGACCAGGGAACTCAGCGCGGTCCATGAGCAACCGGGCCACGCGTTCGCCGAGCAGAACGACCTGCATCCCACGCACGTGACCGCACTGGTGGCCGTCCTGCACGCCGAAGCCGGCGGCCACCTGATCACGGCCGGCGACCTCCGCGCGCGCCTGGGCATGACAGATGCCGCTCAGGCCGCGGTCATCGCCCAGCGCATGACCTTCACCAAGCTGTGCCCGGCGAGCCGGACAACGGTCGCTTCGGCGACCGGCAGCCGTGGCAGGCGCAGCTGCGGACGTGTCCACGCCGGCATCATCGCCACCGCCGAGGCCGCGAGCGCCGCGTAGGGAAACCGCGCCGGCCACGGGACGGGCGGGGTGAGCAGAAGGAACCGGGCGGCCTGCCGGGCTTCCGGGGTACCGAGCAGCTCGGGCCGGTACGCGGCCAGCGCCAGGTCGAGCCCGGCCCGGGTCACCGGCGGGTCGGGCACCCCGAGGGCCCGGGCGATCACCGCCGTCTCGGCGACGTAGGAGTCGCACCCCGCCTCGTCGAGGGGACGCGCGCCGTATAGCTGATGGGCACGCAGGAAGCTGTCGACTTCGGCGATGTGCACCCACGTCAGCAGGTGCGGGTCGTCGGCCCGGTAGGGCCGCCCGTCCGGGGCCACTCCCCGCACCCGCCGGTGGACCGCGCGCACGGTCTCGACCGCGCGCCCGGCGTCCTCGGCCGTGCCGAACGTCGTCACGGCGAGGAAGGTGCTCGTGCGCTGCAGCCGGCCCCACGGATCACCGCGGTAGCCCGAGTGCGCGGCCACCGCCGCCATCGCCAGCGGGTGCAGCGACTGCAACAGCAACGCGCGCAGGCCACCCACGAACATGGCCGTGTCCCCGTGCACCCGCCGGATCGCGCTGTCCGGCCCGAACCAGCGCTCCCCCGGCGCGCCGTGGATGCGGGCGCGGTTGCGCGGCCCGTCGGGCCCGGCCACCCGGGCGAAGAGGGCGTCGCGCATCCGCTCGCGGATGCGCGACACCCCGGGCGGGAAGTTCGGCTGCACGGCACCTCCACGGCGTCGAGCCTTCCTACGCTGCAAAAGCGATGCAAGCTCCGTGACTGGGCGGCATCCAGGTTGGCGACCCGCCACTGATCCTACCTGCGCTTACTCCGGAAAGCGCACGAGAACGGACCTGCCGCGCTGCCGCGCTGAGCGCACGGCGGATCTTCCCCCGGGCGCTCGCAGCCCAGACGGCTTACGTTTGTGACGTCTCTGCATCGCCTGAGGAAAGGACGTCGCATGGCCGACAGCGGCCCGCCACCGCGCTGCGCGGTGCTGGGCGCGACCGGGTTCGTCGGCCGTGCGCTCGTCGCCGACCTCGCCGCCGCCGGGCACCCGGTCCACGTTCTCTCCCGCACGGCGGAGCACGGCTTCCCGCACCGGATCGACGTGACGCTCGGGGACGCCACGGACCCGCGCGCGCTCGAGACCGTGTGCGCCGGCGCGGACGTGGTCTTCCACCTCGTGCACTCGCTGGGTCACGCGGACTTCGCCGGCCGCGATCGCACCATCGCGCGGCACCTCACCGCCACGGCCGCGGCCGCCCGGGTCCGGCAGCTCGTCTACCTCGGCGGGCCACGGCCGGCAGCCACGACATCGCCGCACCTGGCGTCCCGCTCCGAAGTGGCCGAGATCCTGCTCGACGGCGAGGTCCCGGCGCTCGCGCTGCAGGCGTCGATGATCCTGGGCCGCGGCTCGGCCGGGGTCGAGCTGCTGTCGCGCACCGCCCGGCTGCCGGTCCGGCCACGGCCCCGGTGGACCGCCAGCCGCAGCCGCCCGGTCGCGCTCGCCGACGTCCGCCACTACCTGCGGGCCGCGGCCGGCCACCCGCCGCTGCGGGGCCGGTTCGACGTCAGCGGGCCGGAAACGATCAGCTACGACGGCCTCGTGCGGCGGTGCGCCCGCATCCTGCGGCGGCCCGCCGCGCCCACCCTGCCCTCGCCGTTCTGGTCCCACGAAACCGCCGCGCGGATCGCCGGGCTGACATCGCCCGTGCCCGCCACCGTCGCCGGCCCGCTGTTCGCCTCGCCCGAGCACGACCTGCTCCCGGCCGACACCCCGGCCGAATCCATCCTGCCGCCACCGAGCGGCGGATCGACGAGCCTCGACAACGCCCTGCGCACAGCACTCGGCGTACCGGTCCCCCAGGCACCCGCCGGCCCGGCGTACCGGGAGGAGCGCACCCGGCACGCGAAAGCCGGCCCGCACCGGCTGTGGCAGGCGATCACCGCCCTCGGCGGCGACCACGGCCGGTTCCCGCCCGCACCGGCGTGGGCCCTGCGCGGCCTGCTCGATGGGCTGCTCGGCGGGGCCGGGGCCTACCGCGGCCGCCCCGACCGGCCGGTGGCCGGCGACGTCATCGACTTCTGGACCGTCCGCCGCCGCGACGACTCCCAGCGAGAGCTCGTACTCACCGCAGACATGCGCCTGCCCGGCGACGCCGAGCTCACCCTCCGCGCGGACCCGGCCGGCTCCGGCAGTCTGCTGCGGCAGCGGGTGCGATTCGCCCCGGCCTCACCACTGGGCCACGCCTACTGGCACATCCAGAAACCAGCGCACGACCAGGTGTTCGCCTGGCTTGCCCGCTCGATTGTCCGCGACGCCGAACGCGGGACCTGATGGCCGCGTAGCCCGGTCCTAGCCGGTCGGCGGCGCCCGTCCGATGGCCCGCTCCACGATGACGACGGGCACAACGCGAGCACTTCCCCGACGGGCGGGCCGCGCTCCAGTGCGTCCCCATGGCGATCCTGAGCCCCGGCCCGACCGGCGCCGGCCGCAGACGCTGGACCGACCGTTCACCGAAGCCGAACCCGGAGCTCGCCCGACTTTCCGGTGACCTCCGCTTCGAGCTGGTCACCTCGGGATGTGGCGACCAGCCGGTACGGCACCGGGCGGCCGCCGAACGAGACGCCGGTGACCGTTTTCCCCGGAGGGAGGACGGCCCCGACCGTGACCGCGGCGGTTCCGGTCCAGGAGAACCACGTGGTCAGGCTCGCGGCGGTACTCGTCGCGCGGACGGCGAGGGAGCCGGTGCCGAGCCGGATGTCCGAACCCGCGATGCGGTGCTGTCCCTGCGGGATCTGGGGAACGACCGCGATGCGGCCGTGGGGCAGATCGGGGTCGACACCGAGTTGCTGGTGCACGACCGGCCAGAGCACGCCGTAGGTGCCCCACGCCTGGAGGACCATCGAGCGGTCGGTGAACGGGCGGTCGATGTTCGCCGTGAAGTCGGGCGACGGGGCCACTTCCGGCATCGCGCCCGGCTTCTCCCAGATCGCCGGGTCGAGCTGGATCCGGGTGTTCGCCGTGGTGTAGCGCTGCTGCTGGGTGCGGCCGAGCCGGCCGTAGTTGCCTTCGGCCACCGCCATGATCGCGGTGTTCAAGGAGTAGACGGCCCGCTCGGCCGGTACCGCGGTGACCACCTGGTCGCAACTGGGGCCGGGGTTGCCACCGGAAGCGCTGGTCGGGCCCGTCCCGGTGTGGTACAGGCCGAGGTCGCCGCTGTAGCAGTCCTCTTCCCGGCGTTGCAGGGTTTGCTGCGCGTGGCGCCGGGAGGCGAGTTCCCGCGCGCCCGGGAGGGCCGCTTCGAGCGGGGTCAGCCCGATCCAGTGCCGCTGGAAGACGGGCGTGTTGTCGTCACCGAGGGAGTCGCCGTACCCGGCGGCGTCGTCGCCCGCCCACCAGGTCGCGTCGAACCGGCCGCGCAGGTCTTCGAAGCGGGTCTGCGCCCAGCGGGCGGTCGCGTGGTCGCCGCGGCGTTCGGCCATGTCGGCGAGGTCGGCGAGGCCGCGGAGGTAGTAGACGGCGTTGTCCAGCTTTTCCGCGCCCATGCCGGGACGCTCGACGTTGCCCAGCCCCTCGGGCCAGCCGTCGTGGTCGGCGTCGAGGTTCGTGGCGATGTACTTCAGCGCGCGAGCGGAGAGGTCGTAGAAGTCGTCGAGGACCCGGTCGTCCCCGCTCCAGCGCCACAGCAACGCCACCACGCTCGGGAACTTCGCGGTCTCGTCGGTGTTGCCCGCGTCGGCATTGGCACCGAAGTACACGTCACCGGTGGAAACGACTTCGTGCACGATCTTCCCGCTGCGCCGGTTGACCAGGTCGCTGACGTTGCGCAGGGCGCGCAGGTGGTCGCGGACCAGGTCGAAGCGACCGGCCGCCACGGCCGCGAAGGCGGTGTACTCCCCGTCGGTGCCGAACAGCCACGGGTAGTCGGGGAAACCGGCGCCGATCCACCGGGCGGACGGGACGGTACCGGCCGCTGGCGGGTAGGCCGTGCCGGCCGACACGGGCCGGATCTGCAGGTTCCGGGCCTGCTGCACCGAATCCGCGAGGTTGCTCTTGCTCCACTGGACCGCGGCCTGCAGCGCACGATCACCCGGCAGGTCCACTTGGGTCGGGGCGACCGCGGCCCGTCGTACCGCGAGCTTGTTCGTCCAGGCGGCGGCAGGGGCGGCGAGCGCCGTCCGGGCGGCGTGGGCCGCCTCGGTGGCGCTCGTGGTGGAGCCGGCCACCGCGAACCACAGCGTCGTCGTGCGGTTGGCCGTGACGTCGACCCGGTAGTCGAGAGCGCCTCCGGCCCCCTTGCCGGCACTGCTGTCGTCGCAGCGGTACGGAGCCGTGCCGGTGGCGGGACACAGCACGGGCGGGTCCTGCGGACCCCGGTGCGGCCCCGCCGTGGCGGTCGCCACCGGTGGTCGATCGCCGGCGACGACCGCGCTGTAGTCGTGCGGGCGCGCTCCGGGCGCCGACGACGTCCCGGTGTCGCGGAAGGTCAGCGCCGTTCCGTCCGTGCTCGCGGTGTCGGGCAGGTCCACGGCGGCCGAGGACGGTGTGGTCGACGTCCACGGGTAGGCCGGCAGCAGCTCCGAGTGGGCGTCGACCCGGAGATCGACCGTACGGCTGACCGGGCTGCGCAGGCTGAGCGCGATGAGGGTGGTGGCCGATCCGTCGGGGACGAACTGGACGCGCTCCGCCGTCATGCCGCCGGTGGTGCGGTAGCGGAAGCGCTCGTACCCGTCACCACTGGCGTAGCCGACGGCGGTGGCGCCGGTGCCCAGCCACTGGTCCCCCACCCGGAACCAGAGGCCGTCGAGCAGCTTGATCGGCGGCGCCCAGAACCCGCCCATCTCCCCGCGGATGTGGAACCCCGCGGCCGGGTACTGCCCCGATTCGTCGCCGAGCACGTACGCCTGCTCACCGGTGATCAGCGACCGCCGGTCGGCGAGGCGGGTGGTGGTGGTCGGTTCGTCCGCTCCGGACCCCGCCACCAGCAGAGGGCCGGGCAGGCTCGTCCCCGCCGTCGCGGCGGCGGGGACAGCGGTCAGGCAGAGCGGGACGAGTACGGCGAGCACACCGGATCGCGTGCGCAACACGGTTACCTCCAAGGAGTTTCGTCCGGCGCGGCACGGCCGGTCATTTGAGACCGCCCGCGGTGAGGCCGGCGATGATGCGGCGCTGGAAGACGAGCACGAGCACGACGAGCGGCACGGTGACGACGACACCGGCCGCCATCTGCGTACCGAAGGGCTGGTCGAAGCTGTACGCGCCGGTGAAGCGGGAGATCGCCACGGTCGCGGTCTGCATCGACTTGTCGTTCACCATCGACAGCGCGATGATGAACTCGTTCCACGCGGTCACGAACGTGATGATCGCCGTGGTGAACACCCCGGGCGCGGCCAGCGGCAGGATGACCCGGCGGAACGCACCGAGCCGGGTGCAGCCGTCGATCATGGCCGCTTCCTCGAGTTCGCCGGGCATCTGCCGGAAGAACGCGTTGAGGTTCCACACCGCCAGCGGCAGGGCGAGTGCCATGCTCGGCACGATCATCGACTGGTAGGTGTTGATCCAGTTGATGTCGGTGAACAGCTTGAGCAGGGGCACGACCAGCGAGATGCCCGGGAACATCGACGTGGCGATGATGATCGCGGCGGCCGCGTTCTTGAACCGGAACCGCAGCCGCGCCAGGCAGTAGGCCGCCGACAGCCCGATGAGCAGGGTGAGGACCGTGGCGACCCCGGCCACCACGAGGCTGTTGAGCAACGCCCGGCCGAACCCGACGTCCACCCCGAACACGGCCGTGAAGTTGGCCACGGACACCGGAACCGGGAAGGGCGTCAGCGAGAACTGGTCGGTCGGCCGCCGCAGCGCGGAGACGACCATCCAGTAGAACGGGGCCAGGCAGTAGGCGAGGATGACCACCAAGCCGGCGTAGCGGAACACGGCGCGGTACTTCATACCGGAACCACCTCGGGAACGGGGTCGTGGGCCGGCGCGGGAGCGGGCCGGCGGCGTCCTCGGCGGGTCCGGTCGCGCGCCTCGCCGATGACGTCGGCGCCGAGCAGTTTCACGAACACGAGCGCGACGGCGGCCACGTATAGGAACAGCACGGTGGCGTAGGCAGCCGCTGGGCCGAACCTGAGGTTGCTGGCCTCGTCCCAGGCCAGCATCGTCAGCGTCTCCACCGACTCCTTGCGGTTGCCGACGAGGACGAACGGCAGGTCGAACATCCGCAGCGAGTCCAGGACGCGGAACAGCACCGCCACCGCGAGGATCGGCCGGATCAGCGGCAGGGTGATCGACCGGAACTGCCGCACCGCTCCGGCGCCGTCCACCCGCGCGGCCTCGTAGACCTCGCGCGGGATCACCTGCAGGCCGGCGAGCACCAGAAGCCCGATGAACGGCGCCGTTTTCCACGTGTCGGCGATGATCACGGCGAACTTCGCCTGCCAGCCTTCGGTGGTCCAGAGCACCTGGTGGCCGATGATCGCGTTCGCGACCCCGTCGGCCTGGAAGATCCACCGCCACAGGATCGCCGAGACCGCCGTGGGAATGGCCCACGGCACCAGGATGCTCGCCCGCACCACGCCACGCCAGCGCAGCGCCTGGTGCATGACCAGCGCCATGGCCACGCCGATGACCACCTCGAGGGTGACGGTGACGCCGGTGAACAGCGTCGTGTTGCCGAAGGCGTTCCAGAACCGGGCCGCCGCGGGACCACCGAAGATGCCGGTGTAGTTGTCCAGACCGGCGAACCGGTCGCCCTGAACGACGAAACCGTCGGCGTCGACGGCCTGCCCCGACTGGTAGAGCGACTCCCGCAGGGCCGAAACCAGCGGGTAGCCGACGGCCAGGGCGAGCACCACGAAAGTCGGCGACAGCAGCAGGGCGGCGAGCCGTCCGGCTTCGCTCACCGCCCTGCCCCGCCGCACGGGCGTTGCCGTGCTCACTTGAGCAGGCCCCCGAGCTGGGTCTGCAGCTCCTTCAGCGCGGCCGCGCTGTCCTTGGTGCCGGAGATGGCGGCGTAGGCGGCTTCCTGGATAGCCGTCGTCACGTCCCCGTACCGGACGGCTTTCGGCCGCGGCTTCGCGCCGAGGATCGAAGCCTTCAACGTCGGCAGGTACGGGAACTGCTTGAGCAGCTCCGGGTCGTCGTAGAGCTTGGTCCGGGTGGGCGCCTGCGAGGTGGCCAGCAGGTTGGACCGTTCCGCCTGCTCGGTGGTGAAGAACTTGATGAAGTCCAGCGCCGTCGCCTTGTGCTCGGCGAACGCCGAGATGGCGAAGTTGTGCCCGCCCAGGCTGGAGACACCCGGACCGGCCGCCCCGGGCAGCGGCGCGACGTCGAACTTGCCCGCCACCGTCGAGGATCCGTCGGTCTTGTTCGCCAGCGCCCACTGGTACGGCCACTGCCGCTGGAAGACCAGCTCGCCGGCCTGGAAGGCCCGCCGGCCCTCTTCTTCCTTGTAGGTGATCGCCTTCTGGGGGATGACACCGGACTTGAAGCCCTGCACGAGCCGGTCGAGACCGGCTTTGGCCTGCGGCGTGTCCACGGCGGGCTTGCCGGAGTCGTCGACGATCGTTCCGCCGGCCGAGTGCACGGCCTCGTCGAAGTTGACGGTCAGGCCCTCGTACTTCTCGAACTGCCCGGTGTAACAGCCCGCGTTCGCCGCCTCGGGCAGCGCCTTGACCTTCTGGCACGCGGCGGTCAGCTCGTCCCAGGTCTTCGGCGGCGCGACCCCGGCCTTGGCCAGCAAGTCCTTGCGGTAGTAGAGAAGCCCGCCGTCGGAGTACACCGGGACGGCGTACAGCTTGTCCCGGTACTCCGCGGTCTGCACCGCAGGCTTCAGGAAGTTGTCCAGGTCGAACTGGTCACGCGGGAGCTCGACCACCCAGCGGTTGGCGGCGAACTCGGGCGTCCACACGACGTCGAGGTTGAGCACGGTGTAGGCGGTGGACTTCACCTGGGCGTTCTGCACCAGCTGCTGCCGCTGGGCGTCCGCCGACTCCGGCAGCTCGACGATCCGCACCTGCTCGCCGGGATGGCCGGAATTCCACTCCGCCACCAGCTTCTGCATGTTGTTGGAGGTGTCCTTGCCGGTGACGAAGGTGATGTCACCCCGTCCGTCCAGTGCCGGCGCCGCATTGCCGGTGGCCCCCGCCCCGCTGCCGCTTCCCCCGCCGCAGGCGGCGGCGAGTGCCCCCACCGCCGCCACCGCCGCCACCCGCAGTGCGGTCGCTCCTGGTCCAGCCATGCTCGTTGTCTCCCATCACCATTGATGTTCACAAACCCAGCGGGGCGCTGCCCCGGACCACGATCTGCCCGGGCAGCAGGACACCGGCTTCGGCTTCCGCGGCGCCGGGCTCGGCGTCCAGCAGGCCGACCAACGTCGTCGCGATCTCGGCGGTCGGCTGGCGAACCGTGGTCAGGCCGTTTTCCACCGACGTCGCCAGCAACGAGTCGTCGAAGCCCGTCACCCAGACGTCGTGGCCGGGCCGCGACCCGCGGCGGCGCACCTCGCCCAGCACCCCGACGGCCAGCAGGTCGGTCGCGGCGACGATCGCCGTCGGCGGCTCCCGGTCGTCCAGCAACTCCGCGGCCGCTCGCGCGGCACCCTCCAGGCTGTCGGAGTCCGCGCGGGCTTCCGGTTCCGGCAGGCCGAGTTCCCGGCACCGGGACCGCCAGCCGTCCCGCCGGTCGCTGCCTGCTCCGCCCGCGTCGGGACTGTCCCAGCCGATGAAGCCGATCCGGTCGTGCCCGGCGTGGTGCAGCCGGGTCACCAGCTCGGCGCAGGCCGCGTGGCCGTCCACGTCGACCCACGATCCGGCCTGCCGCCCGTGCCGCGGCCAGGTCCGGCCGAAGGAGGCGAACCGGATGCCGCGACCCGCGAGCCACGGGTGCCGGGGATCCTCCCCGACGGTGTCGGACAGCACGAACGCGTCGACGGCCTGCTGGGCGACGAGGTCGGCGTAGGTCGCGAGCCCGTCCTCGCCCTCGGGCGCGGTGAACAGCAGCAGGTGCCGCCCCGACGCTTCGACGGCCGCGGTGAGGGCGTGCAGGAACGCGTCCATGTACAGGCTGTGCCCCGAGTGGCGGGACAGGCAGTACCCGATCAGCCCCGCCTGGCGGGTGGCCAGGCTGCGCGCCGTCCGGTTCGGCCGGTAGCCCAGTGCCTCGATCGCCTCCCGCACCCTGCTGCGCGTGGCCGGGTCGACGCGTTCGGGCGCGTTGAGGACGTTCGACACGGTCTGGTGGGACACGCCGGCGTGCGCCGCCACCTGCCGCAGCGTCACGTCCTGTCCTCGTCGAACCACTCGCCGTCTCCGCATCTGGTGACACTCGCTCGCGAATGCCGTACTCTCCGTAGTTTGACCGGTCAAATCCGGCCGTAACAGTGACTGATGTCACCAGTTCGTGTCAACCCTGCGGAGGAACCGTGACCGGCTCGAGCACGTCGCTGCACAGTCTCATCACCGTGCTGAACGCTCCCTCCGTCGTGTGCTCCCACCCCGACGGGCACCTGTCCGGCCGCGGGGCGACCGGCTGGTTCAGCCACGACGTCCGCGTGCTCGCGCTCCTGGAGTTCGCGATCGCGGACGTGCCCACCGTCTCCGTCGGGCACGAACTCCAGCGGCCCTCGGCAGCCGTGTTCCACGCCGTCGCGCGCGAGTCGGAGTCCCACTCGCGCGACGCGACGCTGCTGCTGGAGCACCGGCGCCAGGTCCACCCCGCCACCCTCGCCGAACGGCTCACCGTCACCAATTTCGACAGCCGGCGGACCTTGACGATCAGCCTGCGCGTGGCGACCGACTTCGCGGGTATGGACGCGGTCAAGGCCGGCCGGACCCTCGCCGCCGTCCCGCCGGTGGTCGACGACCGGATCCGCTGGCAGGAGGAGCGTGCCTCGGCCGTCCTCCGCACCGAGCCGGCGGGGATCGCCGAGGTCGACGCCGACTCCGTGACCGAGCTGACGTGGCAGCTCGAACTGGGCACGGGCGAATCCTGGCACCTCGACGTCACCGTGGCCGCCACGTTCGGCCCGAGCGAGTTCGACCAGCGGCCCGCGGCCCGTGCTCCACAGTGGACAGTGACACCGGACGTGCCCGCCCCGGTCGCGGAAAGCCTCGAGGACCTGCGGGCGCTGCTGCTGGCGGACCCGGACAGCCCGGACGACGTCTACCTCGCCGCCGGCGCCCCCTGGTACCTGACCCTGTTCGGGCGGGACTCGCTGTGGGCGGCCCGGCTCCTGCTGCCGCTCGGCGGGCACCTGGCCGCGGGCACCCTGCGCACCCTCGCCCGCCGCCAAGGCGTCCGGTACGACCCGCACACCGAAGAACAACCCGGCAAGATCCTCCACGAAGTGCGCGCGGCACCGATCGACACCGGCCAGGTGCGGTTGGGTTCCCGCTACTACGGGACGATCGACGCGACCCCGCTCTGGATCTGCCTGCTGCACGAAGCGTGGCACGCAGGCCTGCCCGCCGAGGAGGTGGAGCGACTGCTCCCCCACCTCCTGGCGGCGATGAGCTGGCTCACCGGAACCGACGCCGACCCCGACGGGGACGGGCTGATCGAGTACCGGCCCTCGCCGGCCGGCGGCCTCACCCACCAGGGGTGGAAGGATTCGCACGACGCCTTCCTGCACGACGACGGCACTCATCCCCGAGCCCCGCTCGCGCTGTGCGAAGCCCAGGGTTACGCCTACGCAGCCGCGCGAGCCGCCGTCGAACTCGGACAGGCCTTCCGGCGGCCGGAGGTGGCGGAGTGGGCCGGCTGGGCGCACCGGCTCGAACAGCGCTTCCGAGCGACCTTCTGGACCGAGGACGCATCGGGCAGGTACCCCGCCATCGCTCTCGACGCGGAGAAGAACCCGGTCCACGGCGCGACCTCGAACATGGCGCACCTCCTCGGCACCGGACTGCTCACCGGCGAAGAAGCGGCGCTCGTCGCACACCGGCTCGGCCACCCCGACCTGACGACCCGCTTCGGGCTGCGCACCCTGAGCTCGGCCAGCCCGCTCTACAACCCGTTCAGCTACCACCGGGGATCGATCTGGCCCCACGACACGGCCATCGCCATGACGGGCCTGGCCGCGGAAGGACACCACGACCAGGCCGGCCGGCTGGCGGAGGCCGTCCTGCGCACGGCCGGACACTTCCGCGGTCACGTTCCCGAACTGTTCGCCCTGCTCGACGATTCCGGCGCCCCCCTGGCCTACCCGGCGGCCTGCAGGCCCCAAGCGTGGTCGGCGGCCGCGGTCGTCCGGGCCGAGCAGTACCTCCGCACCCGGTGAACGTCCACCTGGGAGGGCCGGGGATCCCGGGTCAGGCGGACCACTGGCAGTGCAGGTGGGTGTCGTGCCCGGCGTCGCCGGGGCCGAGGACGAGGCTTGCCCCGTTGTTGCGACAGCTCTGCATGACGTCGCGGTAATACGCATTCCCGGAGTCGACGGTGACGCCGTTGATCACGGAAATGTCGAAGGCCCGGCCGTCGTAGTGGGCCGACCCGGCGGTGTGCGATCCGCCGGCGATCTCGCTGATCGACAGCCGGTACGCCGAACCGACGAAGTAGAGGCCCTTGAGCATGGATTCCTTGAGGCACACCGAACCGCCCGGCGCGGTGCCGTAGCTGCTGCGCTGCGCGGCCAGGCCGGAAGCAGCCTGGTTGATCTCCTTGAGCGCGGTGGCGTTGTCGGTGACTCCGCTTTCGTGGAAGTTCGCGAAGGTCGTGCGCCCCTGGTTGATGACCGACAGTGCGGTGGCCGACGGACACTCCCCGGCCGACGCCACCCCTGGCGCTGCCACGGCCTGGGTCGCGCACAGGCCGGCCGCGACCACCGCGGCGGACACCAGGTGCAACACTGCGTTCTTGAACGAGCGAGTCATGCGTTCTCCCGGAAATTACAGGTAACAGCCCGAAGAGCCGAGGATGGGTGTGGTGTCCACGGTCAGTCCCGAGGCGGGACCGACGACGATCGTGGCGCTGCTGCGGGTGATGGCGCTTTCGCAGGCGGCGGCGCTGGATCCGGTGTAGTAGCCGATCCAGACGTCGACGCGGCGCTTGCCGCCGGACCAGTCGCTCTGGCACGCGCCGCAGAGGTCTTCCATGACGAAGTACTTCTTGAGGTACGGGATGTAGACCCGGGTTCCGGCGCTGAGCCAGCGCGGGTCGGACGCCAGGGTGACGGGGTTGTCGTAGGTGCCGGTCCCGTTGGCCGTGCCGTGTCTCGGTGCCGAGCCGGGGTAGGCGATCGCGCCGCCCGGCGGATCGTTGTCGCCGGCGGCGAACCCGGTCACCGTGGCGGTGTAGTCGGCGGCCGCCGCGACGCCGGTCGTCGGCGACACGAAGGCAACGGTGAGCAAGGACAGGATTGCCGTGATTCTCGTTCGCACGAGCACAGCCTGAGCGAAACACGATAGCCGGACAACAGGAGATTCCTTCACGAACCGCACGGCTGTTTACGCCGGCGTAAAGCCCGCTTCGCCGGGCAGGTCGATTCCCGGGTACAAGAGCGGGTTCTTCGCCATGTAGGCGTAGTGCGCCGGGTTGTTCTCCGCCACGCGCCGCCGGTACCGCTCGCGGTAGAGACCGAGCACGGTCGGCGCCAGGGCGGCCACCGCCGGGTCGTCGCGCCACGACAGCGCATAGCGGGACACCGGGCCGCCGAGGAGCCGGCGCGACACGATGCCGGGCTCGCAGCGGTAGCTCGGCGGCCCGATGTCGACCGCCGTGCTGAACGCGTGGATGCCGGCCATGTGCACGCTGTCGTCGACGTCGTGGACCAGACGCGGCCGCACCGGGGAAAGATCGGCGAAGATCCGGACCATCAGTTCGCGCTGGTCGTCGATCGGCGTCAGCCAGTCGTACCGGCACAGCTCTTCCCAGGTGACCACCGGCTGCCCCGCGAGGGGGTGGTGCGCGCCGAAGATGGCCCACACCGGATCGCGGACGATGTCCGCCGAGCCGAACCCGGTCAGGTCCAGCCGGGGCCGGACCCGCGGGCCGTACCAGGTTTCCCAGACCAGGAAGTCCACGGCGCCGCGGCGCAGGTCGGCGAACCCGTCCGCGCAGGCGCGGTAGTAGCGCAGGCGCCAGGGGACGTCACCGGCCACCGCACTGAGCAACGGCACCATGTCTTCGTGCACGGCGCGGTAGGTGCCGACGGTGTAGCTCTCCGGCCGGTCGGCGGCCGCCGGTGCCGCCAGCCGCCGGTGCGCCGAGGCCCAGACCGCGTCGATCTCGAGAACGGCGGCGAGTGTCGTGTCGCCGGCCGCCGTCAGCGCCACCGACTTCGAATCGCGGTCGAGCAGCTGGGCGCCGAGGGACCGCTCGAGCCGCCGGATGCGCTGCGACACCGACGAAACCGACATCCGCAGCCGGGTGGCGGCGCGGGTGAACGACAGCTCCTCCGCCACCGCGCGGAACACGAGCAGGTTGATCCAGTCCAGTTCGGCGGCGCTGCTCCCGAGCCGCGTCACGGGGCGTACAGGTCCGCGTCCGGCGTGCCCCGATCGACGTCGCGGAGGTAGTAGCCGGTCGTGGGACGGCTGTGGAAGTCGAACGTCGAGCCGGGGCGCAGGCGCCAGATCTTGAACCCGCGGTAGGTGAGCGGTTCGCCGGGCACGGCCCGCTCGGGCCGGTGGTCGGCCAGGACGACGTAGGCGTCCTGGCCGTACAGGGTGGCCAGGCCGGTGCGGTCGAGGAAGAGGGAGCCGCCTTCTTCGACACCGACACCCCACGCGGCACCGCCGGAGGTGAGGCCGTCGTTCACCGCCCGGGCGGTGAAGGCCATCAGCCTGCCCATCCGGTCACGGGTGACGAAGTGCGAGTCGTTGATCGTGTCGCCGTAGTCCGGCCACGCGAACATGCCCGTGGTGAAGGTGATGTCCGAGGAGTAGGGATCGTCGAGCGCGGTCCGGCTGTCGACACTGGCGCCGCATCCGTTGTAGACGATCGAGCTGTTGATGTGCGTCCCGGCGCTCCCCCCGCCCGCACCGCCGCCCTTGGCGACCACGGACCGGACGGAGGCTTGCAGGGCGGTGCCTTTCCAAGCGGCGTAACGGCATTGGTCACCGCCGGCGAAGTAGACGAACTCGGCGTTGCGGATGTCGGCGTTGACCCGGCTGTCGTCACCGTCGGCGGCCCGGGTGAGCACCCAGGTGGTGCAGGAGTTCACCCCGGCCAGCCGGATGACGGCATCGCATTCGGGGGTGCGGCTGCCGCTCGCCGGGGTGGAACCGGCGAGGACCACGACGTCGAGGGTGCCGCTGCCGCCGCGGATGGTGTCGACGGCTCTGCGCATGCTCGCGTCGACGACCGCGCCGGAGCCGTTCATCGTGAACGCCGGGCCCGACCAGTCCGGCCGGGTGACGTCGGTCGAGCTGCCGGCGCGGAACCGCGTGACCGAAGCTTGCGCGACGGCGGTCCCGGAGACGGCCAGCAGCATGCAGGCGGCCAAGACGGTGAGGCGACGACCCATGTGCCCTCCCAGGTCCGGTGAAGAAATAAATATTACATCTAGCCTCATGTTGACGGAAGATGTAAGTTGCGTTTCACCTTCGACCGGCCATCACCGGACACCGCCCCACTCCTCGGGAAGGCTCGACCGTGCTCGTGAAACCTCCTGCCCACCCCGGCCCGCTCGCCGCCGTGGCCGCCGCCTGCCTCGTGACCACCCTGACCGGCTGCAGCCCGTCCTCCACCGCAGCGCCCGCCCAGCAGACCGTCGCCGTCGCCGGGGTGACCATCAGCGCGGCCGCGGACCTGCACGACGCGCTCCCGGCCGCGATCCGCGACACCGGGACCATCCGGGTGGCCTCGGACGTCCCCTACGCGCCCTTCGAGATGTTCGTCAAGGAGGGACAGCCGGAGCTGACCGGCCTCGACTACGACCTCGGCCAGGCCCTCGGCGGCAAACTCGGAGTCAAGTTTGCCTTCACGCCGCAGAAGTTCGACGGGATCGTCCCGGCGATCCAGGCCGGCAAGTACGACGTCGTCATGTCGGCCATCACCGACACGAAGAAGCGGCAGCAGGTCCTCGACTTCGTCGACTACTCGGTCTCCGGCTCGGGCATCCTCGTCGCGAAGGGCAATCCGCAGAAGATCGGCTCCCTGGGTGACCTGTGCGGCAAGGCCGTCGCGGTCCAGGTCGCGACCCACCAGCTCGACCTGCTGACCGCGCAGCAGGCGAAGTGTCCCGCGCCGATCTCGATCCAGACGTTCCCGAAGGACTCCGACGCCCAGCTGGCCCTCCGCTCGGGTAAGGTGGCCGCGGAGGTCCTGACCAAGCCGGCCGCCGGCTGGACGGCCAAAACGGCCGACGGCGGTTCGGCGTTCGAGTCGGTCCAGGACCCCGCCGCCGACGGCGGTTACGACGCGACACCCAACGGGATCGGGGTGTCCAAGCGGCTGCCCGAGCTGACCGACGCGATCCAGAAGGCGCTTCAGGCGTTGATCGACGACGGCACGCTCAAGAAGATCTGCGCGGCCTACGGCGTCGAGTCCATCGCCGTGCCGAAGGCGACCCGCAACGCCGGGGCGGCCTGAGATGACCGTCCACACCGAACCGGAGGCGACGACCGGCCGGACACCGCCGGCCGAGCTGACCACCGTCCCCTTGCGACACTGGGGCCGGCTGGTCTCCGCGGCGATCGCGCTCACCGCCCTGATCGGACTGATCGGCTCCCTGGCGAAGAACCCGAACGTGCACTGGGACATCGTCGGGCAGTACCTCTTCGACGGCCTGGTCTTCCGCGGGCTCGCCACCACGCTCTGGCTCACCGCCGCCGCGATGGCGCTCGGCCTGGCGCTGGGCACGGTGATCGCCGTGCTCCGGCTGTCGCACAACCCCGTGCTGAGCAGCCTCGGCAGTCTCTTCGTCTGGTTCTTCCGCGGCACGCCGCTGCTGGTCCAGATCATCTTCTGGCGCTACGCCGGCGCGCTCTACCAGCGCATCATGATCGGCATCCCGTTCACCCACGTGACGTTCTTGAGCGTGGACACCAACTCCGTGCTGACCCCGGCCGTCGCCGCGCTCCTCGCGCTCGGGCTGAACGAAGCGGCCTACTGCAGCGAAATCGTGCGGGCGGGCATCCAGTCCGTCGACGTCGGCCAGGCCGAGGCCGCACACTCCCTGGGCATGCCACCGGGCCTGACCCTGCGGCGGATCGTGCTGCCCCAGGCGATGCGCGTGATCATCCCGCCGATGGGCAACGAAGTGATCAACATGCTGAAGATGACGGCCCTGGTCTCGATCATCTCCGCCCACGACCTGATGTCGAACATCCAGGACGTCTACGCCCAGAACTACCAGGTCATCCCGATGCTGGTGGTGGCGGGCGCGTGGTACCTGGCGCTGGTCACCCTGCTGGCCGGGCCGCAGTCGTGGCTGGAACGGCGGTTCGGCCGCGGCACCACGACCGCCGGACCGGGCCCCGCGGCCCGGCTGTTCGCCGGCGGGCTGTCCCGCCGGCTCTCGCGAAAGGAAGACCGATGAGCCCGGCCATGGTCAGCGCCCACGGGGTGCGCAAGCGGTTCGGCCGGCTCGAGGTGCTGCGCGGGATCGACCTGGAGGTCGAAGCCGGGCAGGTGTGCTGCCTGCTGGGCCCGTCCGGCTCCGGCAAGTCGACGCTACTGCGCTGCATGAACCACCTCGAGAAGATCGACGGCGGGCACCTGTCGATCGACGGCGGGTTCGTCGGCTACCGGCAGCAGGGGACGAAGCTGCTGGAGCTGACCGAGCGGGAGGTCGCCCGCCGCCGCCGCGAGATCGGCATGGTGTTCCAGCGGTTCAACCTCTTCGGGCACCTCACCGCCGAAGAGAACGTCATGGAGGCCCCGGTCCGCATCGGCGGCCTGACGAAGGCCGCCGCGCGCGAGCGCGCCCGGGAACTGCTCGACCGGGTCGGCTTGGCCGACCGGGCCGGTCACTACCCGGCCCAGCTCTCCGGTGGCCAGCAGCAGCGGGTGGCCATCGCCCGCGCGCTGGCCATGCGGCCCAAGCTGATGTTGTTCGACGAACCGACCTCGGCGCTCGACCCCGAGCTGGTCGGCGACGTCCTGGACGTCATGCGCGGACTGGCGGCCGGCGGGATGACGATGGTCGTCGTGACCCACGAGATCGGCTTCGCGCGGGAGGTCGCCGACAAGGCCGTGTTCATGGACGAGGGCGTCGTGGTCGAGGAGGGTGATCCGCGGCAGGTGCTGGTCCGGCCGAGCCACGCACGGACCCGCGAGTTCCTGGCGAAGGTCCTGTGAGCCTGCGGACCGACCTGGCGCACCCGCTCCGGCGCGCCGCGGTCGAAAGCCTACCCGGCTACCTGAGCGAACTCGCCGGGCTCGTCGCGTTGGACTCCGGCTCGGACGACCCCGACGGCGTGAACGCGGTGGCCTCCCGGGTGACGCACCTGCTGCGGCAGCAGGGGTTCGCGGTCGAGCGGGTGCCGCTGGACGGGCGGGGCGACGCGGTGATCGGCCGGCTGGCCGGCCGGACACCCCGGCCCCGCGGCGGACGGCGCATCCTGCTCGCCGGGCACCTGGATACCGTCTTCGACCGCGGCACCGCCGCCGCCCGTCCGTTCGCCACCGACGGCAGGCGTGCCTACGGACCGGGCGTCAGCGACGACAAGGGCGGGCTGCTCGCCGGGCTGACCGCCACGAAGCTGCTGCTCGGCACGGGTTTCCGGGACTTCGCCGAGCTGGTCTTCCTGGCCACCCCGGACGAAGAGGCCGGCTCGCCCATGAGCCGGCCGGTCACCGAGGCACTGGCCGGAACCGCGGACCTGGCCCTGGCGCTGGAGTGCGCCCGCGAGAACGGCGACCTGGTCATCGCCCGCAAGGGCGTCGCCGACTTCCACATCCGCATCACCGGACGGGCCGCCCACGCCGGGATCGAGCCGGAGCGCGGGGCCAACGCCGCGCTGGCGGCGGCGAACCTCGTGCTCGAACTCCAGGCGCTGAACGGGCGGCGGCCGGGCGTGACGGTCAACGTCGGCACGATCCGGGCCGGTACCCGGACGAACATCGTCTCCGCCGAAGCGTGCCTCGAGCTCGAGGTGCGCTCGCCGACCCGGGACGGCATGGAGTGGGCCGCGAAGAGCATCCACGAACACGCCGGGCACCTCGCCGTCGAAGGCACCGCCGCCGTGGTCACCCAGCTCGACGACTGCCCGGTCATGGAAGACGGCCCCGGCGCCCGAATGCTGCTCGCCCGTGCCCGCGCCATCGGCGACCAACTCGGCTTCGCCGTCGACGCGGCCGCGACGGGTGGGGTGGGGGACGCCAACTTCATCGCCGGTCAGGGCGTGCCCGTCCTCGACGGGCTCGGTCCCGTCGGCGGTGCGGACCACACCCCCGGCGAGTGGCTCGACGTCACCTCCGTGCCGGACCGCGTCGCCCTGCTCGCCACGCTCATCGCCACCTGCGGCACCCTCGATGCCCGGAAGGACCTCTGATGCCCGGACGCCCGGCTCGCGCCATCATCGTCACCATCCTGCTCGTGCTTTCCTCGTGGACGTCCGCGCACGCGACGACGGCCGCGCGAGGGTCCTTGGTGCTCGTCGGCGGCGCGCTCGCCGAAGACAACGACGCCGTCTTCGACGAGATCATCGCGAGAGCGGGCGGCTCCCGGGCCCGGATCGGGATCATCACCGCAGCCTCCCTCCCGGCCAGCCAGGACCCCGACGCCGACGACCCCGAGAAGTGCTCCAACTCCGTGTGCAACGGCGCGTACTACGCCGGGCTGTTCACCCAGCACGGTGCCGCCGCGGAGTGGATCCCGGTCGACCTGGACCACGTGGCCGCGGCGGAATCCGACGCGGTCGCCGCGCAGGTCCGGGGTATGAGCGGCTTCTTCTTCGGCGGCGGCGACCAGTACCGGTACGTGACGACGCTGCTGCGCGGGGACCGGCACACCGACAGCTTGGTGCTGGCCGCCATCCGGGCGAAGTTCCGCGCGGGCGCGGTGATCTCGGGATCCAGTGCGGGCGCCCAGATCGCGTCCGGCCCCGACATGGTCACCGGCGGCGACTCCTACGAGGGCCTGCGCGACGGCAGCAGGCCCGGCTACTTCGCCGACCCCTCCGTGCTCGGTTACCTCCCGGCCGGCGGGTTCGGCCTGCTCACGTCCGGCCTGCTCGACACCCACACCGGCGTCGAGGGCCGCGAAGGCCGGTCCCTGCGGCTGGCCGCCGACACGGGGCACGACCGGGTCTACGCCCTCGACGAAAACACGGCCGTGGTGGTCGACCGCCCCGGCAGCCCGGCCGAAACGCTCCGGGTGCTCGGCGAACACGGCGTGACGGTCCTCGACCTGCGCCACGGCCAGGCGACCACCGGGAGTTGCGGCTGGTCCGTCCACGACGTCCGGTACGACTACCTCACCGACGGTGCCCGGTACCTCCCGGCGGCCCGGCTGGCCGTTCCGCCGGCCGGTGCCCGGCCCGCCACGCCGGTGGACCGGTCCCCGGTCCCGGAGAACGACGACGTCTTCCATTCGCCGCGGAACGCGGCCGGCGCGCCCTATTCGCTCCTGCGCACCGCGGCCGCCCTGGCGGGCAGTGCGGTCGCCCGCACGACGACCGCGCACACCTTCGAGACCGCGCCGCGGTTCGACGTCCGGCTCCGGAAGACCGCGGCCACCCGGACGTGGACGAAGCCCGCGGTCCCGGGCAGTGTCCTGGGCTTGCGGCTCGACGTCGGGCCGACGGCGTGCACGGCACCCGTCCGTTAGGTTGTCGGCGGGGCGATCCGCCGCCCCGGCACACGGAGGAGCCCCACGATGCCCGTCGACACGGTTGCCGAGCAGATCCGGCGACGGCTCGGCGAGCTGAGCCCCGCCGAGACCAAGGTCGCCCGGATCCTGCTGGCGAACTACCCCGCGGCTGGTTTCGAGACTCTCGCGGCCCTGGCCGCGCAGTCCAAGGTCAGCGCGCCGACCGTGCTCCGGCTGGTCACCAGGCTCGGCTATGCGGGCTTCCCGGCGTTCCAGGCCGCACTGCGCGAGGAGCTCGGCGCCCGGGAAGCCTCGCCGCTGACGCTCTATTCGGGAGCGGACGAGCCCATCGGCGCGATCGCGGTCCTCGACCGCGCGGCCGGGGAATTCGGCCGAGCGATCCACCGCACGTTCGCCGAAACCAGCGAACACGACCTCGACCGCACGATCTCCCTGCTCACCGACCCCAGGCGGCGGATCACGCTCGCCGGAGGCCGGTTCAGCGGTCTGTTCGCCCAATATCTGGCCCTGCACCTGATGCAGCTGCGCGACCACGTCGAAGTCCTGTCCGAACACCCCGTACCGCGAGCGGCCGCTGCCTCGTCCTGGGGCCCGAAGGACGTGCTGGTGCTGTTCGACTACCGGCGCTACGAGCCCCCGACGGAGCGCCTGGCCGAGCTGGCGGCGGAGCGCAAGGCCACGATCGTGCTGTTCACCGATCCTTGGCTGTCCCCGGTGAGCCACCACGCGGACGTGGTGCTGGCCCAGCAGGTCACCGCACCCTCGGCCTACGACAGCTTCGTGCCGACGATCGCTTCGATCGAGGCCGTGATCGCGTTGCTGCTGGAAGCCCGCGGAGAAGAGGCCCCCGCGAACCTGGCCGAGCGCGAGAAGATCGTCCACCGCCTTGACCTCCACTGAAGCCCGGGACGCGGACCTGAACCAGGAAACCGACCGGTTCGACACCGGCTCGCCACACGGCCCCCATCCGGCCCCGGCTCGTGTCGGTTGCCCCGGAGCAGACCGAACCCGCTCGCCGTTGCCGGACGTGAACTCCCCGAACACCTCAAGACTACCTGGTACTCCAGCCGCACTTCGTGCTGACGAGTGGCACCTCAGCGGCCGCGGAAACGGGGCGCGCACGCGTCTGACTTGTTCCTCCCACTGCGTCCGCACCCCGTTGGCCAGGACGTCCGCGGACACTTCCACTCGGCCAATGCCGCAAGCCATGATGCGCCGCCCTGACGGCTCAGGTACTGACATCCCGGTCAACTACACTTTTTCGTCGGTGAACGTCGGCTTGGCGCTGTCCGAGCCATAGCTGAGGTAGGAGACGAGCTGCTCGCCCAGCTCCGGTTCCTCAGCCGGATTGGCGGGGAGTGGCCAGCGCAGCTTCCGATAAAGATCCAGCCGGTGAAGATCAATGGCGGCTTCGATCAGTTCGGCTTGGGTTCGCGCCATCCCGTGGACGAGGGTTCGCTGCAGGAGCACTGCGGCGGCGATGCCCAACGGGCCGGCCCACCACACCCACGGGCTGAGTGCGACGAACAACACGCATCAGCACACCGCCATGACCGCCCGCTCCAGCGCGTGCCCAGCGGCGGTAATCTCCTTCTGGGTGGTTCCGGCATGACGAGGAAGAGGTGCGGCCAGAGCGCGACGGGGTCGAGGCCGTACTTGTCGATCGGCCGGGCCTGGGCGGCACGCACCAGGTTGCCGAGCTTGGTGGGCAGGTACCGGTCCGGGTCGCTGGGCAGCCGGCGAAGCCGCTGATCCAACCGGGCGTCGGTGCGCCGATCCCGTTCGAGCTCTTGCACCGCCGCGGCGTCGCGGTCGGCGTTTTCGTGACGCGACGAACCAAACGCGCTCGAACAGGTTCCAGCCAGCCCGGCCAGTACCCCTCCAGCAGGCGGAGGACCTGCGGGGCGAGCGAGAGGATCGTCACGCCGACCAGCGTCACGCCGACCAGAATGGCCACTGTGACCCTGCCCGAGACCGGAGCGCCCGGCCAGCCACCGCGCCGATCGAGTGACCAGAGCCCCGCCGTCGTAGGTAGACCACGCACCGACGGCCGCGCCGAGTAAAACTGCCGCCAGGAGCGCCGCGCCGAACATACGTTGGGAGGCCCGCCCGCTGACCGTCCGGAAGAGCGAGTCGATCACGGCTGTTCCTCGATGCGCACGAGGTCGACGTCGTGCACCAGGCATTTCGGCGGTCGCTCCCCGACGAACCGCCGATACCAGACCAGGGTGCCCTCCGGGCAGGTGAACGTCGCGGATGGCCGCACGAAACCGGGATCACCGCTCAGGCGTGTGTAGTCCCGCTCGCTCGCCGCGACCGCCTCCAGGTGGTCGGACATCCACTCGCGCACCCTGTCCTGCCTGCTGATCACGATGATCAGGCTCTCGTCGTCGACGGCGGCCGCGAGCTCCGCGGTGAACGTGGCCGCCAGGTCCGTCTCGACCAGCTCGGGCAGATGCGGCCGCACGGCTGCGGCGGCACCGCGGATCGACGATTCTCGTTGGACACTCGGAACCCCTCACGCACCTACATAGATGAACGGCGCCCAGAAATAAGGATCGCCGAACGGACGTTGGGTCGACGGCCGCAGTCGCAGGAACTCCAGCGCCGGCGACAGATCGTCGCATTCCCGGAGAGTTTCCCCGGTGGAGACGGTACGCAACCACTCACGGGCACGAGCCAGCGCCACCGGCGGCACCGCACTGTCGTACTCACGGTAGAACGCCCGGACGAGCAGGAAGGTCGCCGCGTCGTCCGCCTTCCACAGGGTTCCGATGACCCCGGTCGCTCCACTGTGGATGCACGCGGACGGCAGGCCGACGACCTCGTCGCGCGCGGACAGGACGTCGCTGATCCCGGTCTGACACGCGGAGAGGAACGCGAGCCGCACGCCGCTGAGCAACTGGTGCTGGATGAGCTCGCCCAGCCGCAACGGCTCCTCGTCGACGTAGATGGCCGATTCGGCAGGCTCGTCGAGCCGGTAGACCCCGTGCGTCGCGAGATGCAGGTGATCGAATCGCGCCAGCTCGGCCAGCAGGTCGTCCTTGGCGTCCGGACCGGCAGGCACCGTGATCCCCTCGTCGAACGCCGCGGCGACGCCTTCGACCTCGCGGCTCTCCAGGGGAAGGGATCGATCGGCGTAGGCGAGCACGCCGGGCCGCCGGTTGCTCTCCCGTGCCAGCCTCGTGCGGCAGTGGTGCCGGACTTCCGCGGAGACCGCGTGGATCAGGACCGAGCCGTCTTCGGTGAAGAGGGTGAACGGCACGGCGCTCCACGGGCCCATCGGGACGATCATCGTCGTTCCGAGATCCCGCAGGCCGTCCCGCAACCATGCCGCCACCGGCGATCGATCGAGGTCCTCGATCGCCTGGCGCATCAGCTCGCCACCGAGAATCGCGCCCGCGAGCAGCCCGCCGCGGGGCCCGTCGCGGTGGATCAGCAGCGCGAACAGGTCGTCGTGCGTGAACGCGTGCTCCCGCTTCTCGGTCATGCTCACTCTCCGGCCGGAGAGTGAGCATGACCGTGCCCCACTCCGGGGACAGGAGGTAGACGACCGCGTCCGTCCCGGCGGCATACCGGCGGATCGCCGCGACGTCGGTCGGCGCCGGCGTGGTCAACCGCGCACGTGCCTCAGCCGCCGCTCGCCGGGCCGACTCCAGCTCGGACTGCCGTTGCACGTCCACCGCGCGAGCCTGTTGGGCCGTGGTACGAGGGTGAGCGAGCCACGGCAGCTGGACGGCGGCCTCGGCCGCCCGCACCGACGCGAGGGCACCGAGGTACTGCCGGTACTCGTCCGAGTCCTGGTCGGCTGACAGGTCCACCGTGGCCGGGTCGAGTTCGAGGGCCTCCCGCAACGCGAACGCCCGCCCGGTTTCGGCGCGCATCAGCGCCTGGGAAAGGTCGCCGGCGCGGGCGGTCGCGTAGGCCGCGGAGGTGTGCGCCACGCCGGCCTGCCGGAACAGCGCCGTCCGGGCGGACGACCGCCTTGCGTCCAGGTAGGCATACCGCAAGGCGATGACCGCGGCCTGGAAGGCCTCGGCCGCCTCCGGCCAGCGGGCGGTCTCGGCATGGCATTCGCCGACCAGGCCGGCGGCACGGGCGGAGATGGCGGGCCCTCGTGCCGGAGTCAGCTCCCGCAACGCGAGCTCACCGCGCCGGACCGCCGCGTCCCGGTCACCGTGGGTCTGGTGCACGACCGCCTTGTTGAGCTGGGCAACGCCCCACTCGAACGGAAAGTGCGCGCGGCAGCGCATCGATCGAGCCCTCCGCGCAGGTCAACGCCCCCGGCAGGTCCGGGTCGGCCGTTTTCGCCTTGACCAGGCCGAGCCCGGACGCGCCCAGCATCTACCACCGCCAAGACCAAGGCAGCCGAGTTAGATCAGCCGACGCAGAGCACGGCCTCCGCCGTGGTCCATTCGTCCAGCATCGCCGTCTGCGCCACGGCCAGGCTGAGACTGTCCGCCCGCCGTTACCGCTGCAAGTCAGACCCACGGACCGATCTGGACCCCAAAGGGACATCCGGAAGAACCGCGCAGCTGCAACAAGCTGGGCAGCGAGCTCCATGCCCCGGAGTCCTCCAACACTCGGTCAACGTCAGCAGCGACATCCCCTCTCGTCGCGAAGGCACGGGTCCTCGACATCACCGACGGCAGCTTCCGCTCCGCGTCATCGCTTCGCGGCTTCTGTGATGCATTGCCGACGGTAATCGCTCGGTGAGAGACCGTAGGCGCCACGGAAGACCTGACTGAAATGCGCAGGGCTGCTGAATCCCCACCGGGCGGCGACCGCGCTGATCGGACGCGCGCTCAGCCGAGGTTCGGCGAGGTCACGGCGGCATTGCTCGAGCCGACATCGGCGGATCCAGCCGGCGACGGTGTGCCCATCCTGGTGGAAGAGACTGTGCAGATAGCGCAGGGAGACGTGGTGCGCGGCGGCGATCGATTCCGGGGTCAGGGACGCATCGCCCAAGTTTTCCCGGACAAAGGCGTGGATCCGGGCCATCAGCGCTCGCCGGCGGGTGTGCGGCGGCACAGTGCTCTGGGCATCCAGCGCATGGGCCAGGGCCGCCGTCAGCACATCGACCGTCAGGTTCGACAGCCGGGAGGCGTCGGCCGGTGTGAGCTCATGCAGGTGGTGAGCGAGGTGCAAGAGGAACTGCGAAGACAGCGCACCGACCCCTGAGGCGCCGGGGATTCGGGCAGCTGTGAGCCGCCGCAGGTCCTTGGCCGGCAACGGGAGCAGCGAGCGAGGGAAGCGCAACAGAAGCAACTGGCTCATCGGGGCATCCGGAGCGAACTCGCCTCCGAAGGGCTGTGAGGTGTCGTACAGCTTCAGGTCTCCCTCCCCGTACTCCACGCACTGGCCATCCTGCATGTGCACGCCGCCTCCGCGTACGAAACAGCCCAGCTTGAACACCTCGGGATCGCCCTGCCGGATGAGCTTGGGGGTGCGGTGCACCGAATGTGGCATTGTGGTCATCAGGGTTACCTGCACGGAACCGAATTCGCTGACACCCACCTGGGCCCGGAACTCGCGTTCCCGTCGCGGATCGCAGCGGAGGTCGTACGGTGCCCAGAGCTTGGAATTCACCTCGCGCCAGTAGCTGAAACGTTCGCCCTCCGGCGCTTCAGTAGTACTGATCACATCCATGGTCCCCCCTGACCTGGTTGCCGCGCGACACCGCAGGGACGAATTATCGGACACCCCCGGCGTCGCGGCAACCAAACCACGGCGTACCACGCAAATCGCTGATACCGCGCGGAACTTCGGTGGATTTCGCATCCCTGCGCCGACCTAGGCGACAGCTTCTCGGGCGTGGTCCGCGCACGGGAATCCGCGGTGAACACCCCAGCCGCGCGAAAGCCCCTCCACTTCGCACGCCCTGACTGCAGGCGTTCAGGAAGCACCTGTCCGTCGTCGAGCCGGCCTGGGCCCTGTTGGAAGGGCTCGCCCCCTGCGCTCAAGCCGTGGACCGTGTCGACAAGGTGGCAGGGAACGCGCGACGCGTCCTTGGCAGAATCTTCTCCGAGCACACTGCCGGCGGTCACACGACGCTGCGAACGTCCCGGGTTCTCCTACTGGCTGCACAGATAGAGGCCTATGAGCTACTGATCGTTCGGCGCCGGCTCAGCAGGCTCCCCAGGCGCCCAAGTCGTTGAGCTTGTTGGCGTTGATGAAACCCACGTGGCCGTTCGCGTGATTGAGGACGAACGTCCAGACGCTATTCTTGGCGTGGCAAATCTGAGCAATGTCATTACCGGGATAAACCTGTCCAGGGTTGCAGAACGTTTGCGGACACTGATAGATCGTTTCGCGATTGTCGACAGAGGTTCCTGTTCCCACTCCGGCACAGCTCGGCTCCGGACCTGGGTTGATGTAGTCGGTATGCAGGAAACCGACGTGCTCGTTCGCCGGGTTGTACACCAGGTACCACACGCTTGTTTGACAGTAGACGTGAACTGGCTGGCCGGCGGTTACGTATCCTTGGTTGCAGTTGGTCGCCGGGCACTGATAGATCGGGTACTGTGTGGCGACCGCGAGCGTGGCGGTCGCATCGAGACCCCTGTCAACGGCGGTCGACGCGGCGGAATTGCCGGGATCACCGGATGCCAGAGGTGTCGAACCAGTGGCGGAAGCCTCCGCAGGCGCAAGCTGTGCGACCACGGTTGCGGTAAGCGTCGCCAGAGCGACACCCATCCTGGCCATGCGTAATGCTTTCTTGGACATCATTTCCTCCCATGCCGAACCGAGAGCGCTGACTTTCCGGCAATGACGAAAGACCACCCTGCCGCCTGCGTGGCAGGGAAGTCCGATTCCCTTTCAAGATGCCGCACGGCGCCGACCTTGTCATTACCGGTGAGTGCACTGTTCTTTCGTCTGCGTGCACTCGTGCGTGTGTTCGCGGCGGAACCTGCTGGGCGAAAGACCGTAGGTGCCGTGCGGTGTCCTGGTCTCGCTGACCGATCGCCTGCGCATGATCGTCAGCTATCACACAGCGACGACGCAGCGAGGGGCGTTTGTCGCGGCCGGGTGCGCCGCCCACACCGTGGAGAGCGGCGAACTGGACCACCAGCTCGGCCCGAACCCGGGCATTCCTTCGCAGGCGACCTCGGCGGCACGGCGAAGTCGCCGTTCGACGTGTCCAGCAGGAGCTTGTCCGACACTTCCGCGAAGACGCAGGCGCAGCAGCCGCAGGGTGGTGTCCCTTACTGAGCTTCTTCCCGCCGCCCGCCGGATAGCGGCCGAGGCATCTACCCCGGCGACCAGGGGCCTGTTCGCGAATCCGGTTATCAGTCCCTCCGCCGGTCTCCTGGGCTCCAGCATGGCTCGGCCAGCCGCGTGCCCGCCTTTCCGAGCAGGAAGTTCCTTTTCGCCGGGGATGAAACCCGGCTCAGGTCCGCTGACGGACGGCAGGCGTCGTGCGACGTGCGAGCAAGGACCGCGCTTGCTCCAGAAACCTGCCGTGGTCGTCCTCGTCCAGGGATTCGTAGATCGTCACGGCTTTGGTCAACCACAGACGGGCGTCGCCGTCCGTGGTGGCCCGCCGGCCCAGTTCGAGCAGGGCACGAGCCTCACCCGCGGGTTCGCCGAGATCGGCAAAGGCCAGCCGCGCGGCCTCCAAGCGCTTCCTCCCCTCGGTCACTGCCCAATCGCCGTCAATCTTGCGTTCGGACAACGCTCTGCCGACGTCCATCAGGGACGTTCCGGACAGGATCAACGCGAGGGGTGCGTCCAGTTTGGCATCACACCGCACGAACAGTCCGTGTGCCCAGTGGGACAGCCGAGCCGCGGTGCCATAGTCCTTCTCGAGGAGGAAGGTTTCCCCCTGCAGGAGGTAGGACCGGGCGAGGTGGTATTCGGAGCCGATGGCCCGGGACAGGCGGATCGCGGTCCAGAGGACCACGTGAGCTGCCCGCAGCTTGTTGTAGCGGAAGTAGCCGCCCGCGAGGCGCAGCGCCGTTTCGGTCGCCATCAGGAACGCGCCCGTCGCCTCGTAACTGCGTTTCGCGGCGCGCAAAGAGGTCGCGGCCGCGTTGGGCCGCCGCTGGGCGAGGAGGCACATTCCCATGCCTTCCAGGGCACTCGCCTCGAGGTACCGCCGGTCCCACTTCCTTGCGATCCGCTCGGCGCGCGCGAAGAAGTGTTCCGCCCCGGCCGGGTCGGTGGCCATGCTCAGGTGGCCGGCATCCAGGAGAGCCGTGAGCAACACGGTCGGCCGATCCACCTGCTCGGCGAGGCTGATGGCCGAAACCGCGGTGTTCGGATCGTTCGCGGCATAGGCCACCGCGCACAGCGCGACGACTTCCTGGGTGCGATCGCCCAGTCGTCGTGCCTGGTCGAGCAGATCGGCGGGTTCGACCGTTCCCACGGAAAGGAGCTGGTACCGGAGCCGAATCGCCGTGCATGGTGGTACCGGGAGCGCAAGGACCGCTTCGATCAGGTCCTGACCCTCCGCTTCGTGACCCCATTGGACCAGGTACGGCGCGACGACCAACACCGTCTCAGCGGCGTACTCGAGGTCTCCGTCGCGCACAGCCTGGCGCACGGAGGCCACGACCGTGCGGCGGTCGGTTCGAAGCCGGCGCCACGCCGGGCCCGGCAACGACATCGGCGTGTCGTACCCGGACGAGAGGAACTGGCGGTAGTACGCCTTGACCGCACCGGCGACCTGCTCCCGCACGCCGGGCGGATCCACCGCATCCCGGGCGGCTTCCACGATGGCCGGATGGCACCCGGAACGCCATTCGTACCGGTCGCCGGCGCGGGTCATCAGCCTGGCGCTGCAGAACTCGTCCAGCAGCCGGCGCGCTTCGAAGGAGGTGATGTTGTCGATGTACGCCGCCAGGTCGGCCGTGACATCAGGCCCCGGGTGGACGGCCAGGCGCCTCAGCAACCGCTGACGGTCGTCGCCGAGCGTTTCGTAGCGCTGCTTCGCCGCCTCCTTCAGCAGCCAGTCCCGCAGCTCGGTATGCCGGAAGCGATAGACGTCGCCCTCTCGTCGCAGGATGTCCACCGCGTCCATCTCGTCCAGGAACGCGGTCAACCGGACGGGGATGCGGCCGCCGAGCGCCAGCGGGATCCGGGCCGCGACGAACCACGGCCATTCGGCGTGCAGGAACACCTGGACCACCACCGCGATGACCGCGAGGAGGACGATCCACCATCCCAGGTGCTCATCGACCCGGTGCAGGAGCGGGAACGCCTGCGCGGCGCCGCCGGTTACCCCCGCCTGCAGGAGGGGCACCGTGACCACCGCTCCGACCGCCAATCGCAGAAGCGACCACCGTCGGTCCTGGGACAGTGTGTGGCGGAAGTCGGCGGCCTGGTCGAACTCCACGTCCTGGTGTGTGCCCGGGAAGCCGTCCGGGCGGCCGTCGAGGACAACCTCCCTCAGGGACGCGACATCCTGGTCCACCGGAGCCATGGCGACCAGCCCACCGACGAACACGCCCAGGAGGAGGCTGGCCGCGATCATCAGGGCGACCGGGTCGAACCCGGTGAGGTCGGGCATGACACCCCCGCCGGAGAGCGCCTGGTGGACGAATCCCGGGTCCGCCAGCGACACCCCCCACAACAGAGCTCCCAATCCCCAGATCAGCGCGCACGCGCCGGTGAAGCCGGTCGTGAACCGTTTGACCACCCCCGGTCGAACCCGGCGCCAGTGGACTCGGAGCCACCGGTGCAGCCGCCCCGACCGGACGGGCACAACCTGCTGCGGCTGACCGGGCGGCCGCACGGCATCGAACTCCAGCAAGACCAGGGCGCCGACACATGCCCCCAGCCCTATCGCCCGGGCCGGCCCGATGGACGGCCCCGCTGCCACACCGACGACAGCGGCGACGGCGATCGCCACGGACACCAGCGACGCTCGCGCCGACAACGCGGTCCGAAGCTCCCACCAGCGCAGGTCGTAGGTCCCTCGACGATCCAGGTGCTTGGCGAGGAAGGTCAGCCACCGCCGTGTCTTCTGCTCCCGCCGGGGTGACGTTTCGTTCGACACGTTACGTTGGCGTCGCAGCACGGTCGGAATCCACGTGCCCAGGATGTGATCCCCCGGGTCGGCCACGGTGGTCAGCTCCTCCGGGTCCCGCTCCGGGGCGCCCCGGTGGTAGATCTCCGCGGCCATCGCCACCATGAGCGGACGGGACAACGTCCGAGCCAGCCCGCCGTTCGGATCCTTCCGGACGGCGGCGTCCACCCGGGCCCAGCTGTCGAGTTGCCGCTCCGAAGCGGACTTCCGCAGCGTCGCCAGCGCACTCGCCCGCCGCACCCGCTGCATGGTCACCACGGTGTCCACGGGCATCAGGGGCAACGTGGCCACCGGATCGACGTCCGGATCCGTCCGGCAGGAGATGATCAGCGGGAGCTCTTCGAGCATCGCGTCGCGGAGGGCTTCGCAAAACCACTCGCGAGGGTCGTCCGGGAGCTCGTCCAGGCCGTCGATCACCAGGAGCAGCCGCCTTGCCGTGATCAGGTGCATCGCGATCGTGGCCCCGGAGTCGGTCCTGCGACGGACGCCGGGATGCAGGAGCAGCAGCTGGTTTTCGATCCAGCGCCGGACCGGCTCACCGACCGTCCACGTGGAGGCGGCCAGCACGACGGGCACTCGATCGCCGTTGGCCGTGGACCGGGTGCAGGAGAGGGCGATCCGCCGGGCGAGCGAAGACTTGCCCGCGCCGGCCGGTCCCACGACGAGGATCCGGGCGTTCCGGCAGAGGACAACCTCGGCCAAGGCCTCGATACCACCCGCGTCCCGCACCGCGCGAGTGGTCTTGGTTTCTCCCTGGTAAGGACGCGTTTCCCACGGTACGTCGATCAACTGGTCCACGCGCAGCCCACGGTGGTTCACCGCTTCGTCTAGCCGCCGTTTGATCGTTTCGGCCAGCGCGGCGAAAGCGTCTTCCACGTCCGCACGTTTCGCGGGTTCGCGCGACGACCAGGCCCGGTAGGCGGCGATAGCCCCGCTGGCCAGCAGAAGAGCGCCGGCCGCGGCCCATGCCCACCGATTGGTCTTGAGCATCGTCGCCAAACTGCCCGCTACGGTCACCGCGACCGTCGCGACGGCGACCAGCGCGGCCGCAGCGACCGTGTGCTTGAACCGGCCCATCGGTAGACCTCCCCGTCACCGATCAACTACGGACCGCATTCTGCCACCCGCGTCCTCGCGACGCGACCGCGCCAGGCCTCAGGTCACCTGCTCGCCAACGTCGGCGATGACCACGGGAGCACTGGGTGGACGCATGACGACGTCGATCGGCCGCTCGAACGCCCGACCTCGTCGACGAGGACGAAGTCCCCGGCCGGGGACCGTGAGCCGGTCGTGGCGTACCAGCAGATGTTCGACACTGCCTGCTGGACTCGCCGGCATCGGCGAGTCTTGCCGCCCTCGTGCGTCATGGCGCTCACACAACCGCAGGCCTCTTCGTTGCCGGGTACGTCGACCTCAGTTGGGGAAGCGTCGCCCGTCGGTGGTCACTCATTCGGCTGGCCCTGGTGAGCGCGCTAGTTTGCAGAAGAGGCGGCGAGGCCGCGGGAGGACGGGGTGTTCGCGATCCTCTCCCGCGATTCGGGAACCGATTCCCGACCCGCGGTGTGAAGTAGGTGAGCAGACCGCGAAGGGGATCGATGACCAAGATCGAACCGGGCGTTCCAGCCCTGGTTTCTGCGCATCGTCATCAACGAGGCCTTCAAGCTGCGATGTTTGCAATCGCTCATTTCCTCAGTCGATCTCCCTCGACCTCGTTCGACCTGCAATTTCGCCCTCAAATCGCCCTTGGTTCGACAGCCAGGCACATCACCGCGTCCGCCCTGCAGTCGCCGACTACGCCGCCAGCATGCTCCAACGCGGATCGGGCGATTGCCGAAGAGGTAGCCGATCAAACCGTCTGGTCACAGTCCACCGCTCCGGCACATCGGTGAGTGTCACCGCGTGCCGCCCTGTGTCGATAAGGGCAGTTCAACCAATGTTTCACCGCCTTTCGGGTGTCGCGAAGTGTCGTCCAGTGTCAGGCACTACTTCGGCAACCGAGCCTCATCGGAGACGCACGGGCCGCCGTTCTGGTCCGCTTTCGACACGAGCCCTGCCATTCAACGCGGTCTGCAGGCACTGATGATCGCGAGCGCCGGTAACCCAATGATCGCATTGACAGTCACAGTGTGCAGCAAGACGATCACGGCGTGAGCTACCGATTCGGGTAGCGAGTCCGGCCTGTCCGTGCTCGAGGAACAGCCGATCAGCCCGGGCTGGGCCCGGCATGGAGCTCTGTACCGACTCGGACGACAGGGGCGACTGACCGGCACACTGGGGAATGCTGACCAGGAATGCAGTACGCGACGAGCCCCTACACAAAACTCGCTGCAATTCTCGAAGAAAACCGCACCCGAGATGCACTTGTGCAGCCGATGTGGGATTCGGCCGTCCGGGTGGAGTCAACGGCGAAAGCTCGTGATGTCATGCTTGGTGCCATGTCGGACGAGCGGGTGCGCAACGACGTACCGGGAAACGTCACCGGTCAGGTCACTCAGGTCGGCGCGGTGCACGGCGACATGCACGTCCACGCGCCGCCGACCGCACCGACGCCGGAACCGCTGCTGGACCTCGGCATCCGAATCGCCTGCTCGCTGACCGACGACAGGGACTGGACACTCCGCAAGATCGTTCTACTGCTCGCCGACCGCGATCAACGCCGGGCCGAACAGGTCATCGAGCTGATCGCTGATGCGGCAAATGCCCAAAGGGCCGGGAACGAACTCGCTGCCGCCATCGTGGAACGCGATCCCGAACGAGCACACCAACTGGCCCAGGCGATGGCTAACGCTCCGGTGAGCCCATGGGAGTGGGTGATCGCCATCGCCACCATGGTCACGGCAGGGCTGAACCCCGGCCGTTGCGATCAACTGGTGCGTCAGGTCGAGGAAGAACAGCCGGCCGACGCGCACATCCCGCTCGCACGTCTCGCCAACGCCGTCCATACGAACGACCCCGCCTGTGCCGAGCGACTGGTCGCGCTCGCCGAGCGGCTCGCACTGGAGGCGGAGCATCCGGACTCCAGACTCTGGTGGATCGCCCACACAGTCGCGGCCACTGATCCCGCCCGCGCTGCGAGGACCCTCAGCCGGCTCAGTCCCGACTACTGGATCCACACGAGCTTCTGGTCTGAGAAAGTCGCCGATGCCGCGCGCGTGCATCCGCAGTTCGCCCTCGCGTTGATCGACACGGCCGCTCCTGCCCTGGCCGACTCCACGCACAAGCATTACAACGACTACCACCTCAAGGACCTCGCCGTTGCCGCTGCTCCAGTCGATCCACACCGGGCCGACCGGATCGCGGCGATGATCAGCTCGCCGAGGAACCAGGTCGCCGCACTGACCGAAATGGCCGAGAAGAAACCGGACTACGTCCTGGCGCGACGCTGGCTCGCCACTGCGGAGAAGGCCGCAGGGAACTCGCCCAGGCTGCTCGGCGTCGTAGCGACGGCCGCGTTGAACCTCGACCCCACGCTCAGCAGGCGTGCTCGCAGGCGCATCGTCGACGGCATCAGCCCGGAGGCCTGCGCCCAGGACCTGGTCGAGCGGGCCAAGTGCCTTGCGCCGACGGATCCCGTCCACGCGCTCGACCTCGCACGCGGTGCGGGCGCTGACACCGAAGACTTCGAGGTGCAGTTCGCTGTCAAGTGGGTTCACGTGTACGCAGCCAAGGCCTTCCTCGCGAACGATCCGACCGCGGCGCTGCGCACCATGAACGACTTGACCATCCCGTCCGGCATGGAGTATGGCACCATGCGGTTCGAAGCTGCCAAGGTTCTCGTGAAGATCGCCAGGGGACTGGCCGTGTGGGAACCGGAGCAGGCGAAGGGCGTAGCGAACCGTGCCCAGCGGGAGCTGCGAATCGCTTCGTCGGGCGCCGGGACAGAGGTCAGGAGGGTGTGGAGGGATCTCGCCGAGCTGCTCACCCAAGTCGACCCGGCCCTGTGCGGACGGCTCGCCGCGCAGCTCGTGGACTTCGCCCAGGACGAGGTGCTGTCCGTGCTGACCCCCGTCGACCCGGCAGCGGCCGAACGCGTCGCGTGGTCCGTCATTGATCGCGACCGACGCGAGAGTGCGCTCACCGCGGTGGCGATGAGCGCCTGCAAGCCACGGTACTAGTACCTGCAACGGCCTTCGTGTCGCGCTCGCTGCCGGAGTGTTGTCCACCCGCCTGGTCAGTTGTGATGCGCTGACCGCATCAGCCGCGCGCTCCGATCAGGTACGTCACGATGCCGCCGGGTCCTGGTCCTGCTCCCCCGTCCCAAGAAGCGGCTACGTCGTGGTCTCCTCGACGACCGCTCTCGGCATTGCCCTTCGCGTCCGAGTCGAGCTCTCCTGGATCGTTTCTTGCTCTTCTGCGCGTCCTGGGGTGTGCCGTGACGGCGACTGACAGCGAAGGAGTGGGGATGGCCTTCAGGTGGCTGAAGCAAAAAGAGTGTCGCTGCGATCCGCAGTGGCCGTCGCTGGTGGCTCGACTCCATCTCGCTGCCCTCGCCTCGCACGCCGCGCCGGGTGGTCGATGGCGCTGACCGCGTTGTCTGCGGACTCTCAGGGGCCGCGACAGCGGGCCCGCGCAGCGAGCGGTCTCGATGACGGCGAGCAGGGTTGGGGGTACGACCGCTGGAACCAATGCACGCTCACGCCGCCCGGTCGCCTGCCGATGAGCCTGCCGCCGAAACCGGCTAGGTCGAGAAGGTCACGCAGCCGGAAGGCTGCTGCTCCCGACATCGGCGGGGCGGGGCAGCCACGCGGCTACCCCACCCCGAGCGCAGCCTTCCGCTCGCCCAGCCGCTCCGCCCACGGTGGGGCACGAACCGGCTCGCCGGTTTACGTGGCATCGCAACGCACGGCACCGCTCCGGGCTGGGCACCTCGTCAGCACGTACCGGCTGCACGACTTCGAGTTGCTTGCGGAGCCAGCGCGACGCCCCTGCTCGCCGCCGCGGCCGTGGGAACGACGCTGGCTCTGTCGGGAGTCTCAGCTCCCGGTTGAGCTGGGTCTTGATTGCCGTCATGTCAGCGTCAGCTGTACTGTTTTGCGAGTGCTGACTTGTGAGACCCGTGGTGCCGCGCTCGCCCGGCTCGGTCGTGCGCTAGCCGATCCGACCCGGTGCAAGATCCTGGTCGCTCTGCTCGACGGGGTGAGCTATCCCGGCCAGCTGGCCGAACAGCTCGGCCTGTCCCGGTCCAATGTGTCCAACCATCTCGCCTGCCTGCGCGGGTGTGGCTTGGTCGTAGCTGCTTACGAGGGCCGTCAGGTGCGCTATGCCCTCTCCGACGCGCACCTCGCGCGGGCGTTGCGCGAACTCGTGCAGGTCGTCCTCGCCGTCGACACGGGCGAGCCTTGTGTCGATGGCGAACCCGCCCCCCTGCCGGCCCTCGCCGGGGACCACGAGGGGCACCGATGATCGACCCCGCCGAACGTCGAAACGCACCACTGGTACTGGGGACCGGCCCGACGGAGATCTGCGCCGACGACTGCTGCGCGCCGCCGGGCACCGACACCAGCGTCACCGCCGAACGCCATGCGGTTCTGGCGCGGCGGGTCCGGCTGTTCGTGACCGCGACCATCACCTACAACGTCATCGAAGCGATCATCGCAATCGCGGCCGGCACCGTCGCCTCGTCCACCGCGCTGATCGGTTTTGGCCTGGACTCCGTGATCGAGGTTGCGTCCGCCGCGGCCGTGGCCTGGCAGTTCTTCAGCCGCGACCCCGAAGCCCGGGAGCGCACCGCGCTGAAGGTAATCGCGGTGTCGTTCTTCGCCCTCGCTGCCTACGTCACGGTAGAGGCCGCGCGGACGCTGTTCGGCGCCGAGCCTGCACAGCAATCCACGGTTGGGATCATCCTGGCCGCGATGTCGCTCGCGGTGATGCCACTCCTGTCCTACGCTCAGCGGCGAGCCGGCCGTGAACTTGGCTCCGCCAGCGCGATCGCCGACTCCAAGCAGACACTGCTGTGCACCTACCTTTCCGGCGTCCTGTTGGTCGGGTTGCTGCTCAACAGCCTTTTCGGCTGGTACTGGGCCGACCCGATCGTTGCGCTCGTGATCGCCGTCGTCGCCGTCAAGGAAGGCCGTGAGGCTTGGCGAGGCGAGCATTGCTGTTGACGCCCCGCTCGGTGCCGGAGGTCAGGCGTAGCCGCGTTTGAGCAGCATGCCCGCGGCCTTGTCGAACTCGGCGTCGGTCGGGATGGTGAAGCCCAGTGCGTTGGCGTAGGGGGTGATGATGTTAAACACGGCCGCGTCTTCGGGCTGTTGGCGGGTGGTCCCCGCGGCCGGCGCCGCTCGGACTTG
This sequence comes from Amycolatopsis sp. NPDC004747, assembly GCF_053601335.1. Classification (NCBI taxonomy): domain Bacteria; kingdom Bacillati; phylum Actinomycetota; class Actinomycetes; order Pseudonocardiales; family Pseudonocardiaceae; genus Amycolatopsis; species Amycolatopsis sp. NPDC004747. Next base: position 20,598 of record NZ_JBSGBQ010000035.1, on the reverse strand, counting down.
CTCGCCCCGCAGTCGGCCCGCGCATCGCGGCCTGCGTCCACGCGCCGAGCGCGGTCCTGGCGAACCCCTTGTGGTACAGGGCAACCCGGGCCGCGTCCGGGAGACGCGTGCCCAGCGCCGGCGAGATGACCCGGGATCAGCGTCCTGGTGCGCAGACCGTCGCCGCGTTCGACTTCAGGCAGGCGCATCGGTTGCCTCCGCGAGCACCCTGGCCGCGACGTCCCAGCGGGCCAGGCCCGCTTCGATGCAGGCGGACATGACGAGCGTGGGCGGTGGAGTCGAGATTCGGTTGCCGCGCCACAGCGGGACAGCGCCCGCGGAGATCATGACGCGTCGGTTGCTGGATGTGTTGATCACGCGGCATTGCTCCCGGCTCAGGTCGCCGGGAGGTTCCGCCTGGTCGCCCGGCCTGTCAATGGGTACTGTCGCTGGAGTGACCGAAGCGGGCGCTAGGCCCGGCACCCCCGGATGAGTCCATGGAACCCTCCGCGAAGGATCCCGGCGATCTTCGGCGTTCGGCTGCCGAGCATCTGGCCTTGCGGCGAGTGGCGACGCTGGTGGCGCGGGGGGCCGCTCGTGCCGAGGTTTTCGAGGCACTGGTGACCGAGGTGGGCCTGCTGATCTCCGCGACCGACGCGGCCCTGGTGCGGTTGCACGACGACGAGACGGTCACCATGATCGGGCGCTGGAACGAGTCCGACGGCTACCAGGGCATCGGGGTCCGGCACCCGTTCGGCTCCGGCACCCTGGCCCGGCTGATCTGGGACGGCAAGCGTCCGGGCCGGATCGCGAGCTACACGGGCTCATCGGGTTCGCTGGCCGAGATGATCCGCGGCTGGGGCTGGCGATCGTCAGTCGGTGCGCCGGTCATCGTCGACGGAACCGTGTGGGGTCTCACCGCCGTCGGTTCGGCGAGCGACCAGGAGCTCCCGCCTGGGACGGAGGACCAGCTGGCAGCGTTCACCGAACTGCTGGCCATCGCGATCGCCAACGAGCAGAGCCGCGAGGAGCTCGAGCAGCTCGCCGCCGAGCAGGCCGCGCTGCGGCGGGTGGCCGAGCTGGCGGTGCACGACGCCCCGCCGGATGAGGTGCTCGAGGCGGTGGTCACCGAGGCTGCGCGCCTGGTCGGTGTCGCCTTCACCACGTTGTTGCGCTTCGAGCCGGACGGGGCGACCGAGGTGGTGGCGATCCACGATCCGCCGGACGGCGTGACCGTGGGGATGCGTGCCTCGGGCGAGGGTGACGGCGCCACCCAGCGCGTCTGGCGGACCCGGCGGCCGGCCCGCACCGACCGGCTGAAGGCCATGTCGGGCGCGTGGCCGCGGCTGGCCGCGAGCCAGGGGTATTCGTCGAGCGCCGCGGCGCCGGTCCTGGCCGAGGACCGGCTGTGGGGCGCTCTGGTGGCCGCCGGGAGAGGGGCGTTACCGCCCCGAATCGAAGAACAGCTTTCGCGGTTCGCCGAGCTGGCCGGCACGGCGATCGCCAGTTCCCAGGCGCGTGCCGACGTCCAGGCGCTGGCCGACGAGCAGGCGGCGCTGCTGCGCGTCGCCGAACAGGTGGCCCGCGGCGGACCGCCCGAGGCGATCTTCGCGGCGGTGGCTGCCGAGGCTCAGCAGCTTCTCGACGGCCAGCCGATGACACTCGTCCGCTTCGAGGAGGACGCGGCGCTGGTGGTGGTGAGCCGCAGCGGTGGTCCGGTGCCGCCCGGGACGCGCATCGCCTACGCGTCCGGCACGTTGCCCGACCGCGTCCGGCGGACCGGACGACCGGAGCGCGTCGACGACTACGGCGCCGAACCCGACGCCGGCCTCGCCCGGGAGTTCGGCCTGACCGCCGCGGTCGCCGCACCGATCGCGCTGGAGAGCCGCGTGTGGGGAATGCTCACCGCCACCTCGACCGACGGGCCGCTGGTGCGCGGGGTCGAGGAGCGTCTTCAGCAGTTCGCCAACCTGGCCGGCACCGCGGTGAGCAACGCGGCGAGCCGCGCACAGCTGATCGCCTCACGCGCCCGGGTCCTGTCGACGGCCGACGAGACTCGGCGGCGGCTGCAGCGTGACGTGCACGACGGTGCCCAACAGCGTCTGGTCCAGACGGTCATCACCTTGAAGCTGGCCCGGCAGTCACTCGCCGATCGCGACGTGCCGGCCGGCATCGAGCGGGTCGAGGAAGCACTCAAGCACGCTCAGCGCGCTACCGATCAACTGCGTGAGCTCGTCAGCGGGATTCTCCCGGCGGGGCTGACCCGCAAGGGCTTGCGCGGCGGAGTGGAGTCCTTGCTGGCCGACCTGCCGCTGCCGGTCGACGCCGTGGTCGACATACCCCGGCTGCCCGCGGAGATCGAGACCACCGCCTACTTCGTCGTCGCCGAGGCGCTGACCAACGTCGTCAAGCACGCCCGCGCCAGCCGCAGCTGGGTGCGCGCCGGCCTCAGCGACGGCGCGGTGCACATCGAGGTGGGTGACGACGGGATCGGCGGAGCTCAGGCCGGCACGGGCTCGGGTCTGACCGGCCTGTTCGATCGGGTCGAAGCACGCGGCGGCGCGCTGCGCATCACCAGCCCGGCGGGAAGGGGGACCACCGTGGAGGCCACCGTGCCGGTTGACGAACCGCTCCCGTCCACGCCGGGAACGCCTCATTAACGGTGCGCGGGTCTACCAGCCTGGCCCGGCGCTCCGCACGTAGGCCAGTACGGCGAGGACCCGGCGATGTCCGGTGCTTTCGGCGCCGATGCCGAGCTTGCGGAAGATGGCGGTCACGTGCTTTTCCACGGCCGCCTCGCTGATGGCGAGCGCCGCGGCGACGCCCGCGTTCGACTTGCCCTCGGCCATCACGGCGAGCACGGCCCGCTCGCGGGCCGTGAGCTCACGCAGCGGGTCGTCCCGGCGATCGCGGCCCAGCATGCGGCGCACGACCGCGGCGTCCAGGGCGGTCCCCCCGGACGCGACCCGCCGGATCGCGCTGACGAACGTCTCGACATCCCCGACCCGCTCCTTGAGCAGGTAGCCCACCCCTTCGGGCCGGTCCCCGATGAGGTCCAGAGCGTAGGACTCCTCGTTGAACTGCGAGAGGACCAGAACCCCGAGCGCGGGCCGGCGGCGTCGCAGCTCCAAGGCCGCGACCAGCCCGTCATCGCCTCGGTGCGGGGGCATCTGGACATCCACGATGACGACGTCCGGACAGTAGGCCAGCACCTTGCCGAGCAGGTCTTCGGCGTCCCCGGCCTGGGCCAGGACCTCGAGCCCGGCCTCCGCCAGCAGGCGCACGATTCCCTCACGCATCAGGACGTCGTCCTCGCCGACGACCACGCGCACGGCGCGGGCCGGCTCACCCATCGAGCATCCGGCGGAACTGCGGTCCGGCCATGTCGGTCTTCGGGACGAAGCCGACCGCGCCCGCCTGCCGGGCCTCGGAATCGGTCGCCGCGCCGGAATCGGAGGAAATCAGCAGCACACGGGGCTGCCACGACATCAGCCGCATGCGCGCGGTCAACTGGAAACCGTCGCCGTCCGGTAGCCCGATGTCGATCAGCACGGTATCGGGACGGAGCTCGGTAACCCGCTCCACTGCCTCGGCGATGCTGCCGGCTTCCCCGACGACATCATGGCCCCAGGAGCGCAGCAGCCCGACCGCAAGCTCACGAAAGGACGAGTCATCGTCGACGACGAGAACCGACCGGGGCATGGCAACATCTTTCCAGCCCGGCTGGCTCGGCAGGGTAGGGCTGGCCGGAAATCTCGGCGGGCCGGCCGTAGTCCACTCGCGGGTGAGCACGACCGTGCTGTCGGGCCAGGGGGTCTGGGCGTGGCCGCGCCCCGTTGACAGGCTGCCCGGGACAGCGAGCTTCCCCGGGAGGGCGCCATGGGCACCGTGACCGTCGGCCAGGAAAATTCCACCCCGATCGAGCTGTACTACGAGGACCACGGAAGCGGCGACCCGGTCGTCCTGCTGGCCGGCTGGCCGCTGGACAGCCGGTCCTGGGAACCGCAGGTTCACCCCCTCCTGGAAGCGGGACACCGCGTTGTCGCCTACGACCGCCGCGGGTTCGGCCGGTCGAGCCGGCCGGCCGAGGGCTACGACTTCGACGCCCTGGCCGACGATCTTCACCAGCTGCTGACCGAGCTCGACCTGCGCGAGGTGACGCTGATCGGCTTCTCGCTGGGGACCGGTGAGCTGGCCCGCTACATCGGCACCCACGGCACGGGACGGCTGAAGAGCTGCGTCTTCATCGAAACCCTGGCGCCGTCGTTCGCCAAGTCCGCCGACAATCCCGAGGGCGTCGACCAGGCCGCGGTGACCGGCGTGCAGCAGGCGATCCTGGACGACCGGTTCGCCTGGCTGACCGGGCTGGTCGAGAACCTGCTCAACCTCGACGACTACCTCGGCAAACGGGTGAGCGAAGAGACCGTTCGCGCCATCTGGGACGCCGGCGCCGATGCCTCACCGTGGGCGACCTGGGCGTGCCCGCCCGGCTGGCTGGCGGACTTCGGCGACGACATCACCAAGATCGACGTCCCGACGCTGATCCTGCACGGCACCGCCGACCGGATCCTGCCGATCAACGGGCAGGGCCGTCGCCTGCACGCCGCGCTGCCCGCGGCGCGGTACGCCGAGATCGACGGTGGCCCGCACGTCATGGGCGTCACCCATGCCGAAGAAGTCAACCGCGAGCTGCTCGCCTTCCTGCGCGACACCGCGCCGGCGCCATGACCGGCCCCGGCTCCCGTGACGACCTCGCCGGGACACTCAAGCGGACCGAACTGCAGCGTGCCGCGTCCTCGATCCCCGGCCGCGAAATCGTCCAGGTGCTCACCGAGATCCCGGCCGGCGTGCAGTCCGGCTGGCACCGGCATCCCGGTGAAGAGGTCGGCTTCATCGTGGCCGGCATCGTGCGCATGGAGATCCAGGGCCGGCCCACGCTCACCCTGCACGCCGGCGACGGCTTCCTCATCCCGCCCGGGACGCCGCACAACGCCACGGACCTCGGCCCCGAAACGGGCCGCATGCTTTCCACCTACATCGTCGAACCGGGAAAGCCACTGGCCGTGTTCACCAAGCCATGACGACCGGGCGGGCGGACATCCTGGCCGGGAAGCGGCTGACCTGTTGAGGAGCAGTCGATGAGCACAGCACGGAATGATCCGGGCGACTCCACCGCCCCGGAGCGGGACGACGAGGCGACCGCGGCGCCGGCTGCTTCCGCGCAGGGGCACGGCCGCGGGTACTGGGCCACCCTGGCCGCGATCGGGGCGGTCGGCGGTGTCCTTTCCGGACTGTTCGCGATCGGCGGTGGCATTTTGATGGTTCCCCTGCTGATGTGGCGCGCCCGCCTCGGCCAGCGGCAGGCCGCGGCGACCTCGCTGGTGGCCGTCATCCCCGCCGCCGTGGTCGGTTCGGCCACCTACCTGGCCCACGGCGCCGTCAGCATCGCAGGCGCCGCGCTACTGGCGCCGGGCGTGATCGCCGGGGCGGTCGCCGGCAGCTACCTGCTGCGGCGCCTGCCGCTGGCCTGGCTGCGGTGGATGTTCATCGCCTTCGTCGTCGCGAATGCGGTCCGCCTGCTGGCCGTCGCGCCCGAGCGCGGCCACCCGGTCCACCTGACCGCGGGCGTAGCACTCGGATACGTCGGCGTCGGCCTGGTGGTCGGGATCGCCTCCGGCCTGTTCGGCATCGGCGGCGGGATCATCGCCGTGCCGCTCCTGATCTCCGGCTTCGCCGTCAGCGACCTGATCGCGAAAGGCACGGCGCTGCTGGTCAGCATCCCGGCCGGCGTGGCCGGCACCGTGACCAGCCGGCGTGGCGGCCTGGTGGATGTCCGCGCCGGGCTGGTCGTCGGTACCGCGGCCGCCGCCGCCTCGGTGCCGGCCGTGTACGCCGCGCTGGTGATCCCTCCCGCCCTGTCGGGAATCTTGTTCGCGGCGCTGCTGCTGGCCGTCGCCGTCCGACTCGTCTTCAAGGCGCTGGCCGCCCAGCGGATCCAGACGGCGGCCGCCAGACGGTCACCGAGTCACGGGTGAGCACCATCAATCAGGAAGAAGGAGAGAACGATGGGCACTGTCACCACCACCGACGGCACGGAGATCTTCTACAAGGACTGGGGAGCCGGGCGGCCGGTCGTCTTCAGCCACGGCTGGCCTCTGACCGCCGACGCCTGGGACGATCAGCTGTTCCTGCTGGCCTCCCACGGCTACCGCGCCATCGCGCACGACCGCCGTGGCGGCGGCCGGTCCGGCCAGCCATGGGACGGCAACAACCTGGACACCTACGCCGACGACCTGGCCGCGGTCATCGACGCCCTCGACCTGCACGACGCGGTCCTGGTCGGCCACTCCACCGGCGGCGGGGAGGTCGCCCGCTACATCGGCCGCCACGGCACCTCCCGGGTGGCCAAGGCGGTGCTGCTCAGCGCGATCCCGCCGCTGATGCTCAAGACAGAGGCCAACCCCGAGGGCCAGCCCCTGGAAGTTTTCGACGGCCTACGGGCCGGGCTGACCGCCGACCGGTCCCAGTTCTACCGGGACCTCAGCGAGCCGTTCTACGGCGCCAACCGCGACGGCAGCACCGTGTCGCAGGGTCTGCGCGATTCGTTCTGGCTGCTGAGCATGACGGTGGGCGAGAAGGGCGCCTACGACTGCATCAAGGCCTTCTCCGAAACCGACACCACCGAGGACCTCAAGAAGTTCGACGTCCCAACCCTGATCATCCACGGCGACGACGACCAGATCGTCCCCATCGCCGCCGCGGCACTGAAATCGGCGAAGATCGTCCCGAACGCGACCCTGAAGGTCTATCCCGGCGCCCCGCACGGCCTGGCCCAGACCACCGCCTACAAGGACACCTTCAACAACGACCTGCTCGACTTCATCAAGTCCTGAGCCAAGTCCCCGCAATCGCCTCCCGCCGATCAGCGCCAGCCTCGCTCTGGTGGGCGCGCCGGCCAACTTGTTCAGCCGACCCGGGCCTTCCATCGCGGTTCGGGCCGGTGAGGCGCGCCAATCGGCTGGAGGGTGCTGACCGGCGGGAACAGGGCTTGCCGAAGTCTCTGTCGTCGCGCAGGCAGGGCCACCCTCCAGGTGCAGAAGGCCATCGGGCTCTCCCCCCGTCCGGACTTCGGCACGGCCGCGACGGCGGTGATTTCGCACGCGGGCCGCTGGGAGCATCATTTTTCCTTGCCGCCTGACCGGAAAGGCCGTGTATGCCACCGACACGGCTTCCCCGGCGCGTTCCCGGAGTTCACCGCCGAACGCGACAAGACCTGACCAGCGGGCGCCGGCACTCCGGCGGCTATCCGCCGAACGCGGCCAGATGGTGCTGCGACGCCATCAGCAGGTGCCGGTACACCCGCTGGACGTCGGGCGCGGTCAGCCCGTCGAGGGCCTTGCGCAGGTCGGTGATGTCGGTTGTCTCCACCGTGCGCCCGACCTGCAGCGCCGCGGCTTCGCTCGCCGATCCCTGCGCCAGCAGCCGGTCGTAGGTCGCCTGCACGGCCGGGGTGGCGAAGCGGCCCTGTGCCTGGCCCGCGGTGGGATCGGTGACCTGGTAACGGCTCATCAGCGTCCGCACGGCGTTCAGATGCGCCGTCTCCGCCGCCGCGATCCGATCGAAGACCACCGTGTCGTACCGGGCGTCGAACGCGGTGTAGAGGTCGTGCGCGAGCTTCTCCTCTTCCGCATTGGCGGCCAATGCGGTGCGCTGGGCCTCGCTCAGGATCCCGCTCGGGTCGGCCACCCCGCCGAGGCAGGTGCCGTCCCGCTGCCGGTCCTGCACCATCATGCCCATCCCGGCACCCCGGCCGGGGCCGTTCCCGGTCCCGGCGGGCCCGCCGGCCGCGAACGCGGGGATCGCCACGGCCGCACCCACGGTCACGAGCCCACCCGCGGCGATGGCGGTGATCAGTGTCCGAGTCCGCATGACTTCCTCCTTCCGGACTCCCCTGCACCCTCAGGATCGGCCGACCACGCGCAGCCGGTGTGTGGTCGATGTGGAGATGACGTGGAGCCCGCCACGCCGGGCCTTTCGACCCTCGATCCACCCGGCGCCCACCCGGCACCCTGCGAGGGTGAGTGCCACCGTGCTGGTCGTCGAAGACGAGAAGGAGATCCGGGAACTGCTGCGCCGCTACCTCGAGCGCGCCGGCTTCGCGGTGGTGACCACCGGCTCCGGCGCCCGAGCGCTCGCACTGCTCGAAGCGCGTGCCGCCGGACTCGTGCTGCTCGACCTCGGTCTACCGGACGTCGACGGCGTCGAGGTTCTGCGCGCGGCCCGCGACCGCGGCCGGGTCCCGGTCGTCGTGCTGACCGCGCGAGGCTCGGTCGACGACCGGATCCGCGGGCTGGAGCTGGGCGCCGACGACTACGTCACCAAGCCGTTCAGCCCGACCGAAGTCGTGCTGCGGGTGCAAGCCGTGCTGAACCGGACGGCCGGTACGCCGGACACCACCACGGCGACGTTCGGGGACGGCCGGTTGCGCATCGACGACAGCCGGCACGAGGTCCGCTGGCAGGGTGACCTCCTGGAGCTCACGCCCACGGAATGGGGTGTGCTCACCGCGCTCGCGGCCGTACCGGGTCGGGTGTACTCGCGCTACGAGCTGATCAACCGGGTCCGCGGCTACGAGTTCGAGGGTTACGAACGCGTCGTCGACTCGCACGTGAAGAACCTGCGCCACAAGCTCGGCCCGGACGGACCGGACGTCGTCCAGACCGTCCTCGGCACCGGCTACCGGCTGGGACTGCGCCGTGACCGCTGACCGCGACACCCACGGCGGACCGCTCGCTTGGCGGCTGCTGTTCGCGTTCGTCCTCGTCGCGCTGTCGTCGGTCGCCGCGCTGACCGTGGCCGCGCTGCTCGGCACCGACCGCGGCCTCGCCTCCGCCGAACTCGCCGCCCGCCAAGCGACCGCGGCGCAGGTGGCCTCCGCCGCGGGCACCGCCTACCAGCAGGCCGGTGGTTGGACCGGAGCCCGGCTCGACGAAGCCACCGCGCTCGCCGCCGGAGCCGGAGCCCAGCTCGTCGTCCGCGACACCACCGGCTCCCCGGTCACCGGCCGCCACCACGGCATGGGTGCGGGCCCGATGGGCCCCGCGCCCGGCGGCGGGCGGGTCACCGCACCGATCGTGGTGGCCGGCCGGACCGTCGGCTCGGTGCAGCTGGCGTTCGGCACCTCCACCGCCACCGCGGCCAAGGAGATCGCCTGGACCTGGATCGCCCTCGCCGCCGCAGTCGCGCTGCTGCTGGCCTTGACGGCCGCCTGGTTCGTCAGCCGCCGCATCGCCACACCCCTACGCCGCCTCACCGCCACGGCGAAGAGCATCGCCGCCGGCGACCGCTCCGCCCGCGCACGGGTCCGCGCGCCGGGCGAGCTCGGCGAGCTGGCGGCCGCCTTCGACGACATGGCCGAGCAGGTCACCCGGGCCGACCGCGCCCGCCGCCACCTCACCGCCGACGTCGCCCACGAACTGCGCACCCCGCTCGCCACCCTGCAAGCCGGCCTGGAAGAACTGCGCGACGGCCTCGAACCACCCGACACCGCCCGGCTCACCAGCCTGCACGACCAAGCCCTGCGGCTCGGCCGGATCGTCCAAGACCTTTCCGAGCTGGCCGCCGCGGAATCCGCCGCGCTGTCGCTGCACCGCCAAGACACCGACCTCGCCGAACTGGCGGCCGACGCCGTCCGCAACCACACCGCGCACCTGCGCGCCGCCGGGATCGACGTCCACACCGACCTCGCCGGACCACTGCCCGTCCGCGTCGATCCCGATCGGCTCCACCAGGCGATCGGGAACCTGCTCGGCAACACCGCCCGCTACGCCCGGCCCGGCGACAGCGTCACCGTCCGGGCCTACGCCGACGGGAAATCGGCAGTGCTCGAAGTGGCCGACACGGGCCCCGGTATCCCGCCCGACGAACTGCCGCACGTGTTCGACCGGCGCTGGCGCGGGACCGGCACGTCGGTACCCGGCGCCGGACTCGGGCTCGCCGTCGTCCACGAACTCGTCACCGCCCACAGCGGCACCGTCACCGCCCGTTCGACGCCGGGCGAAGGCACCACCTTCACCATCCGGCTCCCCCGGAGCTGAGAAGTCGGTTCAGCATGAGCCAGGCGAAGGTGTGCTCGACCGGCCGGCGGATGGTGCCCAGGCCGGAGCCGTGCTCGACCCCATGGCGGGCGGTGTTGCCGCATCCCCAGGACCGAGTCCCCCTCGGACGAGCGGGCACGCCGATGGCGAGGTGGGCCCCGTAGCGAAGAGTTGGCCGCCGACCAGCTTCCCCGGGTCGCCGCGTCGCGCACCCAGGGTTGGCGGATCGCGTCATGCGGGCGTTCAGCCACACTCGCTGGTGCTGTCTCCGGCCAGGTCGGCCAGGCGGCCGGGTTGAGTGCCACGAAACCAGTAAGACTAGGCGGGTAAGCCGGGCCAATCACCCACGAAGAAGTATTCGACCTGCCTGCTGGCGCTCGCGTCCTCGAGCCCCGCGCCTTCGGTCATGGACAAGAGGTTGTGCACGCACCGCAGCAGTGTGTGCACGTCCTGGTGAACCAGTGGGTCGAGACCGTGGATCACCACCGCCACCGGCTGGGGATCCGGCGCGGTCAACAGGTCCCAGAGACGGTCGTTGAAGGCCGCCCAGCTGCCCGCGCCGACCTCGGAGAAACCCAGGGTCCGCGTGAGCTTCGCCAGGAGGTCGTCCGCGAAATCCGATGATTCCACATCGCCCGCCACGCTAACGACCCGAAATCCTTTTCCAGCGAGAGACGCGATTAATTCCTCAGTTCGACCGGCCGTTATCAAATAAGGACGGTGAGCAAGCCCGGGTAGCGCGGCCGAAACGTCGATCCACGGCCGGGACAAGTCAGGTTGTTGACTCCGCAGCGGCAGCCGAGTGTTGTCAGCTTCCACAGTTCGGCCCTCTCAGCTGCACGAATCCATCCTTGTAGTGGCCTGTGCACCATAGCTCGCCGCGATCATCGAAAACCAAGCGGCCGGATTGCGGCTGGTCTCTCGCGCCGCTGGGCGCGTTCGCCGCCGCGACGCGGCGGGAGCCGGAGTGTTGTTCCTCGTGGTGACGATCGCCCGGTCGATCGGGAGGTCAACCGGCTGTCTCGGGTGCACATCGGTTCAGCTCGTCCGGGCCATGCGACGTGGCCCCAGGACATTCCGAACTCGGCTTCACGGGACCGTCGGCCGCCCTGGTGGGTTCGGGTCGATGTCGGCCGTGCGGGAGGCTTGCCGAGGCATCCGGCTGAGGCTGTCGAGGATGAGGTCGAGCCCGAACTGGAACTCGTCGGCGAAGGCGAACCCCGTTTTCGCCAGTTCGGTGACCACCTCGGCGAGGTAGGGGTAGTCCTCGAGGCCCGACGGTTGCCGGCCCACGACGGCTTCTTGCCGTCGCGCCGCTTCCGCCGGGATGTCGCCGGCGAGGGTCTTCTCCTGGAGGGCGAACCCGTAGACGTAGGCGTCCATCAGGTTGTACGCGTGCACGGCCATGCGGAAAGGAAAGCCCGCGTCACGGCGGAGGCACCGCATCACCGCGTTGTGGTGGTGCAGGTTCGCCGGTCCCGGAGTACCGGTCTCCATCCGGCCGACCGCCCACGGGTGACGGAGCAAAGCCTGCCGCATCGACGCCGCGCGGAGGCGCATGGCGGTCTGCCAGTCGACGTCGACGGGCACCTCGACCTCGGCGAAGACCAGGTCGACCATGCCGTCGAGGAGTTCGCGCTTGTCCGCCACGTGCTTGTAGAGCGCCATCGGCACGACGCCGAGCCGGTCCGCGAGCCGTCGCATGGTCAAAGCCTCGAAACCGCCCTCGTCCGCCAGTTCGACGGCGGCGCGCAGCACCTTCGCGCGGTTGAGCCGCTCCCGGCCGACGGTCGCGGCGGTGTCCTGCATCAGGGGTCCTCCACCTCGTGACCGGGTGCCCGGTCTTGACAGGTGTACATCGTACGCCTAGCTTGGGCGCGGCAGAGGTGTACTTAGTACACCTCGGTCGTATCCGTCTCGGAGGAGCCAGGCATGAGTGCGACGCCAACACCCGGCAAGACGAAGCAGTTCTCCATGGCGCCCGACGCAAGGAGGCTTTCGCGGGCCACCGGAATCGCTGCCGCGCTCGCGGGGGCGCTGTTCATCGCGGTCCAGGTCGGGCACCCGGCCATGGACGTCTCGGCGGTCACCACCACCGACTGGGCCGTGCGCAGCACGGGGAAGGCGCTCATGGCCGCGCTGGCGCTCGCCGGCATCACCGGCATGTACCTGCGCCAAGTGCGGCAGACGGGAATCCTCGGCTTCCTCGGTTACGTGTTGTTCGCCGTCGGCTATCTGTTCATGTTCAGCGTCGAGGTCGTTGCTGCCGCTGTTCTGCCCGCGCTGGCGCACACCGCGCCCGGCTACGTCGCAGACGTCCTCGCCGTCGCCTTCGGTGGCACCGCGACCGATGGCATCGGCGCCATGCAGACCGTCTTCGTCGTCAGCTCCGTCGGCTACCTCGCCGGCGGGTGCCTGTTCGGTATCGCGTTGTTCCGGGCGCGCGTCCTCGCCCGGTGGGCCTCGGCGCTGCTCGCCGCGGGCACCGCCGCCACGGTCGCGCTCGCGGTACTGCCGGAGTCGTTCAACCGGCCGTTGGCCGTTCCGACCGGAGTGGCGCTGATCGGTTTGGGCATCTCGCTGTGGCGGGCCGAGGCCATGGCCGGCGACACCCCCACGCCTTCCCGTGCGGAATACCTCGCAGCGCGCTGACCAGCCGGCAGGCCGGTGCCCGATGGGAGGAGTCAAGAAGGCCAGAAAACCGGCAACCGAGACGGATCACCGCCCGCCGGCCCGGACACATGGTCCACCTCGACGGGAAGAAGACCGGCCCGATCGCCGACGCCCGGGCGGTCGCACGTCCCCGAGCAGGGGCAGGTGTTCGCTGAGCGGCTCCGGGTCGAGGGCACGGGCCCGGCGGCAGTGCCGAGGTCGCATCCGGTCCGGATGCCGATCTGCCGGCCTTCGGTGGCACCACGCCGAGGACCGCGGCTTTCATCCGGACTGCCGTCCGGGCCTGTCAGGTTTGCCAGCAGGGGGCCGGATTTCTAGGATCTCGGCATCGCGAGCCGGAGTGCTCGATCGTCTGGGAGTTCGGAGGTTCACCGATGGCGAGTGCCGGCCGGCGAAGAGCCAGCAGCGGGCTTGACCGTCCAGGAGGTGCCGAGGAACGCCGGCGGTGGGCCCGTCCGATCGAGACAGCCCAACTGCCGGTCATCCCTGGAGAGCCGCGGCAAGCGGACACCGAGCAGGACGGGCGCCGCGCGCGGTTGGAACGGCTGGCCCGGGAAGCGGCCGACCCACAGCTGCGCGCGGGCGCGCGGATCCGCTGGGCGGCCGTGTTGGTCGCGGGCGCGGCGGTGGTGCTGGCAAGCATCGCCGCGCTGACGACGACGATGTCCGGCCCGGCGCAGCCGCCGCGCGAGGCGGCGTTGTTTTCGGCGCCGCTCGAGCCGGCCGCCCCGCTGCCGTCGAGTGCCATCCCGGCTCGGTCCGCCGCGCCCACGACCTCGGCCACGCCGGCCACGACCTCGGCCACGCCGGCCACGACCTCGGCGACGCCGCCGGCCACGCCGACACACTCGCCCACCCGCCCGAGCGTCGCCCCACCACCGCCGGCTGCCCCGGTCGCGCCCACCCCGCACTGTCCGACCGCCGAGACGGCGACGCTCAACGACGACGCGAACGGCATCATCTACAGCGGACCGTGGTACTCCGCCGGCAAACGCGGCTTGGGCGACTTCCACGACGACGTGCACGCCACGAGGGAGGATGGCAGCCAGGTCCGCTACACCTTCACCGGGACCGGCATCGCGCTCTTCAGCGAGACCTACTCCGACGAGGGCCGGATGGACATCTACCTCGACGACGTCTTCCAACGCACCGTCGACACCACCAGCCAGGTCCGGCACGCCCAGCAGAGCGTGTTCAGCGCCTGCGGCCTGTCGCCGGGCCGCCACACCATCCGGGCCGTCAAGCGCAGCGGCACCTACATGCTGCTGGACCGCTTCGACGTCACGCCGTGAACCGCTGGGCTCGTCGGGTCCACATCGGATCACCAGTGCCGGTCCCACGGTGCGGTGCCGAACTGGCGCTTGAACGCGGGCGAGAAGGCGAACGTCGAGGTGTAACCGACCTTCGCGGTTCGGGCACCTGGGCCGCACCGCTGAACCGGCCGGCCCAGTCTCCGCGGCGCCGGGGCCACCATTGCCCGCGCGGTTCGGATTTCCCTTCACGGGAACGGGTTCATTGCCGGAAGAGCGCCGCGTGTGGTCGCGCGTCTCAGCCGCAGGCACGTCCGAGACTCGTGACCTCGCGGACGGCCGCGGCGATGGCCGGTGCGTCCTTCTTCAGCAGTGCGCCGTGGTTGCTCGGGACCTTCGCGCTCACCTTGATGTTCGGGTTGCGGGAAGTCACCCCGTCGAGGCTGGTGCGAAGCACTTCCTGTTCGTCGCCCTTGCTGCCGAAGGACGTCCCCGACGCCACCACGTACCGCACCGGCACCGTGATGCCGTCCAGCACCGGGCCCAGCTCACGCTCGCGCGACAGCACCCCGAGCTCGATGTTGCTTTCAGCCTGCTGGGCCGCACTCATCCGCGGGGTCAGGCCGGTCGGGCGCAGCAACGGCATGACCAGGTTCAACCGCTTGAACAGCTTCCGGATCCGCAGCTCCATCGCCTCGTCGAGCCAGTCGTACGGGTAAGCCCCGTCCACCAGCACCGCGCCGATGGCCCGCTCCGGGTTCCGCCCGGCCCAGTGCGCCGCCACCACCGCCCCGTAGGACCAGCCCACCACCACCGCCCGGTCGACGCCGCGGGCCGCCAGCACGGCGTCGACGTCCCGCACGGCGGCCTCGAACGAGTAGTCCGCCGACCGCTTCGACTTGCCGCGGGCCCGCTCGTCGAAGGTGATGTGCCGGAACTCGCCGCCGAGTTCGGCCAGTACCCGCCGCCAATACCCCTGCGTGGCGAACTGGCCGTTGCAGTAGAGCACCGGGACGCCGGTGCCACCGGTGTCGGTGACGGCGAGCGCGGTGTCTTCGACCGGCAGCATGCCGGTCCAGGCCGAGATGGTCGAGGAAGCGTCGGTGTTTGTCATGCCGCTACTGTCGGCAGCTCGCCTGACACCGGTCTGACTCCGTCCTGACACGGGTTCCGGAAGGCGGGGAACCCTGGCTTCCCCCTGGTGTCGCGCAGGCACTTGGCCAGGACGACGGCGTCCCCCATCGCCATCGACGCACCGCGACCGGCGTTCGGCGGCATGAGCAGTATCGCCGATCACGATCATCCGGCCGGCCTGCCACCTCCGCGTCGAAGCGATGTCCTAACCGTTGGCCGGCGCTGGTGGTGACCCACCGGCCGGCGGCCTTCGCGCACTTCCGGCGATCGACCTCAACCCGGCTCACTCGGAGAGCCCGGCCTGGCGACCCGCCCGGCAGCCCGGGGAAGCTCGATGTGGACGCACGTGCCCTGGCCCGGAGAGGGATCCGCGAACCACACCCGGCCACCGTGGGCGCGGACCGTGTCCGCCACGATGGCCAGCCCGAGGCCGGAGCCCGGGAGGGCACGGGCGGCCGGGGCGCGCCAGAACCGGGCGAAGGCCCGTTGCCGGTCCCCCACCGGGATTCCCGGGCCCTGGTCGGTGACCACGAGCCGGCCGGGCTCGCCCCGCACGCGGATGACCGAGCCCGGCGGCGAGAACTTGATCGCGTTGTCGAGCACGTTCAGCACCGCCCGTTCCAGGGCGGCGGCGTCGCCGGCGGCCGACCACGGAGCCAGCTCCACCACGAAGCCGTGCCGTGCCGTCCGGCTCCGAGCGCGGGCGACCGCACGCTCGACCACGGCCGCCACGTCCACCTCCTCGTGGGCCAGCGCGCGGTGGTCCCTGGCCAGCACCACCAGTTCGCCGACCAGGTCGCCGAACTCCGCGGCCTGGGCCTGCAGCCGGTCCACGATCCTCGCCCGCCGTCCGGGCGGCAGGGCGCGGCCGGTGCGCTCGCTGCGGGCCAGCAGATCGATGTTGGTGCGCAGGCTGGTCAGCGGGGTGCGCAGTTCGTGCGCCGCGTCGGTGACCAGCTCGCGCTGTCGTCGCCGGGAATCCCCCAACGCCCCCGTCATCGCGGTGAACGCCCGGCCAAGCAGGCCGACCTCGTCGCGGCCTGCCACGGGTACCGGGGTGTCCAGGTCCTCGGTGCGGGCGATGTGCTCGGCCGCGGCGGTGAGCCGGCCCAGGGGCGCGAGCACGCGGCGGGCCAGCAGCAACCCGGTCGCCGCCGCGAGGAGCACCCCCGCCAGGCACACCAGGAACAGCAACGTGCGCAGGCCGGCCAGGGTCTCCTCGACCGGGGCGAGGCTGCGGCTGATGGCCACGACGTCGCCGTCGCCGGCCGGGCGCAGCAGCACCCGCACCGGGACGCCCGCCGCGGTGGTCCCGTCCCGCAGGGTCACGGCCGTCACGACGTGGTCCGCTTGGCCGGTGACCACCGCGTCCACCCCGGCGGGCACGCACCCCGTGCCGTCGGCCCGCAGCAGCTGGATGCCCTCGAGGAACCGCTGCAGGTGGTGCGCGGCCGGATCGCACAGCAGCGCCTTGCCGGCCATGGCGGGCGCGGCCGCCCCTTCGCGCATGGTGGCGAGCGTCGGGACCTCCTGGTCGAGCAGGGTCCGGTCGAGCTGGGCGAGCAGGTGGTGCCGGGTCGCGACCCAGGTGATCACCCCGATGCCGATCACCGCGGCCGCGACCACCCCGGCCGTGATCGCCGCGACCCGGCCGCGCAGCGTCATCGGCCGTCTCCGCCGTCCCGGAGGACGAATCCGACCCCGCGCACGGTGTGCAGCAGGCGATCGCCGCCCGCCGCCTCGGTCTTGCGGCGCAGGTAGCCCACGTAGACGTCGAGGGTGTTGGCGCCCGGCGGATACCCCCAGACGCGCCGCTGGAGGTGGGCGCGGGTGAGCACCCGCCGCGGCGCGGACAGGAACGCGCGCAGCAAGTCGAACTCGGTCGGGGTCAGCGCGATCGGCCGGCCGTTCCGCGTCACCTCGCGGGTCACCGGATCGAGGACGAGGCCCGCGTGCCGCAGCGGCTCCCGCCGGGGTGCCGGGGCACGGTGCCGGAGGAGCGCACGCAGCCGGGCCAGGAGTTCCTCCAGTGCGAACGGCTTGACCAGGTAGTCGTCGGCGCCCGCGTCCAGGCCGGTGACCCGGTCGCCGAGGCCGTCCCGTGCGGTCAGCAGCAGCACCGGCAGGCGCTGCCCGCTCCCCCGCAGCCGCCGGCACACCTCCAGGCCGTCCACGCCCGGCATCAGCACGTCCACGATGGCGAGGTCGGGGCGCGGCCCGGCCGCGAGCCGCCGCAGGGCCCGCTCACCGTCGGCCGCGGTCTCCACCGCGTAGCCCTCGAACTCGAGGCTGTCGCGCAGGCTCTCCCGCACGTCCGGGTCGTCGTCCACCACCAGAAGCCGCACCGGCACAAGGTAAACCCGTCGACGCGCGATGCGCACCGCTCTCACGATCTTCTCAGCGTCCGCCCAGGCCTCTCTCATCCGCGGCCCGGCAGCGTGGACGCCATGACCGATTTCCCCCGCCGCACCTTCCTCGCGGGCACCGGCCTCGCCGCCGCCTCGCTGCTGTCCCCCGCACCGGCGGCCGCTGCCGAGAGCACCGAACCGGACCGGCTGTTCTCCGGCGGCTGGTTCGCCGCCGCCGACCGCGGCTACGCCAGGATCCTGCGTGAGCGCCCCGACGACGCGCACGCCATCGCGCAGCGGGGCTACCTCGCCCTGCTGGGCAACAGGTTCGCCGACGCCGAGCAGTTCCTGTCCCGGGCGGTCGCCCTGGGCGACCCGGCTTCGCGGCAACGGCTCGCCGAATGCTTCGTCCGGCAGGACCGGCACGACCGCGCGATCCCCCTGCTCCGATCGACCGGCGATTCGCGGGACGCGGCGTACGCCGAGCTGTACTCGCACCTGGACGGCCCGGCATGGCAGGTGCACGGAGCAGCGGACACGAGCCTGCCGTTCCTCATGACCGATCCGGTGCCCGCCGTCGAGGCGTCGGTGAACGGCGGCCCGCCGCAGGGCTTCCTGCTCGACACCTACGCGCCGCTCGACCTGAACCAGGCCGACGCCGAGCGCGCGGGGCTCCGCTCGGTCGCCACCGTGCCCGGCGTGGCCATGGGCGGGCCGATCACGATCCACCTCGGCGTCCTGGAATCGCTGCGCGTCGGCGGTGTCGAGCTGCGCAACATCCCGATGCAGTGGGCCGACATCCGGCGGCCCGCCCTCCCGGACGGCACGCAGCCGGCCGGCGTGCTCGGGACCACGGTCTTCTACCACCTGACGGCCACGATGGACTACGCCGGCCGGGCGCTGCGGCTGCGGCGAGCGGGGTGCCGGACCGCCGGCCACGGGCTGCCTCTGTGGCTGGCCGGCGACCACTTCCCCTGTTCGCTGGGCAGCGTGCTCGGCTACGGCCCCCGGGTGGTCACCCTCGACACCGGCGGGCTCGCCCACGGCCTGGACACCACGGTGGAGCTGGCCGAGCAGCTGGGGATCCCCGTGGACCGCGCCCATCCGCGGCAGATGGGCGGCACCACCGTCTACCCGATCACCGCGGAGCGGATCAGCCTCGGCGGAGCGACCGGGCACGACGTGCGCGGCTTCGCCGCCGAGCGCGGCGGTCTCGGCCTGCCCGGGCCCGGCCAGGCCGGGCAGTTCGGGTTCACGCCCATCGCGAACTTCACCCACGAGTTCTTCAAGCCGTTCGCGATCACGTTCGACTACACCGCCATGCGGCTGTTCATCCGCTGACGCGGATCAGCCCTCCCCGGTCCAGTGCCGCACCTCGGGCAGGTCCTCGCCGTGGGCGCGGATCCACCGGCGGTGGCGGCCCTGGGCCTCGGTCATCCGCTGCCGGAGCACGCCGGCCGTCGCGACGAGACCCGCACGCGTTCGATCACGTCGATGACCGGCTGGAACCGGTCCATCTGGTTGCGCACCGGCATGTCGAACGGCGTGGTCGTGAGGTCGTGAGGGATGGGCGTTCGCGGCCAGGGAATCACGGGCGTCCGGGGATCAGGACCTTGTCGATGACGAACACCGTGGCGTTCTTCGCCGGGACGTTCCCGCAGAGGATCTTCGCGCCGTCGACGGTCATGTTCTCGCCCGCGCCCTCGATCTTCAGCGGACCGGCGGCAGCGTCGAGCGGCGCGACCGAACCGGCGGTGGCGAGCCCCTTGGCGTCATAACGCGTGCCGATGACGTGGTGCTCGATGATCCGGACCAGGTCGCCCGGCCCGGCCGTCCCCAGCGCCGCGAACGCGGGGTCGGCGGGAGCGAACACCGTCATGGCCGGCCGGTTGTCGAGTGCGTCGACCAGACCGGCGGCCGTCATCGCGGCCACCAACCTGGTGAGCATCGGGTTCGCCGACGCGACCGACGCCACCGGCCGCGGGCCCCGCGGCAACCGCGGGCAAGCCGGGCCGAACACATCGGCGTCGGTGGTCACCCCATCGGGAGTTCCGCTCATGCCCGCGCTCGGCGGCGGCGCCATCGAGACAGCCGGACCAGCCGGGGAAGCCGGGGCACCGCTGCCGCACGCGGTGAGCGTGCACACGGCGGCCAAGACGGAACCGGCGAGACGAACCTTCGTCACGAAGCACTCCTGGGTGGGCGGGCGGAAAATCCACGGTGGATTCGCGACTCGCATCGGGTGGGACGGCCGGGAACGGGTCGACCACTCGATTGGCTGAACGACGCAACCAATCCGCTCGGCAGGCCGGCCCGAACCACGAGGTGCACCGGTACCGAGGGAAGGCCGTTTCCGTGAGGGATTTCGACGAGGGCCTGGCCGAGCTCACCCGCCGGGTCGCCGGGGCGGCCGAAACCAGGGTCGCCCTCGACGACCTTCCGGACCTTCGCGAGGTGCGCTCGCGCGTCACCGCGTCGCTGACCTTCGGAGCGGGTGCCGCGGATCGGTTCGGAGGTGTTCTCCTCGTCATCGACGAGCTCGTCGGGAACGCCTACCGGCACACCACCGGGGCCCGCGAACTGCACGTCGTCCGCGAGGCCGAGCACCTGCTGGTCGAAGTCGGCGACCGCGGTCGGGACGTCACAGAGGTGCGGGCGTGCCGCCCCGGATCGGGGCGGTACGGGCTCCGGTTGGTCGAGCAACTGTCTCTCGACTGGGGCGTACGCGCCGAAGACGGCGGGAAAGTGGTCTGGGCGCTGGTGCCGATCACGGTCTTTCCCCTCTGCCCCTGAGCGCACCCCGGGGGCCGGTCGCCGACACGGCCCGGGAGTGATCCGGCGGTGGCGGCGACCGGCGGACGCCGCCGCTTCGGCGTCCCCGGCGGCGGATCTCCTGCTACCCGCCGCCAGACTGCGATCGCTGTCCCAAGACGAGCGAAGGACGGCCACCCCAGGCTCCAGGAGGACTGGGAGCCCGGAGTGACCGTCCGGTGCCGGCCACCCGTCGGCGGCCAAGCCGGTGCTACTTGTTGGTGCCCGGGGTCAGCACCTTGTCGATCACGAAGACGGTGGCGTTCTTGGTGGGGATGTTGCCGCACAGGATCTTCGCGCCGTTGA